>JBDTPG010000133.1:0-7498 GCA_039932815.1 Caldimonas sp.
GCTGCTTGACCTCGTCGAAGATGCGGCCGACGTACTCGCCGAGGATGCCGATCGAGAGCAGCTGCACGCCGCTGAAGAACAGCGCGCTCACCGCCAGCGTCGCCCAGCCGGGGACATCGGCGCCGAAGGTGTAGTGCTCGACGATGATCCAGAGACCCGCGAGCAGCGCGCCGATGGCGATGGCCGCCCCGATGGCGCTCCACAGGCGCAGCGGCGCGTTGGTGAAGGCGGTGACGCCGGTGATCGCGAGCCGCGACAGGCCGCGCATCGAGAACGACGTGTCGCCGGCGAAACGCTCGTTCGGCTCGTAGGCGACGGCGACGCTGCGAAAGCCGACCCACGCGTAGAGGCCCTTCATGAAGCGGTTGCGCTCCGGCAGGCTCTTCAAGGCCTCGACGACCGACCGGTCGAGGAGGCGGAAGTCACCGGCGTTGGCCGGGATCGGGACGGCAGAACCGGCGTTGACGACGCGATAGAACACCCGCGTGCCGAGCTTTTTCAGAAACGATTCGTCGCCGCGCGTCGCGCGCACCGTGTAGACCATGTCGGCGCCTTCGCGCCAGGCGCGCAGCATCTGGGCGACGAGGGCGGGCGGATGCTGCAGGTCGGCGTCCATGAGCAGGACGAGGTCGCCGCGCGCCCGGTCCAGGCCCGCGGTCAGCGCCGCCTCCTTGCCGAAGTTGCGCGAGAGCGAAACGTAGCGAACGCCACGGCCCTTCAGCCAGGGCGCGACCTTCAGCTCGGTGTCGTCGCTGCTGCCGTCGTTGACGACGATGATCTCCCAGCGCTCGAAGTGCCGGCGCAGCTCCTTGCTCAGCTCGGCGAGGAGCGCGTGCAGGCTCGCGCCCTCGTTCAAGGCGGGCAGGATGCAGCTGATCGAGGGCGAGGCGATCCGCGTCGACGACGCGATCGCGCCAGTGCCGGGTGGGCCGTGCTGTTTCATCGAGTCGATCCTTGTGGCCGCGCGGACGAGACGCACGGCTGCGGTGCAAGGCGCCAGAGCGCCGCGTGGTGCGAAACGAGCACCCGCCTGGCTTCCGGCTGCGCCGCGACGCGCGCTTCGTCGTCGAGCTTGACGACCGCCCAGAGCGGCGCCTTGCCGCAGCGCAACGCGTAGCCGTGCGCCGCGTCGACGAGCAGGGCGGCGCCTCGCTCCGGCGCGAAGGCCGACGCCTCGGCGAGCTCGCGGCGCCAGTTGTCGCGCTCCGCGATCTTCGGATCGTTCCAGTCGGCGATCACCGCCACGGGCTCGGTCAGGCGCGCGTGCAGCGGCACGTCGAAAAAGTACTCGCCGACGAAGACCACCGGATCGCCGGGCGCGCGCAGCTGGTCCAGCGTCCGGCCGAGCGCGGTGTTGTCGCGGTCGTAGCGCAGCGCCAGCCAGGCGGTCGCGCCGATGCAGATCGCGACCGCGCCCGCGAAGGTCGCGACGACGAGGCCGCGCGGCAGGCGGCGCTCATGGCGCCACGCCGACAGCACGGGCTCGGCGACCAGGAAGGCGAGCGGAAAGATCGCCGGCATCACGTAGCCGATGGGCTTCGACTCGGGCAGCGAGAAGAAGACGACGACGCTCGCCAGCCACGTCCACATCAGCTGGCGCCACGCGCGCCGGTCGGCGTCGTCCTGCGGTGCGGCGCGGACGCGCCCGCGCGCCAGCCAGAACGACCAGGGCAGCGCCAGCAACGGCAGGACGACGAAGAAGAACCACACGGGCTGCGGGTTGTTGAAGCCGCCCGCAGTGAAGCGCTCGAAGTGCTGATGGACGAAGAAATAGCGCGCGAAGCCGGCGTGCCGCGCCTGCACGGCGACGAACCACGGCGCCGCGACGAGCATGAAGACGGCCAGGCCGAGCGGCGAGACGAGGCGAAGGATCGTTCGCGCCCGGCCCGAGACGACGAGCCAGACGACGATCACCAGACCCGGCAGGACGAGGCCGATCAGCCCCTTGGAGAGGACGCCGAGAGCGGCGCACGCCCAGGCGAGGACGAGCTGCGTTCGATGCGGTTCTTCGTGTCCGAGGGCGAGCGCCGCGTCTGCCGCGAAAACGATCGCCAGCGCCACGAATGCGGCGACGAGCATGTCGAGGTTGGCGAACTGCGCGCCGGCAAAAAAGAACGGCAGCGTCGCCAGGACGACGATGCTCGCGTCGGCGGCCGCCGCGCCGGCCCGGCGCCGCGCGACCGCATGGAAGCCGAGCGCCGCCAGGGAGGCGCCGAGCAACGGCGCCAGTCGCGCCGCGGCCGCGTTCGCGCCGAACAGCTCCATCGAAAGCGCCGTCAGCCAATAGAAGAGCGGCGGCTTGTGGAAGAACGGCAGTCCGTTCTGCGTCGGTACCACCCAGTCGCTCGAGCGCAGCATCTCCCACGCGACGCCGACGTAGCGGCCCTCCTCCGGCAGCATCAAAGGATGCAGGCCGATCCCGAACGCGAGCCAGGCGAACGCGACGAGCGCGCCGACGAGGCGCGGCCTGGGGATACCGAGCGCGGCCGGCGTCGTCGTCAGCCGGGTCGCGTCGTCGCTCGACATAGCAGCGGCATGAACACGAGCGCGCAGACCGTCCAGTCGATGGCCGCGGACCACAGCGTGGCGCTCGCGAACTGGGCGCCCTGGACCATCCGGACGACGCTGAACATCAGCCCGGCGGCGGTGCCGAGGGCCAGCCCGCGCCAGCGCCAGGCCGGCCGGCCCGAGGCCCAGCCCGCGAAATAGAGCGAGAGCAGGGCGTAGCCGCCGGCGGCGTGGCCGCTCGGCGAGCAATGACCGGCGCCTTGCGGCGACGACGCCCAGAATGGCCCGCGCTGCTCGGCGGCGTAGTCGACGACGCCGCCGAAATCCTGTAGCGCGATCGGGCAATGCGGCAAGCTCGTCGCTTTCAGCAGGTTGACGACGAGCGGACCGACGAGCATCGCCACGCCGATGGCGAGCAGGATCGGCGACCACGGTCGCAGCGAACGCACGGCCCAGCCGGCAGTGCCGCCGGCGATGGCCACCGCGCCGACGAGAACGGGCACGCCGCGCGCAGCCTGGTGGCCGACGATGTCGAGCAGCGCCGAGTCGCTCCCGGCGAAGTGCCGGCCGGTCGCATCGACGAAGAGCCGGGCCAGCGCCATGTCGAGGCTGCCGCGCTGGCAGGCCCAGGCGATACCGGCGAGCAAGACCGGAATAACGACGAGGTGGATCGCGGCGTACCGGTTCGTCACGACGTACACCGGCGACGGTGGCGCAGGGATCGTGTCGATGCCGGGCTCATCGTTCATGCGTCACCACCCCCGTCTTGCTCATGGCACCCGTGAATGCGTGGACGCTGGCCGTCGAACGGCGGGGCGAGGTTGCTAGAAACTCTTCTTCCAGCCGATGGTGACGCCGCGCGGCAACACGCCCACCGAAAGCGACGAAGAGCGAGAGTGCGTCCAGACGCCGATCGCGGTGCCGATCGCCAGGCTGGCGACGACGTCCGACTGCCAATGCGCCTTCACCTTGACCCGCGCGACGGCGTCGTAGACCGGCAGGAGCCCGAGCGCCCATACCGCCGGATACTCCGCGCCGTACTCGAGGATGAGGGGCGTCACCGCGGTCGTGATCTCCATGACCTCGCCGCTCGGGAAGCTGTTGTTGTGGCTGCCGCGAAACCAGCGGTTCGGATCGTTGGTCTCGGCCGGACGCGTCCGGCCGAAGGCACGCTTCATGACGGTCGAGGCGGTGACGCCGATCGCCATCGCGTCGACCGATTGCCAGAGCGTGTGGCCGAAACGGCTGTCGTCGCCTTCCCAGAGCGCGCCGCCCACGACGAGCAGCGCGGTCGCGTCCTGGAGGACGATCTGGTTGCGGCGCTTCCAGATGCCACTGTCGTCGAAGTTGACCGGATGGTCGATGCCGAGCGGGCCGCCGCCGGCGGCGGCAGCGCCCGATGCGGCTGCCGCCGCCGCGATGGCCAGCGCCCGCAGGGCCGCCGTTGTCCGATTGGTTCGATCTCGCATGCGCTGAGGCTAGGCCGGGCGCCGTGTGCGGCGCGTGAGACAAGCGTCGAGAAAGCGTTGACGAAATCGCTTAGGACGGCGCAGCCCCGTCCTCGCCGAGCGTCAGCGTGAACGCGGTGCCCGTGCCCGAAGCGAGGGGCGAACGGACCTCGAGCCGCCAGCCCTGGAGCTCGCAGAGCCGCTTGGCGATCGCCAGGCCGAGGCCGCGCCTGCGGCCCAGGCGCGCACCGTCACCGTCGCCGTCGGCGCGGCGATCCCGCGTCGGGCGCTCGAACATGCGCGCCAGCCGCTCCGGCGCAATGCCCGGGCCGTCGTCGCTGAAGACGACGGCGCACCGGTCGCCGTCGATGCGCAGCGTCGCCGGCGCCGCGTGCTCGATGGCGTTGCGGACGAGGTTGCGGACGATGGCCAGGAGCGCTTGCCGGTCGCCGGCGACGCGCTCGCCGGCGCCGACGTCGACGTCGATGCGCAGGCCCTTCGCCTCGGCACGGTCGGCCATCGCAGCGCACGCGCCGACGAGGAACTCGCGCAGGTCGATCTCCTCGGTGCCGGCGAAGCGGCCGGCGCTGTACGAGAGCGTCGATTCGGTGGTTGCGATGATCTCGTCGACCGATGCCGTGATGCGCTCGAGCCGCTGCCGCTGCGCCGGCGCCAGCTCCGCTTCGAGCCCGACCAGCTCGGCGTCGGTGCGGATCGTCGTCAGCGGCGTCCGGATCTCGTGATCGAGGTTGGCGGCGAACTCCCGCTCGCGCTCGACCATCTCGTCGACGCGGTCGCGAAAGCGGTTGAAGGTCTCCATCAGCACTGCGGCCTCGTCACGCTGCTCGTCGGCGGGCAACGGCTGGTCGGGCGCCGAGCGGGCGATGGTTCGCGTCGCCGCGACGATCGGGCCGACCGCGATGGCGGCGACGCCGCGTGCGATCCAGATCGTCGCACCGACGCAGACGAGCCAGAGCGCGAACAGCGTGTAGCCGAAGCGATCGACCCGCTCCTCCTGCGTGGTCGCGTCGAGGACGACGGTGAGGCGGCCGTCGTCGGTGTCGGTGACGGTGACGTGGAGCGACTTGCCGGCCGAATCGAAGTGGTAGATCCCGGGCGCGAGCTCGCGCATCGGCTCGGGGATCGCGTCGGCGCCGTCGCCGTCGCGCGTCAGCCACGCCGAGACGCGCGTCGAGTCGATCAGGGTTCCGGTCCGCGTCAGCCCCGGCTGCAGGGTGTGGATGACGATCTGTTGCACCTCGCGTTGCAGCATCGTCTCGGAGAGATCGTCTTCCTGCGCGTGCATCGCCAGGTAAGCCAGGACCGACTGCAGGCCGACGAGGAGCGCGACCGTCGCGGTCACGGCCCAGACGACGCGTTCGGCGATCGAGCGACGCCGCGCCATCAGCCGGAGCCGCGCTCGCGCCCGACCAGGCGCAGGCCGACGCCATGCACGGTCTCGAGGCCGTCGAAGCCGTGCTCCGCGAGCGCCTTGCGCAGCGCGTGGGTCTGGCTGCGCAGGGCATCCGTCTGCGGCGGCGTGTCCGGCCACAGCGCCGCTTCGATCGCGGCGCGCCGCACCAGCTGGCCGGGCTTGCGCAGCAGCAGCTCGAGCAGCTGGGTCGCTTTCGGCGTGAGGTGGACGAGCGCGCCGGCGACGCGCGTCTCGCCGCGCTCGCGATCGAGCTCGACGGTGCCGAAGCGGAGCACCGGATCGACGACGGCGCCGGCGCCCGACCGGTTGAGCAGCGCGCGCACCCTGGCCTCGACCTCGGCGAGCGCGAACGGCTTGGTCAGATAGTCGTCGGCGCCGCGCTCGAAGCCGGCGAGCTTGTCGGCGAGCTCGCTGCGCGCGGAGATCACGAGCACCGGCGTCGCCGCGCGCAGCTCCTCGCGCAGCCGGCTCAGGAAGGTCAGCCCGTCGAGGCCCGGCAGGCCGAGGTCGAGCAGGATGACGTCGAAACGCTCGACGCTGCAGCGGTGCAGCGCCGACGGGCCGCTGTATGCGGCGTCGACGTCGAAGCCCTTGAGCGCGAGGAAGGTGTGCAGGTTGCTGGCGATGCCGAAATCGTCCTCGACGATCAGGACGCGAGCGCCCGCGATCGCCGCCGCCGTGCGCTCTTCGTTCGCGCCGCGCGCCGGCGCCGCCGTCATCCGCGCACTTCCATCCTTCGCCGGCTCGGCCATGGCCGATGCTAGTGCTCCGCGCGGCGCAGGCGTCGGAGGCGCGTGGCCTTTCTTGTAAGCTCGCGCCATCCCTGAACGGGCGAGGAGACCAGAACATGATGATCGGGGTGCCGCGCGAGACGGCGGCCGGCGAGACGCGCGTTGCCGCGACGCCGGAAACGACCAAGAAGCTCAAGGCGCAAGGCCACACGATCCGGGTCGAGTCGGGCGCCGGCGTCGCCGCCAGCGTCACCGACGACGCCTATGCCGCGGCCGGCGCCGAGATCGTCGACCGCGCCGGCGCCCTCGGCGCCGATCTCGTCCTCAAGGTGCGCTCGCCGAGCGCCGACGAGCTGCGCCTGATGAAGAGCGGCGCGGCCCTCGTCGGCATGCTCAATCCGTTCGATCATGCCGGCCTCGAGGCGCTCGCCGGCGCCGGGCTGACCAGCTTCGCCCTCGAGGCGGCGCCGCGGACGACGCGGGCGCAGAGCATGGACGTGCTGTCGAGCCAGGCCAACATCGCCGGCTACAAGGCGGTGATGATCGCCGCCGACAAGTACCAGCGCTTCTTTCCGATGCTGATGACGGCGGCCGGCACGGTGAAGGCGGCGCGCGTCGTCGTCCTCGGCGTCGGCGTCGCCGGCCTGCAGGCGATCGCCACCGCCAAGCGGCTCGGCGCCGTGATCGAGGCGAGCGACGTGCGGCCGAGCGTCAAGGAGCAGGTCGAGTCGCTCGGCGGCAAGTTCATCGACGTGCCGTACGAGACGCCGGAAGAAAAGGAAGCAGCCGTGGGCGTCGGCGGCTACGCCAAGGCGATGCCGCAGAGCTGGCTCGATCGCCAGAAGGTCGAGGTCGCCAAGCGCGTCGCCGCCGCCGACATCGTCATCAGCACCGCCCTGATCCCGGGCCGCGCCGCGCCGACGCTGATCACCGAGGAGATGGTCAAGTCGATGAAGCCGGGCTCGGTCATCGTCGACATCGCCGCCGGCAAGGGGCCGGGCGGCGTCGGCGGCAACACCCCGCTCAGCGTCGCCGACCAGACCGTCGTCGTCCACGGCGTGACGATCGTCGGCGAGACCAACCTGGCGGCGCGCGTCGGTGCCGATGCGTCGTCGCTCTACGCGAGGAACGTCCTCGACTTCCTGAAGCTCGTCCTTACCAAGGAAGGCGGCTTCGCCGTGCCCATGGACGACGACATCGTCGCCGCCTGCCTGATGACCCAGGGCGGCGCCGTCAAGCGCGCCTGAACAAGAACCGAACGAGAGCCCAAGCCATGGACGTCGTCTCCCACACCGTCATCAACCTGATCATCTTCGTGCTCGCGATCTACGTCGGCTACCACGTCGTCTGGACCGTGACGCCGGCGCTGCACACGC
>JBDTPG010000134.1:0-7452 GCA_039932815.1 Caldimonas sp.
ACACCGACCACTCGGTCGCCTGCTGCTCTTCGGCCAGGCGCGCCGGCGCGCCCATTCGCAACAGATAGCCGCGGCCGTAGACGGTCTCGACGACGAGGCTGTGGCCGGCCACGTCGCGCAGCTTCCTGCGGATTCGGCAGACGTGCATGTCGGCGCTGCGACGCGTGTCGGCGTTGGGTGTCCGGCCGAGCGTTCGCGCGATCGTCTCGCGGTGCACGAGGTCGCCGGGCCGCGACGCCAGCAGCAGGAGCAGCTCGAATTCGCCGCTCGTCAGCGCGACCTGCGCGTGGCCGATGCTCGCAGCGGCGCGGCGCGGATCGAGCCGAAGCGGCCCGAAGCGGACCTCCGCCGCCTCGTGCCTGAGCCGCTGGTGCGAGACGTCGATCAGGCGTCGCAGCTGGGCGGCGACGATGCGCATCGAGGTCGGTTCGACCAGCACCTGGCTCGCGCCGGACTCGAGCGCCTGGAGCTGGCGCTCTTCCTCGCCGGTGTCGAGGATGAGCAGGATGGGCACGCCGGCGTCGTCGCGCAGGCTGCCGAGCATGGCGGGCAAGGCGTCGTCGAAGCCCTGTCCCTGCAGCAGGATCGCGTCGAATTGCCATTGGGCGACGACGCCGAGCGCCGAGGCGAGCGTCTCGACGTAGTAGGCCTTGAAGCCGGCCGCGCTCAGCTCGTGCCGGAAGGGCTCGGAGATGACCCGGTCGGAGGTGATGACGAGCAGCAGAGGCGTCATGGCGTCACGACGGCACGGCCGCCGCCTCGCGAAGATGGCGGAACAGGGTCGATCGACAACCGAAGCCGGCGCGCTCGGCGGCATCGCCGCGGCCGAGCCCGGCGTCGATCAGTCGGCGCGCGACGGCGAGGCGTTTGCGCGTGAGGAATGCGTGCGGCGTCTCGTCCATCACCCGGGCGAACAGCCGCGCGAAGTGGAACGGCGACAAGTTCGATACCGTCGCGAGCAGCTCGACGCTGAGCGGCTCGGCGAAGTGGCTCTGGATGAAATCGGCGCTGAGCAGGAGGCGGCGAAAGAGCGCCTCGCGCGTCGCGGGCTTCGCGCAGGCGATGCGGGCGGCGCGCGCGCACAGCTCGTGCTCTTCGGCGAGCAAGTCTTGCCAGAGCGAGGCCGAGGCCTCCGCTGAAGCGACGATGCGGCTCGCCTCCGGCCGCTGGCGCCCGATCTCGGCGAGCGCGCGGCCGACCGCGCCACTGGTCGATCGCGCCGTCGGCGTGAGAGCGGCGGCGGCGAGCCCGGCCTCGCGCGGCAGCGTCAGCTCTACCCGCAAGGGCAGCGTCTCCGCCTCGACCGCGATGACCAACGCGTCGCCGCGGTCGACGACGTAGACGTCGGCGTCGACCCGCACCGATCGCTGTGTCCAGGCCAGCGTCTCGGCGCCGCGCCGCACGGTGCGCAGGACGAGCCGTGCCGATTCGGGCCTGGCTTCCAACGGGTGGCGACGAAAGAACTGCACACGAAAAGTATAGATGGCTATGCATGTTCCGTCACGATCCGGTCGTTTCTGTGCGGCGCCGCAACGCCGGCGTGGGCGGTGCGATGGAAAGTGTTTCGAACTTGTCGCGGAGTCCGGCCGGCGTTGCGTGGCGGATGCGCGCGCCGAGATTCGCAGGAACTGCAACGTCGACGGCGCAACGCGTCAAGACAATCGCCGCTCGCCTGCGCGAAGTCCGTCACGAACCACGAGGCGGGCTTTCGAGGGTGATCCACCGATCGACCTCTTTTTCCTCTCGGAGAATCTCATGAGAAAGACAAGGCTCAGCTCAGCATTGATGGTCGCCTGCGGCGGCGCGATGCTGAGCGCTGGTCCCGCGGCGCTGGCCCAGAACGCATCGACGACGCTCGATCGCGTCGAGATCACCGGCTCGAACATCCGCCGAATCAGCGCCGAGACGGCATCGCCGGTGCAGACGCTGACCCGCGAGGACATCGACAAGTCGGGGCGCTCGAGCGTCGCCGAACTGCTGCAGACGCTGTCGGTCGACAACCAGGGCTCGGTGCCGAAGAACTTCGGCGCCGGCTTCGCCTCGGGCGCGTCGGGCATCTCCCTGCGCGGCCTCGGCACGGCGTCGACCCTGGTGCTGCTGAACGGCCGCCGGATCGCGCCCTACGGCCTCGCCGACGACGGCCAGAAGGTCTTCTCCGATCTGAACCTCATCCCGCTCGATGCCGTCGAGCGAGTCGAAATCCTGAAGGACGGCGGCTCGGCCGTTTATGGGTCGGATGCGATCGCCGGCGTCGTCAACGTGATCCTGCGCAAGGACTACCGCGGCCTCGCGCTCAATGCCAGCTATGGGACGACCGATTCGTGGAATGGCAAGGAGAAGCGCGTCTCGCTGACGGGCGGGTTCGGCGACCTGCAGACGCAGGGTTTCAACATCCTCGCCAACCTGGAGGTCGGCCGTCAGGGCGAGATCTACTACCGCGACATCGACGACCACGGCTATATCGGCAAGGTCGACCTGCGCAATCTCGGCTTCAGCGCCCAGGAGACGCTCGGCGGCACCGGCGCGATCACGAGCAACAACGCCGCCAGCCCGGCCATCAACGGCAACGTGCGCAACCCGACGACGCTCGACTACTACAACCGCGGCAACCTCGCCGGGCTCGACTTCACGCGCACCTTCCCGGGCGCGGCGTGCTCGAACTTCACCAGCCATCCGCAGGGCGACCCGGGAGGCGGCTGCCTGATCGACGGCTCGCAGATCTACAACCAGGTGCAGCCGTCGCAGGAGTACTACAACTTCTTCGTCCGCGGCACGGTCAACGTCTTGCCGTCGATGCAGGGCTACGGCGAGTTCAACTGGTACAACAACAAGACCCACTCGTACAACTCGCCGACCAGCGTCAGCAGCTCGGTGGGCTTCCCGGGCGGGCCGGTCAGCAACTCCGGCATCGCGCTCGGCGCGGCGCATCCCGACAATCCCTACTTCGGCACCGCCGCGCGCCTGCGCTACCTCGCGGCCGACGTCGGCCCGCGCATCAGCAACATCGACTCCGACTTCTACCGCGTCCTCGCCGGCGTCAAGGGCACCGTTGCCGACTGGGACTACGACAGCGCGTTCCTGTATTCGGAAAACAAGGTCTCGAACACGCGCACCGGCTATCTGCAGCGCGACGTCGCGTTCGCGCTGTTGAATCCGAGCCCCGCGAATGTCGCCGCGGCGACCGCGGGCAGCGCCGCCTATGCCGCGCTGCCGCCGGGCAGCATCTGGCGGATCGCCGAGAACGCCGGGCTGAACTCGGCAGCGCTCTACGCTGCGTTGTCGCCGACGATCTCCAATGACGCGAAGGCCAAAATCACGCAGATCGACTTCAAGGGCTCGCGCGAGCTGATGGCCCTGCCGGGCGGGCCGCTCGGGCTCGCCGTCGGCACGGAACTGCGGCGCGAGACCATCGAGCTCGCACCGACCACAGGCACCGACCGTGGCAACGTGATCGGCCTCGGCTATTCCGCCTACTCCGGTGGACGAACCGTCTACGCGGCGTATGCGGAGCTGCTGGCGCCGGTGCTGAAGCAGCTCGAGCTGTCGGCGGCCGTCCGCTACGACCACTACTCCGACATCGGCAGCTCGACGACGCCCAAGTTCGGCGTCAAGTACACGCCGATGCGCGAGCTCGCCCTGCGCGGCACCTATGCGCAGGGATTTCGCGCGCCGAACTCGGCCGAGAACGGGGTCGGTGGGCTGGCGGCGTTCGGCACCGCCACCGACCCGGTCCGCTGCGCGCTCGGCGTCGCCGTCGCCTGCAACCCGGCGTCGGTGGCAATCATCACCTCGCCCAACGCGAACCTGAAGCCCGAGAAGTCCGACAACTACACGCTCGGCCTGGTGTTCGAGCCGACGTCGAAGACGAGCATCGCGATCGACTACTTCGACATCACGCGCAAGAACGAGATCAACCAGGAGCAGACCGATGCGGCGATCGCCGCGGGCCACATCGCGCGCGATCCAACGACGGCGACGGCGATCCCCGGCGACCCCGGCCAGATCACCGCCGTGCTCGGCCAGTACATCAATTCCTCGCGCACGAAGGTACGCGGCTTCGACGTCGATGCCAGGCAGGGCTTCGATCTCGGCTCCGGCTTCGGCAAGCTGACGCTGACGGCGCAGTGGACGCACCTGTTCACGTTCAAGCGCACCGACCCGGATGGCACGTCGCGCGACTTCGCCGGCACGCATGGCAACTGCGACGTCACCAACTGCATCGGCACGCCGGCCGACCGCGTCAACGTCGGCGCCTTCGTCGACACCGGAGCCTGGCGGATCGGCGCCAACGTCAACTACCGTGCCAGCATCGAGAACAAGCTCTTCAAGGACGACCCGGCGGGCTGCGCGAGCACCTTCGCCGACGGCACGGACGCGCCGAACGGCTGCCGGATCGCATCGTTCACGACCGTCGACCTGGTCGGTCGCTGGCTGCCGACGAAGAACTTCGAGGTCTATGGCTCGGTCCGCAACGTCTTCGATCGCGTCGCGCCGCTCGATCCGCTGACCTACGGCCAGTTCTCGTTCAATCCGCTCGACTACGCCGGAGCGATCGGCCGCGTCTACTCGGTCGGGGTGAAGTACCGTTTCTTCTGATTCATCGTCGAGGCGTGCTCCATGACGACCCGCCGGCCTGCGCCGGCGGGCCGCCATTCGTCGGCCCAACACGCGTTGCGGCGTCGCCATTCGCTTGCCAACGGCAACGTCTTGCAACACCTCGCCCTCGGCGAGCGTGAACTTGCGCCAACGTATCTGCGCTGAACAAACCGTTGCAGCGCCGGGTGCCCTCGTCGCTCCCCTCCGTCCTAGGATCCGCTTCGTTGGGGCCGTCCCAGGGCCTCGCGAACGGCGCGGCGTCCCGTCGCCCGCCGCATCGGTCTGAAGGAGAGGGCATGTCTTTCGTGATGATTGCCACCGGCGCGACCAGCCGGTCGCGGGTGAGGACCCTGCCGGTGCGGCCGTTGATCGCCCTGGCCGGCGTCGCGGCGCTGGCCTTGCTCGGCTCCGGTGGCGCGCTCGGCTATTGGCTCGCCGACGCACCGCCGAGGTCGCCGCCGTCGGCGGCAGCCGCCGCGCCCGAGCCGCTCGCGCTGCCGTTCACGCTCGAGCAGGTCGGCGCGATCTCGGCGCGCGTCTTTCGACTGGAAAGCGAGGCGGCGCAGCTCAGCAAGCGGATCGGCGTGATCAACACCGAGGCGCCGGGCCCCGTGCGCCCAAGCGCGGCCAGGAACACCAAGCCGCCCGCCGAGCCCACGGGCCCCGCCGGCGGCCCGCTGCTGCCGGAGCGGAGCGAGTCGTCGTCGCCGCTCGGTGCGATCGACGCCCAGCTCGGCCGGATCGAACAGCAGATCGCCACCGTCGCCAGCGCGGCCGCGGAGCACTCCCTGGCCTTGATGCGCCTGCCGACGCGCCTGCCCATCGTCGGCGCCGAGCTGACGTCGCCGTTCGGCAATCGCATCGACCCGTTCGCGCATTCGCACGCCTTCCACGCCGGCCTCGATTTCGCCGCCCGCGCGGGAACGCCGATCGCCTCGGCGGGCGGCGGCATCGTCGCCTTCGCCGGCTTCCGGCGCGACTACGGCTGGGTCGTCGAGATCGACCACGGCAACGGCCTCGCGACGCGCTATGCCCATGCCTCCGCGCTGCTGGTGCGCTTGGGCCAGGTCGTCGTTCCGGGCGAGCGCATCGCGATGGTCGGCTCGACCGGCCGCTCGACCGGCGCCCACCTTCACTTCGAGGTTCTTCGCTCGGGCGATCACGTCGATCCCCGGCGCTACCTGGCGGGGCTGTGAACGGAGCAGTCGCGGTGTCGACCGGATTCGCGCCCAAGGCCACGCGCGAGCTGACCCGGGTCGGCCTGACGCTGGCACCGCGCCGCCGCTCGGGCCGGCGCGCCATCGCCGTCGCGTTGCTCGTCGCCGGCGCCTTCGCGGCAGGCATCGGCACCGAGGAGTTGCTTCCTGATCGCGCCCCTGCGGTGGTGGTGAGGCAGGCGCCCGCGCCGATCGCAGAGTTGGCGACGCTGCGCCAGCAGCTCGACCAGGCCCGCATGGGACTGCGCGTCGCCGAGGCGCGCGGCCAGGAGCTCGAGAAGCAGATCGACACGCTCAATCAGAAGCTCACCGAATCGCAGGACGAGCTGACCTTCTTCCGCAAGGCCCGCGAGGGCAAGAAGCACTGAAAGGAAACCGAGCCATGTTCGCGAGCCTCAAGAAGCAGCCCTTCATCAAGATGGCGCAGCTCTCGACCCTGATCGCCGAAGGCGTCGAGATCACCGGCGACCTGCTCTTCACCAGCGGCATGCGGATCGACGGCCGCGTCAAGGGCGACATCACCGGACGTCCCGCCGTCGACGCCAGGAGCCCGTCGCTGCTCGTCCTGTCGGCCAACGGCCACATCGAAGGCAGCATCCGCTGCGGCGACGCGGTGATCAACGGCACGGTGATCGGCGATCTCGACGTCGAGCACCGCCTCGAGCTGCAGTCCGACGCGCGCGTCACCGGAACGATCCGCTATCGCCAGCTGCAGATGGACGTCGGCGCCACGGTGCAGGGCCATCTCCTTCGCGTCGCCGCGCCGGCGGCCGCCGGCAACGTCGTCGAGCTCGGCGCCGACAAGGCGGTCGCGGCCGAGCGGCGCTGAGCGTCGCCCCGCGCCGACACCGGCTCACTCCATCACGATCCCCGCCTCCTTGACGAGGCGGGCCCACTTGGCCTGCTCGTCGGCGATGAAGCGCCCGAATTCCGCGGCGCTCATGTCGCCGGGATCGGCGCCCTTGGCGAGCAGGTCCTTGCGCACGTCGGGCATCGCGAGCACCTTGGCGACGTCGTCGTGCAGCCTGGCGATCAGCGCCGGCGGCGTCGCCTTCGGCGCGAGCAGGCCGAACCAGCCCTGTGCCTGGTAGCCGGGCAGGCCGGACGCGGCGACCGTCGGCAGGTGGGGCAGGGCCTCGAGCGGATGCGTACCGGTGACGGCGATCGCCTTGAGGCGGCCCGACTGCAGCTGCGGGATCACGGTCTGCGTCGGCGCGAACATCAGCTCGATCTGACCGCCGAGCAGGTCGGTGAGCGCCTGGCCCGTGCCCTTGTACGGAACGTGCTGCAGGTCGACCTGCGCCTGCGCCTTGAAGAGCTCGCCCGACAGGTGCGACGCGGCGCCGATGCCGGACGAGCCGAAGCGGAGCTTGCCCGGGTTGGCCTTCGCGTAGGCGATCAGCTCGCGCACGCTGTTGACCGGCACCGCGGCATTGAGCGCGATCACGTAGGCCTCGGCCGAGACGAGCGCCACCGGGGCGAGCCGGCCGATGTTCTTCTCGGTGATCGCCGCCGTCGACGCCATCACCAGCGTGTGGCCGTCGGCCGCCGCGTTGGCGACCTGTTCGGCGCCGATCCGGCCGCTCGCGCCGGGCCGGTTCTCGACGACCACCGTCTGCCCCCAGAGCGCGCTCAGCTT
>JBDTPG010000135.1:0-7347 GCA_039932815.1 Caldimonas sp.
ACCGGCGGCAACGGCGTCACGGTCGGGCCGATCCTGCTCGGCGCGGCCCGCCCGGCGCACGTGCTGACGCCGTCGTCGACCGTGCGGCGGATCGTCAACATGACGGCCCTCGCCGTCGCCGACGCGGCGGAGGCCGCTGGGGGCGCCCCGGCGCGTGCGCCCGCGATGGAGCAGAACGCGGTGCCGGGCGCGGCGAACGCAGCTTGAACGCAGCGCGCTGCTACGGCTCGATGACTGGGCATTTGGCGTTAGCTCTGCTGGCGGGGTTCGCGCGGGACTAACGGGCATTGGCGGAGTCAGCGAACGATCGAACGCGGCGTATTCGTCGATCACTCCACGGTCCACCGCAGGGCGCTCAAGATCCTGCCTCTGCTGGCGTCAGTGTTTCGCCGGCGCAAACGCCCGGTCGGTCAGAACTGGTGCATGGACGAAACCAAGGTCAAGGTCCGCGGCCAGTGGAAGTATCTGTACCGCGCCCAAGGAGTCGGCTCACGCCGCCGTGGCCGTGCCAGGCACGACTCCAGCCGAGACAGCTGGTGCGGCGGGCCGCGTGTGCCCCAGTTGCCACTGCTTGACCATCGCGTAGAGAGCCGGGATCACTGCCAGGGTCAGAACCGTGGAAGAGATCATCCCGCCGACCATCGGCGCGGCGATGCGGCTCATCACCTCCGAGCCGGTGCCGGTGCCCCACATGATCGGCAACAGTCCGGCCATGATGGCGACGACGGTCATCATCTTCGGGCGCACGCGCTCGACCGCGCCCTCCATCACCGCGCCGTAGAGGTCGGCAGGGCCCGGGGCACGGCCTTCCTCGCGGCAGCGCACCTTCGCAGCTTTCCAGGCGTGGTCGAGGTAGATCAGCATCACGACGCCCGTCTCGGCAGCGACGCCCGCGAGTGCGATGAAGCCAACCGCCACCGCGACCGACAGGTTGTAGTCCAGCGCCCACATCAGCCAGACGCCGCCCACCAGCGCGAACGGAACCGACAGCATGACGATCAAGGTTTCCGTCAATCGCCTGAAGTTCAGGTACAGCAACAGGAAGATGACGAGCAGGGTCACGGGGACCACGACCTTCATCTTCTCGATCGCGCGCTCCATGGCCTCGAACTGGCCGCTCCAGGTGATGTAGTAGCCGGCAGGGAACTTGACCTGTTCGGTGACGGCCTTGCGGGCGTCCGAGACGTATGAGCCGATGTCCCGGCCGCGGATGTCGACGAAGATGTAGGCCGAGAGCAGGGCGTTCTCGGTGCGGATTCCGGGTGTTCCGCGGGCGATGCGTACCTTGGCGACCTGGCCGAGCGGCACCATCGCGCCGCCCATGATCGGCACCAGCACCTCGCGCTCGATCTGTTCCGGGTTGGCGCGCAGCTCGCGCGGATAGCGCACGCTCACGCCGAAGCGCTCGCGGCCCTCGACCGTGGTGGTCACCATCTCCCCACCGAGGGCGGTCCCGATCACCTCCAGCAACTCGCCGACCGACAGTCCGTATCGAGCCAGTTGCTCGCGATCCGGTTCGATGTTGAGATAGCTCGCCCCGGTCAGTCGCTCGGCGAACGCCGACGTCGTGCCCGGCACCTTTTTGACCACCGCCTCGATCTCCTTGGCGAGCCGTTCCATCTCGGCGAGATCCTTGCCGAACACCTTGATGCCGATCGGCGTGCGGATGCCGGTCGACAGCATGTCGATGCGGGCCTTGATCGGCATCGTCCAAGCATTGGAGATGCCGGGGAACTGCAGCGCGGTGTCCATCTCGGCGATCAGCTTGTCGGTGGTCATGCCGGCGCGCCACTCCGAGGGCGGCTTCAGGTTGATGACCGTCTCGAACATCTCGGTCGGAGCCGGGTCGGTGGCCGAGTTGGCGCGCCCCGCCTTGCCGAAGACCGAGCTCACTTCGGGAAAGCTCTTGATGATCTTGTCCTGGGTCTGCAGCACCTCAGCTGCCTTGGTGATCGACATGCCGGGCAGCGACGCGGGCATGTACAGCAGCGTTCCCTCGTTGAGGGTCGGCATGAACTCGCTGCCGAGGCGCGATGCCGGGAAATACGAAACCGCCATGACGATCAGCGCCAGCGCGATCGTGACCTTCTTCCAGCGCATCACGGCGGCGATGACCGGGCGATAGATCCAGATCAGGAAGCGGTTGAGCGGGTTCTTCGCCTCCGGCATGATGCGGCCGCGGATGAACAGCATCATCAGCACCGGCACCAGAGTCAGCGACAGCAGCGCCGCCCCGGCCATCGAGAACGTCTTGGTGTACGCGAGCGGCGAGAACAGGCGCCCTTCCTGCGACTCGAGCGTGAACACCGGCAGGAACGACACCGTGATGATCAGCAGCGAGAAGAACAGGGCGGGGCCCACCTCCTTGCACGCCGCGAGCATCGCGTCGGCGCGTTCGCGCACGGTGTGATCGGGCTTCAGCCGCTCGATGTGCTTGTGCGCGTTCTCGATCATGACGATGGCGGCATCGACCATCGCGCCGATGGCGATGGCGATCCCGCCCAGGCTCATCAGGTTCGAGTTCATCCCCAGCAGGCGCATGGCGATGAAGGCGATCAGCACGCCGACCGGCAGCATCAGGATCGCGACCAGGGCGGAGCGGACGTGCCACAGGAAGATCACGCAGACGGCGGCGACGATGAGGCTCTCTTCGAGCAGCGTGCGCTTGAGGGTTTCGATCGCGCGGTGGATCAGCTCGGAGCGGTCGTACACGGCCTCGAT
Organism: Caldimonas sp.; assembly: GCA_039932815.1. Taxonomy (GTDB): domain Bacteria; phylum Pseudomonadota; class Gammaproteobacteria; order Burkholderiales; family Burkholderiaceae_C; genus Schlegelella_A. The sequence continues at coordinate 2,722 of JBDTPG010000135.1, forward strand.
CGTCACGCCTTCGGGCAGCCCCGAGGCGATCTCGGCGACCTTGGTCTTCAGGTTGCGAATGACCTCGAGCGCGTTATGCCCGTTGCGCGCCATCGCGATTCCCGACACCACCTCGCCCTCGCCGTTGAGCTCGGTCAGGCCGCGCCGCTCGTCGGGCGCCATCTCGACGCGGGCGATGTCGCGGATCAGCACCGGCGTGCCGCCCTCCATCTTGACGACCAGCATCTCCAGGTCTCGCTTGCTGCGCAGGTAGCCCTGGCCGCGCACCATGTACTCGGTCTCGGCCATCTCGACGACGCGCCCGCCGACGTCGCGGTTCGAGTCGCGGATCACTTGCGACACCTTGGCCAGCGGGATGCCGTAGCTGCGCAGCTTGAGCGGATCGACCGTCACCTGGTAGGTCTGGACGAAGCCGCCGATCGACGCGACCTCGGCGACGCCGTGCGCCTTGGTCAGCTGGTAGCGGACGTACCAGTCCTGGATCGTCCGCAACTCGGCCAGGTTCTTGTTCTTGGCCAGCAGTGCGTATTCGTAGACCCAGCCGACGCCCGTGGCGTCGGGCCCGAGCGCTGGCGACACGGCTTTGGGCAGGCGGCTGGAGGCGAAGTTGAGGTACTCCAGGACACGGCTGCGCGCCCAGTAGATGTCGGTCCCGTCCTCGAAGATGACGTAGACGAACGACGCGCCGAAGAAAGAAAAGCCGCGAACGACCTTCGACTTCGGCACCCCCAATAGGGCGCTGGTGAGCGGGTACGTGACCTGGTCCTCGACCACCTGCGGCGCCTGGCCGGGATACTCTGTATAGACGATGACCTGGACGTCCGACAGGTCGGGCAGGGCATCGAGCGGAGTCTTCATCACGGCGTAGACACCGCCGATGACGACGAACAGGGTGGCGAGCAGGATCAGGAACGGATTCCTGCCTGACCACTGGATGATCTTGGTGAGCAAGGCTTTCTCGCGTCAATGACCGCTGTGGGGGTTCGCGCCGGGGTGCGACGCGGGGCTTGCCGGTATCGTGGTCGCGGGCGCGGCGGCACCCGTCGGTGGCGCCGACGCGATCGATGTCACCACGTACTCGCCGGGTTGCCGCTCGACGAACTCGAACGCGACCCGTTGCCCGGGCTTCAAGCCGCTCAGCAGCGACGGGTTGGCGGCCTTGAACTCCATCGTCATGGCCGGCCATTTCAAAGCCGGTATCGCTCCGTGCTCGATGCTCACGGTGCCGCCCTTCGGGTCGATGGCGTCCACGCTGCCCTCGGCCTTGTGGCCTACGGCCGCGGGCGCAGAATTCGCCGCGGGCGTTGCCGCCGCCGAGCCTTTGGCCGGGCTGCCGTGGTCCGAGTGGGCGCCCAGGCCGCCGATGGCGGCTTTCAGGTTGCTCTCGGCATCGATGAGGAAATTGGCGGCGACGACGACCTGCTCGCCTTCGCGCACGCCCTTCACCACCTCCACGAAGTTTTCCCCACGGCCGCCGAGCTCGACTTCACGGGGCTCGAACCGCCCCTCGCCGACCTGCACGAGAACGATGCGTCGCGTCCCGGTGTCGATCACGGCCGAGTCGGGTACGGTGAGCACCGCCCCTTTCGCGCCAACCGAAAAGTCCACTTGCGCATACATCGCCGGCTTCAGGAGTTGGCCGGGATTGGCGAGCTCGACCCGGACTGCCACGGTCCGGGTTTCGGCCTTCAACGTCGGGTAGACATATGTCACCCGACCCTCGAACACCTTGTTCGGATAGGCCGTGATCTTCACTGCCGCCTTGGCACCGGGCTGGATCATGGCGATGTCCTGTTCGGCCAAGTCGGCGACGACCCAGACGGAAGACAGGTCGGTCACCTGGTACAGCATGTCGCCGGGCATGAAGCGCATCCCCTGCAGCGCCTTCTTCTCGGTGACGATCCCGGACGCCGGCGAAGGGAACGAAATCGTGCGCTGCGCCTGGCCAGTCGTCATCAGCGCCGTCACCTGTGCCGGCGAGAGACCCCAGTTGCGCAGGCGCAAGAGACTCGACTCCGCCAGTTGCCGCATGCTGCCTTGCGCCTCGGGGCCGGCCTCCTTCATGGCCTGCATTCCCTGCATCGCGATGGCGTACTCGCGTTGCGCCGACACGAGCTCGGGGCTGTAGACCTCGAAGAGCGGCTGCCCCTTGGCCACCGGCTGGCCGGTCACGTTCACATGCAGGCGTTCGACATAGCCTTCGAACTTGGGCGAGACGGCAAAGACGCGCCGCTCGTCGGGCTCGACACGGCCCGCTGCACGAACCGATCGTCCGAGCTGGCGCATGCCGGCAGGTTCGATGCGAACGCCCAGTTTCTGGATCTTCTCGGTGCTGATCCGGATCTGGGCGGGCGAGGCCGGCTCCTTCGGCTCATCCTCGCCGTCGTAGACCGGCACGTAATCCATTCCCATCGGGTCTTTTTTCGGCGTCGGCGAGCTGTCGGCCAAGCCCATGGGGTTGCGGTAATAGAGCACCTTGCGTTGCGCGGGGGCGCTGGGCGCTTGCGAGGCAACGACGCCGCCTGGATCCGTAGCGGTCGAGCGAGTGCCGAGCCAATAGCCACCCGCGCCGACGGCGACGAACAGAAGAAACAGCAGGCATGTCGCGAGAATGCGCTTCGAAGTTTTCACAGGTCCTCTCCCACGAGGCGCTCGACATCGGCCAATCGCAACTGCGCCTCGACGCGAGACTTGAGCAGCTCCTGCCGTGCCTTGCGGATCTGCCGTTGGGCCTCGAGCAGCGGCGCGAAGTCGACCTTGCCGTTCTCATAGGCAGCCAACGAGGACTGAAGGCTCATTTCAGATTGCGGCAGCAACTGCGACTGGATCAACGATTCGGTGCGCAGTGCGGCTTCAAAGGCCGAAAGGCTCCCGGCCAGCTCGGCGAGCAGCTGGCGCGACACCGCCTCGGATCGCGACCGCGCTGCCCCGACCATCGCTTCGGCCTCGCGCTCCTGGGCGCGGCGCGACTCTTGCTGCAACGGGATGTTGATCTCGAACATCACGCCCCACTGGGTGATGCGCGACCCCATCTGGCTCGGCGCCACCCCGACCAGGAGATCGGGGTAGCGATTGCGCAAGGTGAGGTCGCGAGTCTTCTGCGCGCCGGCAAGCCGCGCCAGCTCGGCCTGGAGCTGAGGGTTGCGCGCGCGTGCCCGCTCCGCGAGCGTGACAGCATCCGCCGTCGACACCGCGGGCCGAGGCTGCTGCTCCTGCGGCTCGGCGAGAGGCGCGGCCGAGTCGCGTCCCAGCAGCCCGTTCAGGCGCGCCCGCGATTGACGCTTCTCGTTCTCGAAACCGATCAATTCCAGGCGCATCCCCGTTAGCTCGACCTGCGCGCGGATCGCGTCCTGTTGGGGCACCAGCGCGCCGGCGTAGCGAGCCTGCGCGATCTGCTCGAGCCTGGACAGCAGCTCGAGGACCTCGCCGGTCAACCGTTCGTTGCCGATCGCCCGGTAGTACTCGGCATACGAGGTCTTGATTCGTGTCGCCAGCTCGGTCCAGGTGACTTCGCTGCGGGCGGCCGCCTGGGTCGCGTCGGCAGCGGCCGCGTCTCGGCGCAGATCACGCTTGCCCCAAAGAGGCAGTGTCTGCATGACGGTGTACTTCGTCTCGCCGACGCGCGAAGGCAGCAGGCTCGGCGACGCATCGCGGCCGTAGTTGTTGATGTTCATCAGCTCTACCCGGAGCACGGGATCGGGCAGCGCGCCCGCGGGGCCCACGCGCTCTGCCGCCGCGTCGGCTTCGCGCCGCATCGCCGCGAACTCGGGGCTTTGGCCACGCGCGTACGCCAGCAAGCCCTGGACGTTGCTGCCCAGGCTGGCCTCCTGTGCCTGGCCGACTCCGGACAGCGACGCTCCCAGGACCGTGCTGACCAACATGGGCCGAATCGATCGCACACAGCTCGAGAACCATCCCCGGCCAGCCACCAACGGACCCGCGCGAACTCTTCCGCCCGACGGCGATGCGGCAGGTACTGGCTTCGCTGTCGGATGGCGCAACAACCCGACGACCTGTGCGGTCGCGAACACGGCGAGGTGAGACATGGAACTCCGTTGACACGAGGGCGATTGCTGGCAAGCGGGGCGAGCCGCACCAGCGCCGATGTCGACGGAGATGTCAGAACCGCAGTCTGAGGGTCTCGAGATACAGGGGGTCGGGCGGTGGACGCGCCTCGGGCCGCTCACCGAACGGAACGACCAAGGGTCTTGCCCAGTCGTGCAGGCCAGGGAGGACGAACATCTGCACGACGGTCGGAAGACTCGGCGCCGCCACCTTCGCCATCTGGAAGGATTGCGAAGCGTCGGTCGCGTGCTGGTGGCACAGCGCCGGCTGCGACGGGTCATCCCCGTCGCACGGGAGCCCCGATGCCATGACCTCGCTCATCCGCTCTTCGACCGAGAGTCCAGGACAAACGTAGCTTGCGAGTGCCAGTTGCGAGAACAGCAATGCCACGATCATGATGAACGAGGTCCGGCATCGTGAGCGCTGGCGGTGCGTTCGCATTTCGAGGGTCAGTTTAGCGGGACTCGCGTCGAGACGGGTGACAGATGAGGGCCTCGCTTTGACGCGCATCAACCTTTTTGCATCGCGCAACAGAGCCCATCCGCGCGGGACGCTCTCGTT
>JBDTPG010000136.1:0-7334 GCA_039932815.1 Caldimonas sp.
TTGGCGAACGAGAACGCGCGCCGCTCGCCGTCGTCGAGCACGATGTTGATGTACTGACCTGCGGTGAAGGCGATCGGGTCGGCGTCGGGAAGGCTCAGGCGCACGTGCATGACGTCGACGCTCAGCGGCTCGAGACGATCGATGCGCGCGCGCCGCTCCGCGATCGGGCGCGCCGGGGCGCTCGCCACCTCGAAGTCGACCTCGATCTCGAGATCGCCGAGCGGCCGGGCGCAGCACATCAGCGCCCGCCCCTGGGCACGCATCGCCTCGGTCAGCACGCTCGGCTGGTACGGGCCGAGATCGACCTGACCCTGCAGGACGCTGCACACGCACACGCCGCAACCGCCGTTGCGGCATTCGTAGCGCAGCGCCAGGCCCTGGCGCAGGCCGGCATCGAGCAAGGTCTCGCCCGGTCGCACCCGGATCTGGTTCGAACCCGGATGCACCGCGACGCCGGCATCGCCGAGGAGGCCGCGTCGGGAGCGCGGCGGAATCCAGGGCAACAGCGCCAGCAGCACGGTGCCGGCGCCGACGAGCATCCAGACCTGCGCCAGCGGCATGGCATAGAAGAGCGGCAGCAGCGCCAGGTAGAACCAGTCGAGCTGAAGCGTCGTCGCCGCGACCGCGAGGTCGGCGGCGCCGCCTTGGCTGAGCGCCGGCCGCACCAGGGCCAGCGCCAGCAGTGTGACGACGACGCTCGCGACGATCTCCCGTGGCGGCTGGGTCTTTGCCTTCGGGACGCGCTGGACGTGGACCCAGAGCAGTAGCAACAGCAGCAACGAAATGCCGATGTGCATGAACGCGAGGAGCGAGAACAGGCGGTCGTTGACGTTGCTCGGGTAGATGAAGTTGCGGATCAGGGCACCGCCGAAGGTCGGCAAGGCGTCGAGCCACTCGGCGACCGCGACCACGACGAACTGAGCGACGCGGTCCCACGGCAGCATGTAGCCGTTGATGCCCAGGAGATAGACGAGCCAGATCAACGCCACGCCGGAGAGCCACGAGAACCATCGGAATCCGCGCAGGCGGTCGAAGGCGAAGTGACGCAGCAAGTGCACCAGCATCACCAGCACGAGCGCGTCCGACGCGTAGCGGTGCAGGCTGCGCAGGATGCCGCCGGCGAACCATTGCCGGTGCGTGAGCGCCTCGACGGAGGCGTGTGCGCCGGCGACACCGGTCTCGAAGAACGCGTAGAGATAGAGGCCTGTGCCGGCGATGATCCAGAACAGGAAGAAGCCGATCGCGCCGAGGTGATACAGCGGGTTGAGGCGATCGCCGAAGGCGCGGTTGAACAACGCCTCGACGCGCATGAAGAGCCACTGCAGCAGGCCCTGCAGTCTTCTGATCATCGGCGGCCCGCTGGCGCCGCCTGGCGCAATGCCCGGATCAGCACCACGACGAACACCAGGCCGCCGGCGATCGCGATCGCGCCCCCCAGGCCCATCAGCGCCATGCCGGCCACTTCGCCGCTGCTGCGCAGCACCTGATCGGCACCGGCGACCTTGCGCTGGACGCCGTAGCCGCCGGACCAGACCAGGCCGACGATGTGCATCAGCTGCCCGACCCCGTACAAGGCGGGCTGCAGCGTCGCCAGGCGACCCTGCGGCGTCCCGTAGCCGAGCTGCGGCAGCAGGTGGTAGACGAGCCCCATCAACGCGAGGGTGACGCCGACGATGCAGCCGTGGTAGTGCGCTGGGATGCGGACGTTGCTGCCCGAGATGAAGACGCCGATCAGCCCGCCGGCGGCGAACAGCAGCAGCGACGCGAGCAGCGCGGCGCGCAGCGGGGCCACCGGCCCTCGGGCGCGGCGAACGCCCGCCGGCGCGCGCGCGAGGCCGATCAGGACCGCGAGACCGAGCGGAACGATCGTCACGCCGCCGCCGAAACGCATCGCCCATGTCAGCAGGTTGCGATGCTCGACCGAGGCGATGTCGTGGGCGAGATAGGCGACCGGCGTGACGAACACCGCCGAGAGCGCCAGAACGAACATCAGCAGCGTCACGCGCGGGCTGAGCGGCAGCCGTGCGCCGCAGGCACTCGCCAGCCAGAGCCAGCCGATGAGCATGAGCAAGGTCCAGGTGAACTGCAGCGCGTGGCCGCCACCCCAGAAGAGGACCTCGTAGTACGCCCTGCCGGCGAGCGCGTGCGGCACGCCGGCATAAGAGGCGGCGAAGGCGGCGAGTGCGACCGCCGCGGACACGGCGGCCGCGTTGAGGCCGAAGCGCAGCGCGCCCTCGCCGTCGAAGCCGACGCCGATCCGGGGCGCGGTGAAGAGGCTGCGCGCGACGAGGACACAGGCGCCCGCGCCGAACGTCAGCAGCCCGGCGATGAAGAGCGGGCCGTCGAGCACCGGGATGTAGTTGGCCATGATCGGCTCGGCGTGCGCGACGAAGGGAGCGAGCGCCATCAGTGCGGTGCCGGCAGCGCAGAGCGTGAGTGCGGCCCAGCCCCAGGCAGCGGCGCGCGCCGAACCGTTCAGGCTCCACAGCATTCCCGCGAGGGCGACGAACCAGACGAGCACCGAGAGATCGACATGGACGACCAGCGCGACCCGGAAGAACTCGGCGACATCGAGCCAGCGGTTGAGCCCGGGTGTGCGCGAGAGCACCAGAAGGATCGAGAACAGTCCGGAGCCGATCAGGGCCAGGAGGGCGAGCCAGAGCCAGCCGCGCGCGAGCGCGGCCTGGGCGCCGCGCGGCACCGAGAGCTCGTACGCCGATGCCCGCGCCGGCGCGGGGGCCTGCAACCCCGGCTGCGCGCCGAGGACCGATGTCGAGGTGTTCATTGCCAGACGATGCCGCCCTTCTCGGCGTCGAAGTCGATGACGAGGATGTGCGCCGGCGCGAGTTTCACGGTGGCCGCGCGCTCGTAGTCGAAAGCGGTTCCCGAGGCGCTGTCCTTGAGGCGGACGGCGATGCGGTGCTCGCCCGCGGCGACCTCGACGCGGTGATAGACCGACGAGGCACCGTCCTTCGACAGGCCCGACGGGGCCGCAACCTGATGCACGACTTTCCGGCCGTCGATGTCGAGCTCGACGACGACCGGCGCACGCTCGCGCGGGCACTGCGTCGGCGCGCGCATGTTCGGCGGCAACCTGGCGAGCTCCTCGGCGCCGAGCTGCCGGCACGCCGAGACCCGCTGGCCGTGATGGCTGAAGCTGAGCTTGATCAGGGCCTGGCCGGCAGCGAGGTGGCGATACGGCGGCCATTGCGAGAACACGCCGATGAGGAGCGCGAAGGCCGCGTACAGCAGGCCCTGGCCGACCCAGGCGAGCGCCCTGCCGCTCGTGCGCTGCTCAGCCATGACACGCGGCCTCTGCGCGCCGCGCCCCGCTGTCGCAGCGCTGGCGCAGTTCATCGAGGGCCCGCGCCACCGCCATCGGTGCGCGCGGGCTCGGCCAGGCGACGCGCAGCGCCTCGCGCGGCGCATCCGCGCGCAGGTGCGGCTCGCGGGTGCCGAGCAGGCGCTCTTCGGTCCAGCGCTGGCCGAGGCGAAAGGCGCAGTCGCCTTCGCGGCAGCCCGTCAGGACCACGCCCGAGGCGCCGGCACGAAGGGCGTACTCGATGAACGACGGCGGCAGCTGGCCGATGCAGACCAGGTCGAGCGCCACGACATCGCCGCCGAGCCGCGCACCGGCTCGCGCTTCGGCGCAACCGATCACGACGAACGTCTGCAGGCCCGGTCGCGCGGCGAGGCCCGCGTCGAGCTCGCGGCGCAGCGAGTCGATCGGCCGTTGCGGCATGTCGATGCCGGTGACGAGCTCGTCGCCGCCGCGAAACGGCGTCGACGACGGACAGGCGCCGACGCAGATGCCGCAGCTCGCGCACAGATCGGGGTCGACCTCTGCGAGCTGGCGGATCGGGCGGCCCGGGGTCTGCCAGTGCGGATGCGGGACCATCGTGATGGCCGTGTACGGACAGTCGACGAAGCAGCGCCGGCAGCCGTTGCAGTTGGCGGGGTCGACTCGCGCCGGCGGCGCCGGCACCGCGCTCGCTTGCGGCAGGAGCGGCAACAGCACAAGCGTCAGTACCGTGGCGGCGAGCAGCGCCCAGACGAAACCTGCCGACGTCGCGTCGACGAGCGGATGCAGGAACAGCAGGTACCAGTCCAAGGCCAGCGTTCCCGGGGCCTGCGACAGATCGGCGGGTGGGTGGCTCGCCACCGGAGCGAGCAGCGCCAGCGCCAGCAGGCCGAGCGTCGTCGCCAGGGCCAGCCGTCGCGGCGGGAACACGTTCGCGTGGGCGACACGCTGGACGTGAAACCAGAGGCCGAACAGCATCAGCAGCGGCACTCCGACATGGACGAAGACGAACAGCGAGAACAGTCGGTCGCCGACGGCCGCGACGTTGACGAAGTTGCGCGACAGGGGCGCGGCGAAGATTGGCAGTGCGTCGATCCACTCGGCCGTCGCCTCGGCAGAGAACTGGCCGAGCTGGTCCCAGTGCAGCCAGAAGCCGCCGATCCCGCTGGCGAACGCGAACAGCAGGAGCGCAATGCCGGTCCACCACGAGTGGCGCCGGAACGACCGGAAGCGGCCGAGCACCCATTCGCGGGCGAGGTGCAGCACCATCACGAGGACGAACGCGTCGGCGGCATAGCGGTGCGCGCTGCGCAGCCAGCCGCCGACATACCACGGCTGGCGCGAGAGCCGTGCGATCGATTCGTAGGCGGCGGCGGCCGAGGTGTCGAGCGCCGCGTACAGGTAGATGCCGCTGCCGACGAGCCACCAGAAGAAGAGGAAGCCGAGCGCGCCGAGATGGCGCAGCGGATTCGACTCGGCGCCGAACACCCGGTCGAACGCACCTTCCAGTCGCTGCCAGGCGCGCTGCGCCCCTGCGCGATCGCGGCGGGCGCGATTCGAGTCCGCGCGGTCCCGGTCGGCGCCATCCGCCGGCATGGCGGCGGCTGCTGCGAAGACGACAGCGGCAGCGTGCGGCGACATCGTCGTGGGTGCTCGATCAGGCCCGCGACGCGCGTCGCGCCGCCCGCCGCAGGCGCCACTCGTTCAGCAGGTACAGGAACACGGCGATCGCGAAGGTCAACCCGCCAGCGACCTCGAGCGCGAGGCTGTAGTCGACCCGATAGGTTCCGGTCCTCGGGTCGTAGACCGTGCAGAGGATCCGGACGCGATCGATCAGCTCGGCGAGACCCGATTGCAGCGGCAGCGGCTGGCTGGCGACCAGGAGCGTGAGCGGCTCGCCGAGCGCATCGGCAGCGACCTCGCCGCCGTAGACCTGGCGCACGATGCGTCCTTCGGCATCGACGAGCGAGACCTGAAGGACGTGATCGAAGCCGGCCGGCGTCGCCTGGAAACTGAAGCCGAAGTCACGCGTCAGCGCCTCGACATCGCTCGCCGGCGGGCTGAGGAACGACCAGTGCGGCAAGTCGATTCCGTTCTGCGCCGCAAATGCCTTCATGGCGGCGGGCGAATCGGCCGGTTGATTGAAGCCGATGCTGACGACGCTGTACCGATCCGTGCCGAAGCGATTCGCGAGCGCGCGGACGGCCTGGTGCAGCGCGCGGGTGCCGGTCGGGCAGACCTGGAAGCAACCCGTGTAGATGAAGCTCACGAGCAGCGGCTTGCCGCGATACGAGGACAGGCGAACCGCCCTTCCGTCGCGATCGAGCAGGGTGTGCTCGCCGATGCGTCGCCCGACCGCCGCCTGGCTTGCGCGCACGGCGGCGTCGGCATTCAGCGCCGTCGTCGCGACTGCGTCAGAGCCGGTCCGTTCTGCCGCTGCCGCCGACGCGGCGGGCACGGAACAGCTCGCGGCGATGGCGAGCGCCCATGCGCTGCTCGCGCGAACGACGCGTCGCTGCCGCCGGGGCGAGTCTGGGAGGGCGATCGTTGCGGCAGACATCGGTTCGTGGCCCACGGCCGCGGCGACGGACGGGTCAGGAGCTCACCAGCCCGAGCGCGCCGCACCATCGATGCTGGCGGCGGCCAGCAGCACGCCGAGCTGCACGAGCGAGGCCAGAAACGAGCGGATCGCCGTCGCCCGGCCCGGCGCAGCAGCGAGCGCACGGGCCTTGAACGCGAAGTAGAGGCCGCCGCCGAGCGCACCCGCGAGGTAGATCCAGCCGGCGCCGAACATCACCGGCAGCAGCGATGCCAGGACCAGCGCCACGACGCTGAAGTAGACGATTCGCGCCGCGCGCTCGGTCCCCACGACGACCGGCAGCATCGGCACGCCGGCCGCGGCGTAGTCGGCCTGTCCGGCGATCGCGAGGCTCCAGAAGTGGGGCGGCGTCCACAGGAACAACACGAGCGCCAGAAGCCAGCCGTGCACGCCGACGCCGGGATCGACTGCCGCCGCGCCGGCGAGCGCCGCGAAGCTGCCGGCGAGGCCGCCGATGACGATGTTCAGGCTGCTGCGCCGCTTCAGCCACAGGGTATAGACCACGCCGTAGAAGAAGGCGCCCAGGAACACATAGAGCGCCGCCATGGCATTCGTCGTCCACCAGGCGGCCGCGACGGCGAGCGCGAGCATGCCGGCCATCAGCCACAGCCAGGCCGGCGTCCGCGGCAGCGCGCCGGTCGCGAACGGGCGGTTGCGCGTGCGCGCCATCAGCCGATCGGAGTCGGCCTCGGCGTACTGGTTGAAGGCGCCCGCGCTGGCCGAAGCGAGCAGCACCGAGAGCGCCAGCACGAGCACCTGGGCCGCACCCAGCCCGGGGCCCGGCGTGACCAGGTAGCCGACGAGCGCGGTCAGCATGATGAACACGCCGATGCGCAGCTTGAACAGCCCGACGACCTCGCGAAAGCGAACGCCGGCGCGAACCGGCGCGGGGATCGGCAACGATGACATCGTCGTGCTGCCGATCAGCTCAGGCCCCAGACCTGAGACAGGTACTTCCAGTTGATGAAGTAGTACAGCACGAACGCGGTCAGGAAGACCATCGCGAGGACGAACGTCCCGGGCGCAGCGAAGCCTGCCGACCCGTACGTCTGCACGGCTGCGCCGACGGGGGTCGGCGGGATCGGCGTGAACGTCGGGCTGACGCTGCCGCGGTCGAGCCGCTTGCCCCAGAGCAGCGAGCCGACGGTGACATAGATGTAGATCGCGCCGCCGACGATGGCTGCCACGCCGGCGATGCCGACGAGCCCCATCATCAGGTACGCGGCACCCGGCCATTCGTAGGCCAGCGCGGCGCCGCTGAACGCCATGTCCCAGTGTCGACGCGAGACGCCGAGGGTGCCCGCGCCCATCATCACGAGACAGAAGAAGTACATCGACAGGCCGAACAGGTACGGCTGCAGCTTGGCGAGGCCGGGCGAGATCATCTCGCGCTTGAACAGCACCGGGATCAGGAAGTAGGTCAGCGCCATGAAC
>JBDTPG010000137.1:0-7317 GCA_039932815.1 Caldimonas sp.
GCAGCAGCGGCAGGAAGATGGGCACGAAGATGATGATGATCTCGCTCCACTCGAGTGGCCAGCCGAGCAGGAAGATGATCGCCTGCGACAGGAGCAGGAACGTGATCGGATTGAGGTTCATCGCCAGGACGAAATCCTTGATCAGCCCTTCGCCGCCGAGGTAGGAAAAGATCGACGAGAACGTCCAGGAGCCGACGAAGAGCCAGCACACCATGGCCGACGTGCGCGCGGTGAGGAACACGGCCTCCTTGAGGCGCTGCCAGCTGAAGGCGCGGTAGCCCATCGCCAGCAGCATCGCGCCGAGGGCGCCGATCGCCGCCGCCTCGCTCGGCGTCGCCAGCCCGAAGAGGATCGCGCCCAGGACCGAGAGGATGAGCACGGCGAGCGGGAAGAACGCCTGCAGCAGCAGGACGACGACCCGGACCCAGGAGATGTTCGCCGTCTCCTCCTTGGGCAGCTTCGGGGCGAGCCTGGGGTTGATCGTCGCGCGCACGATGACGTAGACGATGTACAGGCCGGCGAGGAGAAAGCCCGGGATGATCGCCGCCGCGTAGAGCTTGACCACCGACACCGCCGAGGTGGCTCCGTAGACGATCAGCATGATCGAAGGCGGGATGAGGATGCCCAGCGTGCCGCCGGCGCAGATGACGCCCGAGGAGAGCTTCTGGTCGTAGCCGGCCTTGAGCATCGCCGGGAAGGCCAGGAGGCCCATGAGCGTCACCACCGCGCCGACGATTCCCGTGGCGGTCGCGAACAGCGCGCAGGTCACCAGGGCGGCCACTGCCATCGAGCCCGGGATCGCGCGCAGGGCGACCTGCAGGCTGTAGAACAGCCGGTCGAGGATGTTCGATCGCTCGATCATGTAGCCCATGAACAGGAACAACGGCACGGCAGTGAGCACGTCGTTGTTCATGATGCTGAACGTGTTCTGCGAGAGCAGGTAGAAGACCCGGCTGTCGAAGAAGTCCTGGCCGGGCGTGTAGTAGGCGTAGAAGCCGAACATCACTCCCATGGCCATCAGCGTGAAGGCGATCGGAAAGCCGAGCAGGATGATGAAGATGAAGCTGCCCAGCATGAGCAGCGCCATTTGCGGGTTGGTCATGGCGTGCCTTTCGCGGCCTCGCCGTACTCGCGCTCGTGCTGGATGGCGGTTTCCATCTCCTCGACGTCGTGCAGCTTTTGCGGCCAGTGGCCCGTGCGGATGCACAGGATGCAGCGGATCACCTGGGCGATGCCCTGGATGAACAGCATGATCCCGGCGAGCGGGATGAGCGCCTTGAGCTGCCAGATCGGCACGCCGACCGGGCTGTTGACGCTCACCTCCTTGTAGCCGAAGGAATCGTGCGCGTAGCCGTAGCCGGCGATGATGAGCGCGGTCACCCCGGGGTAGAAGAAGATGAAGTAGAGGACCAGCTCGATCGATGCCTGCACGCGCGGCCGAAGCAGGCGGAACAGGACGTCTCCTCTCACGTGCGCATCGCGCGAGAGTGCGTAGGCCCCGGCCATGATGAAGAGGGCGCCGTAGAGGATGTAGCTCATGTCGAACGCCCAGCTCGTCGGGTCGTTCAGCACGTAGCGCATGAAGACCTCGTAGGAGGTGCCGAGCGTCAGGATCAGGATGCACCACGCGAACGCATGGCCGACCGCCATGCTGAAGCGGTCGATCGTGATCAGGAATTTCTGGAGCATGGCGGTGGATCCTTCAGGTGCCGTCGCGGCGGCGGGCGCGCCGCGGAAAAAAGGCGGCGCATCGCTGCGCCGCCTTCGACGACCGGCGGGGCCGGATCAGGTCGGGTCAGAAGCCGAGCTTTCCGTACAGGTGCTCGTAGGCCTGCTGATAGTCGGCATCGTTGAAGAACCCGTAGTAGCCGACCCGCTTGGCCCAGGCTTTCTGGGAGTCCCAGACCTTCTTGAAGAAGGGATCCTCGTCAGAGAGTTTCTTGACCAGCGTGTCCCACGACTTGAGCTGCGCCGTAAAGACGTCCTTCGGCGTGCGGATGACGTTGACCTTGTCCTTGTCCTTGAGCTCCTGCAGGTCGGTCGAGTACTGGTCCATCGCGAGCGCGTAGTTCGCCGTCGACGCGGCCTCCGCGCCGTACTTGAGAATAGCCTGCAGTTCCTTGGGCAGCGCGTCGTATTTCTTCTTGTTGAAATCGATCTCGAAGAACTCCATGGCCTGGTGGTAGCTGCCCATGTAGTAGTACTTGGCGACGTCCTGGGCGCCGAAGCGGCGGTCCGAGGTCGGGTTGTTGAACTCGAAGGCGTCGATCACGCCGCGCTCCATCGCCGGCACGATCTCGCCGCCCGGGAGCTGCGTCACCTTCATGCCCATGTCCTGCATCAGGTCGGCGGCGAGGCCGACGGTGCGGTACTTGAAGCCCTTCAGGTCGGCCGCGCCCTTGATCGGCTTCTTGAACCAGCCGAGCGGCTGGGTCGGCATGGGCATCGCGAAGAAGGCGACGACGTCCAGCCCCAGCTTCTTGACGAGTTCGTCGTAGAACGGCGTTCCCTGGCGGTGGATCCAGGCGAGCATCTGGTTGGCGTCGCAGCCGTTGATGGGGCCGGAGCCGAAGAGCGAGGCGACTTTGCTCTTGCCGTACCAGTAGACCGCGACGGTGTGCGCCGCATCGATCACGCCCTTGCTCGTGGCATCCATCACCTCGAAGGGTTTGACGACCGATCCGCCGACGAGATAGTCGATGCGAAGGCGGCCGCCGGCCATCTCGTTGACGCGCGCGACGTACTGCTCGGCCATCTCGTTGAAGATGTCCTTGGCGCCCCAGGCGCCCTGCATCTTGAGAACGATCGGCGACTGGGCGACCGAAATCATCGGCACGGTCAGCGCCGCTGCGCCGGCAACGCCGCTCGCGGCGGCGCCGAGGAAGCGTCGGCGCGCGGGCCGGGCGTCGCCGGCGTTGGGAGCGACGGCCGACGTCGCCTTCGAGAGTGAGCTGTCAGACATGCTTGTCTCCTGCGGTGGGTTGTGGCGGACGCACAGCCGCCGCTGCCGCCGCACGATGGGTTGACTATGTCGGCGCCGTCCGACGCAGGCAAGGAGTACTTCCCCGGCCCCGCGGGGTGCGTTCCGTCCTTCAAGAGCCAGATCAAGCCGCCTTGACCCGTCCCAGGAAGTCTCAGCCCCGGCTTGCCCAGAGGCCCCGGGCTGCCCGAAGGCAGCGCTCGCGCCTCGCGATCAGGCGGGGTGCAGCAGCTTCTGCCCACGCGTCGAGCTCGCGGCGACGCTCGGGACCGCTGCCCGGCGAGCCCGCCGGCCTCGGCCCGCGTGAGTGCCAGAATCGCGGCCAGCCTTCCGCTCAACCCGCCGCCTTGAACCTCGTCTTCCCGCATACCTTCGTGCCGTGGTTCCGCACGGTCGCGCCGCACATCCACGCGTACCACGGCAAGACTTTCGTGGTCGCCATCGCCGGCGAGCTGATCGCAGCCGGCAAGCTCGCTTCGTTCGCGCAGGACCTGGCCATCCTGCAGGCGATGGGCATCAAGATCGTCCTCGTGCACGGCTTTCGGCCGCAGGTCGACGAGCAGCTGCGCTCGAAGGGCCACCCCGCGCGGCACAGCCGCGGCATGCGGATCACCGACCCGGTCGCGCTCGACAGCGCCCAGGAGGCAGCCGGGCAGCTCCGCTTCGAGATCGAGGCGGCGTTCTCGCAGGGGCTGCCGAACACGCCGATGGCCAACGCCATCGTGCGCGTCGTCTCCGGCAACTTCCTGACCGCGCAGCCGGTCGGCATCGTCGACGGCGTCGACTTCATGCACAGCGGCATCGTGCGCAAAGTCGACGCGGTGGCGATCCGGCGCGCGATCGACATCGGCGCCATGGTTCTGCTCTCGCCGTTCGGCTTCTCGCCGACCGGTGAAGCGTTCAACCTGACGATGGAAGACGTCGCGACGAGCACGGCGATCGCGCTGCAGGCCGACAAGCTCCTGTTCGTCACGGAGATCGCCGGCATCCACGAAACGCCAGTCGACCCCGAGTCGCCGATCGACACCGAGCTCGCCCTCGCCGATGCCGAAAAGCTGCTCGCCGCGTTGCCGCCGCCGCTCGTTCCGATCGACACCGCGTTCTATCTTCGCCACTGCGTGCGCGCGTGCCGTGGTGGCGTCGAGCGCTCCCACATCCTGCCGTTCGCGATCGACGGGTCGCTGCTCATGGAGGTGTTCACGCACGACGGCATCGGCACCATGGTCGTCGACGAAAAGCTCGAGAGCCTGCGTCAGGCGACTCCCGACGACATCGGCGGCGTGCTCCACCTGATCGAGCCGTTCGAGCGCGACGGCACTCTGGTCAAGCGCGACCGGACCGAGATCGAGCGCGACATCGCCGAGTACACGGTGATCGAGCACGACGGCGTGATATTCGGCTGTGCCGCGCTGTATCCCTATCCGGAAGGGAAGACCGGGGAGATGGCGGCCTTCACGGTCTCGCCCCAGGTCCAAAGCCAGGGCGATGGCGAGCGGATACTGAAGCGGGTCGAACAGCGCGCGCGCGCCCTGGGCCTGGAAAGCATATTCGTCCTGACGACGCGAACCATGCACTGGTTCATCAAGCGCGGTTTCGTCCAGGTCGATGCCGATTGGCTTCCGGAGGCGCGCAAGCGCAAATACAACTGGGATCGCCGCTCCCAGGTTTTCGTCAAGAAACTCGGCTGACCCATATTCATCGGCAAATCGAGGGGCGCAGGCCCTGGAGGCGAACATGGCAAGAACGGTGCAGTGCGTATATCTCAAGCGCGAGGCCGAGGGACTCGATTTCGCGCCCTATCCGGGCGAGCTCGGCAAGCGCATTTACGCCTCGGTGAGCAAGGAGGCGTGGGCGGCCTGGATGAAACACCAGACGATGCTGGTCAACGAAAATCGCCTCAATCTCGCGGACCAGCGGGCGCGCCAATATTTGGCGCGGCAAATGGAGAATTTCTTCTTCGGCGCCGGCGCGGAGCAGCCGAGCGGATATGTTCCGCCGACCGCCTGAAGCTCTCCTACAATCACCTCGGGATTCGATCGGAAACTCGAAAAAAGGGGCGGCCGTGGCGACACTTCAGGATTTGATGGCCCAGCGCGAAGCGCTCGAAAAGCAGATCGAGCAAACCAAGAAGCAAGAACGAGGCGACGCGGTCGAGAAGGTCCGCGCCCTGATGACCGAATATGGGCTGACCGTGGCCGATCTCGGTAATCGCGCCGGCACCGGCAAGACGAAGAAAACAAAGTCCACCGGCAACAAGGTCGCGGCCAAGTATCGCAACGCCTCGACCGGGGAATCCTGGAGCGGCCGCGGGCTGCAGCCGCGCTGGCTGAAGGCGGCGCTGGCGAGCGGAAGAAAGCTCGGCGACTTCGCTGTGTAAGCGCGGCACCGGCGTCGCGCCGGTCGCGCCGACGCGGCGAGAATCGAGTGATGGCGGCGCTCCTGCCGCCGGCCGCGTCGCGGCACGCCTCGATCCATGATCCCGCCCGCCTTCGTCCACGAGTTGCTGTCCCGGATCGACATCGTCGAGGTCGTCGGCCGGTCGGTCGAGTTGAAGCGCGCGGGATCGACATGGAAGGGCCTCTGCCCGTTCCACGGCGAGAAGTCGCCGAGCTTCACCGTCACCCCGTCGCGCCAGACCTACCACTGCTTCGGCTGCGGCGTCCACGGCAACGCCGTCGGCTTCCTGATGGAGCAACATGGCATGGGCTTCATCGAAGCCGTGCGCGACCTCGCCCAGCAAGCCGGCCTCAGCGTTCCCGAGGAAGCCGGGCAGCCCGGCGACCGCGAAGAAGCGGCGCGTCAGAAGCAGAAGCAGCTGACCCTGAACGACGTCCTGGCGCGCGCCGCCGAGGGCTATCGGCGCCAGCTGAAGGCGAGCGAGCGTGCCATCGCCTACCTCAAGGGACGCGGTCTGAGCGGCGAGATCGCCGCCCGCTTCGGGCTCGGCTACGCGACCGACGGCTGGCGCGGCCTGGCCAGCGTCTTCGCGAGCTACGACGACCCGCTGCTCGAGGAGAGCGGCCTCGTCATCACGCAGGCCGACGAAGCGCGTTCCGAGGATGCCGGCGACGAAGCCGCAGCGAAGAAGCGCTACGACCGCTTCCGCGACCGGATCATGTTTCCCATTCGCTCGGTCCAGGGCTCCGTGATCGGCTTCGGCGGACGAGTCCTCGACCGCGGCGAGCCGAAATACCTCAACTCGCCCGAGACGCCGGTTTTCAGCAAGGGCCGCGAGCTGTACGGTCTCTTCGAGGCGCGCACGGCGATCCGCCAGCGCGGCTACGCCCTGGTCGTCGAGGGCTACATGGACGTGGTCGCGCTGGCCCAGGCGGGATTCGAGAATGGTGTGGCGACGCTCGGCACCGCCTGCACCGCGGAGCACGTGCAGAAGCTCGTGCGCTTCACCGACTCGGTCGTCTTCAGCTTCGACGGTGACGCCGCCGGCCGCCGCGCCGCCGGCCGGGCTCTGGAAGCGAGCCTGCCCCATGCCGTCGACACGCGCACCTTCCGTTTCCTCTTCCTTCCGCCGGAGCACGACCCCGACAGCTTCGTGCGCGAGCGCGGCGCCGAGGCGTTCGAGCAGGCGATCGCGGTCGCGGTGCCGTTGTCGCGGCAGATCGTCGCCCGCGCCGGCGAAGACATCGACCTGGCTACGGCCGAAGGGCGGGCGCGGTTCCTGGCCCAAGGCCGCCCGCTCTGGTCGGCGCTGCCGGACGGCATGCTCAAGCGTCAGCTCCTCGGTGAGTTCGCCTCGCGGGGCGCCCTGCCGGTCGACGAGCTCGCCCCCGCCTGGCGGGCGACCGGCCCCGGCGGCGCGATCGGCTCGTCGGCGACGCGCCATTCGCCGACGACCCGGCCGCGAGTGCCCCGCCGCGGCGCGCGCCCGCCGATGCGCCAGCCCGCCGACCGCATCGCCTGGATGCTCCTGCTCGAAAGCGGCTGGTGGGAAACCTTGAGCGGGGCCGACCACGCCACGCTCTGTGCCCTGCCCGGCTGGCACGGCGAGTTGTTCCGGTTCATCGATCGGCAGTCGACCGAGCACGGCGCGCAGCCGTGGGCGGCGCTTCGCGAGCGGCTGGCGGCCGAGCCCTGGGCGGAGGCGGCGCTGGCGCTCGTCGACGCCGAGGATCCGGCGATCGAGCCGCTCGCCGACGACCTGCCGCGCTCGCTCGAGCAGCTCCGCGCGGCACCGGAACGTCACGACGCCATGCGTGTTCTCGGCAGGATCTGACCCGCGACGCCGGGCCCTCACGGTATAATTGAAGGCTTTCGCGAACGCGGTAGCGTGACGGCAGTACCTCCGGCCCCGGCCACCCTCTTGATCGAGGGTCATCCCC
>JBDTPG010000138.1:0-7179 GCA_039932815.1 Caldimonas sp.
GACGCGAACACCTTCAGCTGGCGCAGCGTCGCGTGCTTCAACTCACCTCAATGCGCTTCGCTCAGGCGGCGCCGCACGGTGTCGATCGCGGTGGCGAGCGAGCCGCCGTCGTAGGCCTGCAGCAGGTGCGGGTGATGCGCCTCGATGAAGGCCTGGATGCAATGCTTGTCGCCGTTGCAGCTGCGCAGCTGCTCGTACGTCCGGGCGTCCCAGTACCACTCGAGGCCGAGCTCGCTGAAGGCGCGGTTGTAGGTGCCGCGCTCGATCTCGGCGGCATGGTCCTGGCCTTGCGTTTCGGTGATGTGGGGCATGAGAGGCCTCCGGGCGGATCGGGTTGCGACCGGGCCATTCTTGAGCGCCAGCACCATCATTGAAAGTCAGAGTTTTTTGGGATCACCATCAGCCATCGCTGATGGATGATCTCACTGCGCCTGGATCCTGGCGAGGACCTGGCCGCCGCCGAAGCTGGTCTGCGCCGCCAGCGTGCCGCCGAGCGACAGGCGCACCGCGCAGTACTTGAACTCCGGGATCTTGGCGAACGGATCGAGCGCGGCGTTGGTGAGGCGGTTGATCGCCGCCTCGTAGTAGCAGAACGGCACGAACACCGCGCCGCGCGGCGAGCTCTCGTCGGCGCGCGCGTAGAGCACCACTTCGCCGCGCCGCGATTCGATCGTCACCACGTCGCCGGGGTGGCCACCGAGCGCGGCGAGGTCGAGCGGATGGACGAGCGCGACCGGATCGGGCTCGAGCGCATCGAGCGCGGTCGCGCGCCGGGTCATGCTGCCGGTGTGCCAGTGCTCGAGCTGGCGGCCGGTGATGAGCACCATCGGGTAGTCGGCGTCCGGGCGCTCGTCGGCGCTGACGATGTCGGCCGGAACGAACTTCGCCTTGCCGCCCTCGCGCGGGAACGAGTCGACGAAGACGACCGACTGGCCGGGATCGCCTTCGTGCGTGCACGGATAGGTGACGGCATGCTCGCGCTCGAGGCGCTCCCAGGTGATGCCTGCGATGCTCGGCATCGTCTTCCTCATCTCGTCGAACACGACAGAGACCGGATCGTCGCGCCACGGCAGGCCCATGCGCCGGGCGATCTGCTGGATGATCCACAGGTCCTGGCGGGCGTCGCCGGGCGGATCGATCGCCTTGCGGCCCATCTGCACGAGGCGGTCGGTGTTGGTGAAGGTGCCGGTCTTCTCGGGGAAGGCGCTCGCCGGCAGGATGACGTCGGCGAGGTAGGCGGTCTCGGTGAAGAAGATGTCCTGCACCACCAGGTGCTCGAGCATCGCCAGCGATTCGCGCGCGTGGTTCGCGTCGGGGTCCGACATCGCCGGGTTCTCGCCCATCACGTACATGCCGCGCACGCCGCCGGCCTTGATCGAGTGCATGACCTCGACGACCGTCAGGCCCGGCTTCTCGTCGAGCGTGCCGCCGGGCAGGCCCCAGGCGGTCTCGAAGCGCGCGCGCACGCCGGCGCTCGAGACGTGCTGGTAGTCGGGGAACATCATCGGAATGAGTCCTGCGTCGGACGCGCCCTGGACGTTGTTCTGGCCGCGCAGCGGATGCAGGCCGGTGCCGGGGCGGCCGATCTGCCCGGTCATCAGCGAGAGCGCGATCAGGCAGCGCGCGTTGTCGGTGCCGTGGACGTGCTGCGAGATGCCCATGCCCCACAGGATCATCGACGCGCGCGACGTCGCGTACAGGCGCGCGACGTAGCGGATCGTCTCGGCGTCGATGCCGCAGATCGGCGCCATCGCCTCCGGGCTGTAGCCGGCAACGTTGGCGCGCAGCTCGTCGTAGCCGATCGTGCGGCTGGCGATGAACGCCGCGTCGACGAGGTCCTCTTCGACGATGACGTGCATCATCGCGTTGAGCAGCGCGACGTCGGTGTCGGGCTTGAACTGCAGGTAGCGGTGCGCGTGGCGCGTCAGCTCGGAACGGCGCGGATCGCAGACGATCAGCTTGGTGCCGTTCTGCGCCGCGTTCTTGATCCAGCTCGACGCCACCGGGTGGTTCACGCTCGGGTTGGCGCCGATGACGATCACGACCTCGGCCTTGGCGACGTCCATCACCGGGTTCGAGACCGCTCCCGAGCCGATGCCTTCGAGCAGCGCGACGACGCTCGAGGCATGGCACAGGCGCGTGCAGTGGTCGACGTTGTTGCTGCGAAAGCCGGTGCGCACCAGCTTCTGGAACAGGTAGGCCTCCTCGTTGCTGCCTTTGGCCGAGCCGAAGCCGGCGAGCGCTTTCGGGCCGTGCGTGTCGCGCAGCTGCGCCAGCCGGCCGCCGGCGAACTCGAGCGCTTCTTCCCACGTCGCTTCGCGGAAGACGTCGAGGACGCGCTCGGGGTCCATGGTCGCGTCTGCCCGCTTGGGCGCATCGGCGCGCCGGATCAGCGGCACGCGCAGGCGCTGCGGATGGTGCGCGTAATCGAAGCCGTAGCGGCCCTTGACGCACAGCCGCTCGTGATTGGCCGGCCCGTCGCGGCCGTTCACGAACAGGATCCTGTTGTCCTTGACGTTGTAGGTGAGCTGGCAGCCGACGCCGCAGTACGGGCACAGCGACGAGACCTGCTTGTCGGGAACGACGAGCGCGACGTCGCGCGCCGGCATCAGGGCGCCGGTCGGACACGCCTGCACGCACTCGCCGCAGGCGACGCAGGTCGAGTTGCCCATCGGATCGTCCATGTCGAAGACGATCTTTTCGCCGTTGCCGCGGAAGGCCAGGCCGATCACGTCGTTGACCTGCTCGTCGCGGCAGGCGCGCACGCAGCGCGTGCACTGGATGCAGGCCGACAGGTTGACGGCGATGGCCGGGTGCGAGAGGTCGGGCGCGACCGGGGCGCGCGCCGGGAAGCGCGGCTTGCCGACACCGAGGCGGGCCGCCCATTCGTCGACCTCGTTGTGGCGCGTGTACTCGGCCTCGGGCATGTCCGAGAGCAGCAGCTCGAGGACGAGCTTCTGCGACTTGAGCGCGCGCTCGCTGTCGGTCGTGACCTTCATGCCCTGCGCGGGGAAGCGGCAGCACGACGGCGCCAGCACGCGCTCGCCGGCGATCTCGACCATGCACGAGCGGCAGTTGCCGACGGCATCGAGCCCTTCCTTGTAGCAAAGGCGCGGGATGGCGATGCCTTCGGCGTCGGCGATCTCGATCAGCGTGCGGTTCGCCGGCGCCTCGATCTCGCGGCCGTTGAGCTCGAAGCGCACCAGCGGCACGTCGAGCTGGGCAAGTTCCTGGCGAGTCAGGGCGTTCATGGGGCGAGCTCGTGGGGAAAATACTTGACGACGCAATCGATCGGGTTGGGCGCGGCCTGGCCGAGGCCGCAGATAGAAGCATCGCGCATCACGAGAGACAGGTCGGCGAGCAGGGGCAGATCCCACGCCGGCTCGGCCATCAGCACCGAGGCCTTGGCAGTGCCGTTGCGGCACGGCGTGCATTGCCCGCACGACTCGTGTTCGAAGAACCGCATCATGTTGCGCGCCGCGCCGATGGCGCTGTCGTGGTTCGAGAGGACCATGACGGCCGCCGAGCCGATGAAGCAACCGTACGGCTGCAGGGTGTCGAAGTCGAGCGGGATGTTCGCCAGCGAGGCCGGCAGGATGCCGCCCGACGCGCCGCCCGGCAGGTAAGCGTAGAGCTTGTGGCCCGGCAGCATGCCGCCGCAGTATTCGTCGATCAGCTCCTGCAGCGTGATGCCGGCCGGCCCCAGCTTGACGCCGGGCTCCTTCACGCGGCCCGAGACCGAGAACGAGCGCAGGCCCTTCCTGCCGTTGCGGCCGTGCGCGGCGAACCACTCGCCGCCCTTTTCGAGCAGCTCGCGCACCCAGAACAGCGTCTCGAAGTTGTGCTCGAGCGTCGGCCGGCCGAACAGGCCGACCTGGGCGACGTACGGCGGGCGCAGGCGCGGCATGCCGCGCTTGCCCTCGATCGATTCGATCATCGCCGACTCTTCGCCGCAGATGTAGGCGCCGGCGCCGCGGCGCAGGACGATCTCGGGCATGCCGGCGTACGGCGGCGCGGCGCGCAGCTTGGCCAGCTCGGCCTCGAGCATCGCCCGGCAGCCGTGGTACTCGTCGCGCAGGTAGACGTAGATCTTCGAGATGCCGACCGCCCAGGCGGCGATCAGCATGCCTTCGATGAAGCGATGCGGGTCGCGCTCGAGCAGCACCCGGTCCTTGAACGTTCCGGGCTCGCCTTCGTCGATGTTGACGGCCATGAGGCGCGGTGCCGGCTCGCTGCGGACGATGCGCCACTTGCGGCCGGCCGGAAAGCCGGCGCCGCCGAGGCCGCGCAGCCCCGACGCCTCGAGCGTCTTGATGACGTCGTCGACGTCGAGCTCGCCGCCGATGCACTGGCGCAGCATCGCGTAGCCGCCCTCGGCCTTGTACTCGGCCAGGTCGACGAAGGCCTCGGGTTCGTGGCGCGTGCGCTTCGCGGCGACTGCCGCGAGCACCGCATCGCTGGTCGCTCGCGGCACCGGGTTCTGGCCGACGACCGCGGCCGGGGCCTGCTCGCAGCGGCCGATGCACGGCGCGGCGATGACGCGGACATCGCCGCCGAGCAACGCCGGCAAGCGCGCGAGCAGGTCCTGCGCGCCGGCCATCTCGCACGACAGGCCGTCGCAGACGCGAACGGTGAGCGCCGGCGGCACGGCGTCGCCTTCCTTGACGACGTCGAAGTGGTGATAGAAGGTCGCGACCTCGAACACCTCGGCCTGGGCGAGCTTCATCTCCTCGGCAAGCGCGGCGAGGTGCGCCGCGCTGAGGTGGCCGTAGCGATCCTGCAGCTTGTGCAGGTGCTCGATCAGCAGGTCGCTGCGGCGCGGCGCGTCGCCGAGCAGCTCGCGCACCGCGACGCGCGCCTCGGGCGAGACGCGCCGGCCCCGCGGCGCCTCGCGCTTGCGCTGGCGCGTGGAGCCCTCGGCAACGATCGCGATGACAGGTCGGTCCACGCGTCAGCCGGGTCTAGAGCAGCCCCGCACCTCGCGCCCACTGGTACTTGGCGCCGAGCACCGCGACCGGGATCTCGGTCGAGTAGGCGTACGCCGGAATGCCGTTCTCGTAGAGGTACTGCGCCGCTTCCTCGACCTCGACGTCGCCGGCCAGCGACGCCACGATCGGCTTGACGATGCCCTTGGCCTTCATCTCAGCGACCACCTGCACCATGTTGCGCGCGAACACCATCGGCGGCGTGACGATCGTGTGCCAGTAGCCGAGGATCAGCGCGTGGATGCGCTCGTCCTCCAGGCCGAGGCGCACGGTGTTCATGTACGTGATCGGCGGCTCGCCGCCGGTGATGTCGACCGGGTTGCCGGCGGCGCCGAAAGGCGGGATGAACTTGCGGAACGCGGCGTCGAGGTCCGCGGGCATCGGCTTGAGCAGCTTCAGGCCGTTGTCGACGCAGGCGTCCGACAGCAGCACGCCCGAACCGCCCGCGCCGGTGATGATGACGATGTTCTCGCCCTTCGGCGTCGGCAGCATGGGCACGCCGCGCGCGAAGTCGAGCAGGTCGCGCAGGCTCTTCGCCCGGATCACGCCCGACTGGCGCAGCACGTCGTCGTAGATCTTGTCGTTGCCGGCGAGCGCGCCGGTGTGCGAGCTGGCCGCCGCGGCGCCTGCCGAGGTGCGGCCGGCCTTGAGCATGATCACCGGCTTCTTCTTCGAGACGCGCTTGGCCACCTCGGCGAAGGCGCGGCCGTCCTTCAGGTCCTCGCAGTGCTGGGCGATCACGTTGGTGTTCGGGTCCTGCTCGAAGAAGAGCAGCAGATCGTCCTCGTCGATGTCGGACTTGTTGCCGAGGCCGACGATCGCCGAGACGCCCATCTTGGCCGAGCGCGAGAAGCCGATGATCGCCATGCCGATGCCGCCCGACTGCGACGACAGCGCCGTCGAGCCCTTGACGTCGTAGGCGGTGCAGAACGTCGCGCAGAGGTTGGCCGGCGTGTAGTAGAAGCCGTAGATGTTCGGCCCCATGAGGCGGATGTTGTACTTGCGGCCGATCGCGACGAGCTCGTCCTGCCCCTCGTGGTTGCCGGTCTCGGCGAAGCCCGACGGAATGAGCACCGCGCCGGCGATCTTCTTCTCGCCGCACTCGGTGAGCGCGCCGGCGACGAGCTTGGCGGGGATCGCGAACACCGCCGTGTCGATCTCGCCCGCAACGTCCTTGACGCTCTTGTAGGCCTTGTGGCCCATGATCTCGGCCGCCTTCGGGTGGATCGGGTAGATCTGGCCCTTGTAGCCGCCGTTGATGAGGTTCTTCATCACCGAGTTGCCGATCTTGCCGGCCTCGTCGGACGCGCCGATCACCGCCACCGACTTCGGCTGCATGATCCGCTTCATCGACGCGACGACGTCGGCCTCGGGCGGGCGGTAGCGCGCCGGCTTCTGCGCGAAGTCGACGACGATGCGCACGTCGGCGGCGACCGCGCCTTCCTTGGTCGCGAAGACCGGGTTCAGGTCCATCTCCGAGATCTCGGGGAAGTCGCTGACGAGCTCGCTGACGCCGACGATCAGGCTGGCGAGCGCCTCGCGGTTGACCGCGTCGCCGCCGCGCACGCCCTTCAGCATCTCGGCCGCCTGGATGCCGTCGAGCATCGACAGCGCGTCGGCCTTGGTCGCCGGCGCGAGGCGGAAGGTGATGTCCTTCAGCACCTCGACGAGGACGCCGCCGAGGCCGAACGCGACCATCTTGCCGAAGCTGCCGTCGGTGACCGCGCCGACGATGACCTCCTGGCCGCCCTTCAGCATCTGCTGCACCTGGACGCCGTCGATCTTCGCGTCGGCCTTGTACTTCTTCGCGTTGGCGAGGATGGTGTCGTAGGCCTTGGCCGCCTCGTCGGCGTTGGTCAGGCCGACGATCACGCCGCCGGCCTCGGTCTTGTGCAGGATGTCGGGCGAGACGATCTTCATCACCACCGGAAAGCCCATCCCGGCCGCGAGCTTGCCGGCTTCGGCGCCGCTCTTCGCGACGCCCTCGCCCGGCACCGCGATGCCGTAGGCGTCGCAGACCTGCTTGCCTTCCGGGGCGGTGAGAGAGGTGCGGCCCGACGCCTTGACGGCGTCGAGGAGCTGGCGAACCTTGGTCTTGTCTTTGCTCATGGATATCTCCCGCTGTGCTACGTGTAAGAGCGCCGCCGCGGCGTCAGATGACCTTCGCCTCGCGCAGCGTCGCCATCTCGCCGGC
>JBDTPG010000139.1:0-7084 GCA_039932815.1 Caldimonas sp.
GTGCGGAAGACGTCGAGCGTTCGCATCGCGACCTTGAAGCCCTCGCCTTCGGCGCGGATGCGTCGTGCCGCAGGGACGCGGCAGCTCGTGAAGCGCAGGCGCGCGAGCGGGTGCGGCGCGA
This sequence comes from Caldimonas sp., assembly GCA_039932815.1. Classification (GTDB taxonomy): domain Bacteria; phylum Pseudomonadota; class Gammaproteobacteria; order Burkholderiales; family Burkholderiaceae_C; genus Schlegelella_A. The sequence continues at coordinate 122 of JBDTPG010000139.1, forward strand.
TCACGTCGATGCGCCCGGCGATCTCGAAGCCCGGCGTGTCGGCGTCGACGATGAAGGCGCCGATGCCGCGCGCGCCTTTCGCGGCGGGATCGTCCTTGGCGGCCGTCCGGGCGAAGACGACGTAGAAGTCGGCGATGCCGCCGTTCGAGATCCAGGTCTTCTCGCCGTCGAGGACGTAGTCGTCGCCGTCGCGGCGCGCCGCGCACGCCATCGCCGCGACGTCGGAGCCGGCGTCGGGCTCGGAGAGCGCGAACGCGGCGATCGCCTCGCCGCGCGCGACTCGCGGCAGGTAGCGCTGCTTCTGCTCGGTCGTGCCGGCCAGGCTGATCGCGCCCGAGCCGAGGCCCTGCATCGCGAACGCGAAGTCCGCCAGGCCGTTGTGGCGCGCCAGGGTCTCGCGCACCAGGCAGATGGCGCGCGTGTCGATCGCGTCCTCGCGGCCGCCGTAGTCGCGCCCGCCGACCGCGTGGGCGAGCCAGCCGGCACTGCCCAGCGCCTTGACGAGCGATCGGCATTCGGCGTCGACGTCGTCGCCGTGCGCGTGCGCGACGTTGGCCGCGGCCCAGACATCGAGCTCGCGCGCCATCGCCCGGTGGCTCGGCGCGAAGAACGGCCAGTCGAGGTAGGCGGTATCGCTCACGGGAGGAGATCCTTCGCTGCGTTCAGGATGACGGTCGCTCAGTTGCCTTCGAAGCGTGGCTTCTGCTTCGCCGCGAACGCCTCGTAGGCGCGCGTGAAGTCTTCGGTCAGCATGCAGATCGCCTGCGCCTGCGCCTCGGCCTCGATCGCCTGCTCGATCGTCATCGCCCACTCCTGATGCAGCATCGTCTTGGTGATGCCGTTGGCGAAGGTCGGGCCGGCTGCCAGGTCTTTTGCCATCGCCATCGCATCGTCGTGCAGGCGCGCCGGCTCGACCAGCTTGTTGAAGAAGCCCCAGCGCTCGCCCTCCTCGCCACCCAACGAGCGGCCGGTGTAGAGCAGCTCGCTCGCGCGGCCCTGGCCGACGATGCGCGGCAGCATCGCGCACGCGCCCATGTCGCAGCCGGCGAGGCCGACGCGGTTGAACAGGAACGCGGTCTTCGAGCGCGCCGTGCCGACGCGCAGGTCCGACGCCATCGCCATGATCGCGCCGGCGCCGGCGCAGACGCCGTCGATCGCGGCGACGATGGGCTGCGGGCAGACGCGCATCGCCTTGACCAGGTCGCCGGTCATGCGCGTGAACATCAGCAGCTCGGGCGCCTTCAGCCTGACCAGCGGGCCGATGATCTCGTGGACGTCGCCACCCGAGCAGAAGTTGTCGCCGGCACCGGCGAGGACGACGACCTTGACGTCGCTGGCGTGGCGCAGCCGCTCGAACAGGTCGCGCAGCTCGGCGTACGAGTCGAAGGTGAGCGGGTTCTTGCGTTCGGGGCGGTTCAGCGTGATCGCGGCGACGCCGTCGCTCAGCGCCCACTGGAAATGCTTGGCGCGGTAGCCGGCGAGCGGGCGGCGATTGCCGGCGGCGAGCGCCGGGTCGAGGCCGGGGATCGGTTTGTCGTTCATGTCGTTTCTGCCTCGCTGGGGTTCAGCTTCTCGAGGAGGTGGACGCGCAGGTCGCCGAGCTGCGCGTGGAGGGCGGCGACGGCGTCGGCGTCGAAGCCGCCGAACAGCTCGCGGATCCAGCGCTCGTGCTCCTCGGCCATCGCCGCGAACGTGCTCTTGCCCTTGGGCGTGAGACGGACGATCCAGGCGCGCCGGTCGGCCGGGCTCGCCTCGCGGCTGACGAGACCGTCGCGCGCCAGCTCGTCGGTGAGGCCGGTGACGTTGCCGCCGGTGACCATCAGCAGGCGCGACAGCTCGCTCATCTTCATGCCGCCCTTGGCGCGATCGAGCTGGGCCATGTAGTCGAAGCGCGCGAGCGAGATGCCGAAGCGCTCGCGCAGGCGGTGCCGCACTTCGGTCTCGATCTGCGTCGTGCTGGCGAGCAGGCGCAGCCACAAGCGCAGCACGGCGTGGTCGCCGCGGCCGGCGCGCGCTTCGTGACCGAGGTTGTCGGCTTCGCGCAGGACGGCGTGCGAGGGATCGTTCTTCATCGCGATCACACGCCGAGGGCGCGGTTGGCCTGCTCGAGCGGCGACGCGCCCGCGGCCTGCGCCGCCATCGTCCGCTCGCGCTCGAGGTTGCGCTCGAGCTGGACCTTGGCGGCGCGGTACTGCTTCGGCCAGGCGACGTCGGTGTAGCCGATCTTGGCCGTCTCGAGCAGCGTCCACGCCGGGTTGGCAAGGTGCGGCCGCGCGACCGCGCACAGGTCGGCGCGGCCGGCGGCGATGATGCTGTTGACGTGGTCGGCCTCCGAGATCGCGCCGACGGCGATCGTCGGGATGCCGGCTTCGTTGCGAATGCGGTCGGCGAACGGCGTCTGGTACATGCGCCCGTAGACCGGCTGCTGGCGCTTGCTGACCTGGCCCGACGAGCAATCGATCATGTCGGCGCCCGCGGCCTTGAAGAAGCGGGCGATCTCGACCGCGTCGTCGGGCGTGATGCCGCCTTCGACCCAGTCGTGCGCGGAGATGCGCACCGAGATCGGCCGGTCGGCGGACCAGGCCGCGCGGACCGCGGCGAAGACCTCGAGCGGATAGCGCATCCGGTTTTCGAGCGAGCCGCCGTACCAGTCGGTGCGCTGGTTGGTGAGCGGCGAGATGAACGACGACAGCAGGTAGCCGTGCGCGCAGTGCAGCTCGAGCCAGTCGAAGCCGGCCTCGGCGGCGAACCGCGTCGACTGCACGAACTCGTCGCGGACGCGATCCATGTCGGCGCGCGTCATCGCCCGCGACCAGTCGCTGACGCCGTCGAGGTACTGCTGCGGCGAGGCCGAGAGCAGCGGCCAGTTGCCGCCCGCGAGCGGCTGGTCCTCGCCCTCCCACGGCACGCGCGTCGATCCCTTCGCGCCGGCGTGGCCGAGCTGCAGGGCGATCTTCGCGTTGCTGTTGGCATGGACGAAGTCGACGATGCGCTTCCAGCCGTCGCGCTGCGCCGTGTTCCACAAGCCCGGGCAGCCGAGGGTGATGCGCGCGTCGGGCGAGGGGCACGTCATCTCGGCGACGACCATGCCGGCGCCGCCCATGGCGCGCGCGCCCAGGTGGACGAGGTGGAAGTCGCCCGGCACGCCGTCGACGCAGGAGTACTGCGCCATCGGCGAGACGACGACGCGGTTCGGCAGCGTCACGCCGCGCACCGTGAACGGCGTCAGCATCGGCGGGATCGAGTGGCCGGTGGGCGCGCGCGTCACGCCGGCCTGGACGGCGATCCAGTCTTCGTACTCCTCGACGTACTCCTTGTCGCGCAGGCGCAGGTTCTCGTGGCTGATGCGCTGGCTGCGCGTCAGGAGCGAATACGCGAACTGCTCGGGCGGCAGGGCGACGTAGCGGTCGACGTGCTCGAACCACTCGGTCGAGTTGCGCGCCGCGTTCTGGATCTTCAGCACCTCGACGCTGCGCAGCTCCTCGTAGTGCAGCAGAGCAGCCGGCAGGTCGCGAGGATGCGCGCCGATCGCGCGCGCGAGCTCGATCGCGTCCTCGAGGGCGAGCTTAGTGCCCGAGCCGATCGAGAAGTGCGCCGTGTGCGCGGCGTCGCCCATCAGGACCACGGGCGTTCCCGTGCCCGGCGCGTGGCCGCCGCGGCGGTGGTCGAACCAGTGCACCCAGCGTTCGCAGACGACGCGCGGGAACCTGATCCACTGCGTCGAGCCGCGCAGGTGCGCCGAGTTCGAGAGCAGCGGGTGGCCGTGCAGCGTCTCGACGAAGAGCTTCTCGCAGAAGGCGATCGCCTCTTCCTTCTCCATGCGGTCGAGGCCGGCCTTCTTCCACACCTCCTCCGGCGTCTCGACGATGAAGGTCGAGTGCGTCGCGTCGAAGCGGTAGGCGTGCGCCTGGAACCAGCCGTGCCGCGTCTCCCGGAAATCGAAGGTGAACGCTTCGAACAGCCGCGTCGTGCCGAGCCAGACGAAGCGGTTGCGCCGCATGTCGATGTCGGGGCGGTAGGTGGCGGCGTACTCGGTGCGAACGCGGCTGTTGAGGCCGTCGCAGGCGATGATCAGATCGGCATCGGGATAGTCGGCGGCCGACTTGACGTCGGCCTCGAACACCAGCTCGACGCCGACCTCCTCGCAACGCGCCTGCAGGATGTTGAGCAGGCGCTTCCTGCCGATGCCGCAGAAGCCGTGGCCGCCCGAGACGATCTTCGCGCCGCGGATGTTGACCTCGATGTCGTCCCAGTGGTTGAAGGCGTCGAGGATCTGCGCCGCGCTCCTGGCATCGGCCGCCTGCAGGTTGCCGAGCGTCTGGTCGGAGAAGACGACGCCCCAGCCGAAGGTGTCGTAGGGCTTGTTGCGCTCGACGACGACGATCCGGTGCGACGGATCCTGCTGCTTCATCAGCAGCGCGAAATACAGACCCGACGGGCCGCCGCCGATGCAGACGATCTTCACATGAGGCCTGAATAGTTGAGCGGTAAAGAAAGTCTAGGCGGATCGCCGCCGCTTGGCAAGCCCTCGCCGGCTCAACTCTCGACGAGGGCGAGCACGCGCAGCGGGCTGCCGCTGCCCTTCTCGATCTTCAGCGGCGGGCAGATCAGGAGCGCGCCGGTCGCCGGCAGCAGGTCGAGGTGGGCGAGGCACTGCAGGCCGTAGCGCCCGGCACCGTGCATGTAGTAGTGACACGGGTACGGCGGGCGCAAGTGGACGCCCTGGCCGGCGTCGGTGCCGATCGCTTCCGAGCCGAAGCCGAGCACACCGCGCTCCTCGACCAGAAAGCGCACTGCCTCGGTCGAAGGCCCCGGCGTGTGCTGGCCGGTCTCGTCGAAGTTCTGGTACGCCTCGGGGTCGGTGCGTTTCGACCAGTCGGTGCGCATCAGGAACCATGCGCCTTCAGGCACGCGGCCGTGCGCGGCCTCGAAACGATCGATGTCGGCGACGGTGAGCAGGTAGTCGGGATCGCGCGTCGCCTCGGCGGAGCAGTCGATCACGCACGCCGGCGCGACGAAGTGCTGCGTCGGGATCGTGTCGACCGAGTTGTTGGCGAGGTCCTTGCCCGAGATCCAGTGGATCGGCGCGTCGAAGTGCGTGCCGGTGTGCTCGCCGCACGAGAAGTTGTTCCAGTACCAGCCGGGGCCGCGCGCGTCGTAGGCCGAGACCTCCTCGATCCGGAACGGCCAGCACTGGCCGAGCTCGGGCGGCAGGGCGATCTGCGGGAACGCGGGCGAGAGCGTCTGCGTGAGGTCGATCACGCGGATGCGCCGCGTTGCGATTGCGTCGGCGAGCTGGGCAAGCAGCGAAGCGCCGCGCGGCGAAGCTGCCTTGGGGCGCCGGGGCGCGACCGCGCCGGAAGGTGGGCTCATGGCCGAATCGTCGCACGCCGGCGCGCTATTCGAGGCGATAGCTGAACGGGACGCGGACGAGGACGTCGCGGCCCTGGCCGGTGCAGCGGAACTCGGCGACGATCCTCTTGCTGGCACGCGCGAAGATCGGATTCGATGCGTTGATCGAGACGATGTTGTCGACCCGGCCGTCGGCGCGCAGCGTGAACTGGATCAGCGCGGTGCCGCGATCGATTCCCTTGCGTACCGCCTCGCGCGGGAACGCCGCGTCGCCCATCTTGGTGCGGTAATTCGAACACGCGACGCTTGCCGTGACCGGCGGCGGCGCGGGCGCGGGCTTCGGCTTCGGCTTCGGCGGCGGCGCCGGGGCGGGGGGCGGCGGCGCCGGCGGCGCGGGCGCGGGCGGGGGCGGCGCCGGCGGCATCGGCGCGATCACGACCGGCGCCGGCGGCGGCGCGGGCCTGATCCTCACGACCGGCGGCGGCGGCGGCTTGGCGATCCGGATCTCGGGTGGCGGGATGAACGGCGGCGGCGGCGGCGCGAAGTCCGGCGGCGGCGGCAGGATCACCTCTGGCGGTGGTGGCGGCTTCTTCTTCGGCTCATCGATGACCTTCGTCTCGATCGGCGCGCGCACGACGTCGATGACGCGGCGCGCGAGGCCGCTGACGAGCGCATAGACGAGCGCGACGTGAAAGGCGACGACGAGGACGAATCCGGTCAGGTGACGACCGGGGGCCTGCCGGCGCTGGGCGTAGTCCATGTCGGTCCCTGGCAAACGGAAGACCCTCGTGGGAGAGACTGGCCAGCACCGAGTTCCCGTTGACGCTTGCCGGGCCGGATCGCGGCGGCCGCCTGTTTCGGTCGACCGTCGATGCGTTTCGATGGCTTCGAACGGGGATTCATCCGAAATCCGCTGTCCAATTAGGGTGCCCGGGCTTAGGCTGCCTGTCCCTGATCACCGGCGCGCGAGTGGGCCTCCTCCGCGCATCAGCATGGAATTGCCACGCTTCCGTCGCGACGACTCCTGGATCGAGTCCCTTGGCCGCGACGTCGCGCTCGCCGTCACGCTGGTGGCAATGCTCGTCGTGATGGAACGCCTGAACGACTGGATCGCCGAGTCTGTCGGACCCGAGCGGATCTGGAGGCAGTTCTGGAATTACTTCCGCATTCAAGTCGTCGGTCAGTTGACGGCGGTGTTCGTCGTCTTTGCCGGCCGGCGGGCGCTGCCGGAAGCCGGGGTGTGGCGCTGGCTCGGCCTCGCCGCGCTGCTCGCCGTCGCCTGCGTGCTCGGCTGGCAGGCACTGGCGCAGTGGCAAGCGATCGGCTGGCCGCATTGGCCGCCACTTCATCCTTTCGTCGCTCGCACGTTCCAGCACCAGCTCGCGGTGACGGCGCTGCTCATGGCCGGCCTGCACGAGTTCCTCCGCATTAGCCGAAGCGCCGAAGGAGCGCTCCACCACGCGCAGCTGCGCCGGATCGCGATCGAGGGCGACCTCGCCGAGGGCAGGATGCAGGTGCTACAGGCGCAGATCGAGCCGCACTTTCTCTTCAATTCACTCGCCAACCTGCGCCGCCTGATGCGCATCGACTCCCTGTCCGGGCAAGCGATGC
>JBDTPG010000140.1:0-7053 GCA_039932815.1 Caldimonas sp.
GAAGTCGACCGGCTCGCCCGACTCGCCTTCGCGCCTGGCGTCCTCGCCGAAGTCGAACTCGAGCTTCCAGTTGCGGGTCTCGTCGTCGTGGACGAGCTTCAGCTCTGCGGTGAACGGCCAGCCCGCCTTCGAGCGAAAGCCCTCGAGCGGGCCGATCCGCTTGTCGCGCAGGAACGCCTCGACCTCGGCCAGCTCGAAGGCGCGCCCGCCCGGGATCTTGCTGATCGAGAACCCGCAGGCCTCGCGCTGATCCGGCCCCGAAGGGATGCCGATGCAGGCGTAGCGGCGGTAGTTTTCCTTGACGACGCCGGCGCAGTTCGGGCACGGCACCGACAGCGTCGCGTAGTCGCCAGGGATCGTGTCGCGGTCGTATTCCTTGGCCTTCTTGACGATGCGCTCGGCCATCTCGGCGATCTGCTTCATGAAGGTCGAGCGCTCGAGGTGGCCCTTCTCCATCTCGGCGAGCTGGTACTCCCAGTTGCCGGTGAGCTCGGGCTTGGTCAGGTCTTCGACGCCGAGGCCGCGCAGCAGCGTCATCAGCTGGAACGCCTTCGCGCCCGGGACGAGCTCGCGGCCCTCGCGATGGATGTACTTCTCGTAGATCAGCCCTTCGATGATGGCGGCGCGCGTCGCCGGCGTGCCGAGGCCCTTTTCCTGCATCGCCTCGCGCAGCTCGTCGTCGTCGATGAGCTTGCCGGCGCCCTCCATCGCCGAGAGCAGCGTCGCCTCGGTGTAGCGCGCCGGCGGCTTGGTCTTGAGCGGCTTGACGTCGACGCTCTCGGTTCGCGCCAGCTCGCCGGCAGCGACGGCGACGAGGTTCGCATCGTCCTCCTGCGCCTCGCGGCCGTACACGGCGAGCCAGCCCGGCCGCACCATGACCTTGCCGTTGGTCTGGAAGCGGTACTCCTTGCCGGCCTGGACGACGGTCGAGATCCGCGTCGTCACCATGAATTCCGCCGGTGGGAAGAAGACCGCGAGGAACCGCTTGGCGACCATGTCGTAGAGCTTGGCCTCGATCTCCGAGAGGCTCTTCGGCGGCAGCAGCGTCGGGATGATCGCGAAGTGGTCCGACACCTTCGCGTTGTCGAAGATCTTCTTCGACGGCTTGACGTAGTTCTCCTTCAGCGCCGTCCTGGCGTGGACGGCGAGCGGGCGCAGCGGCCCGGGCAGGGTCTCCTTGGCGATCATCTCGATCGTCTGGCGGGCGACCGCGACGTAGTCCTCCGGCAGGGCGCGGCTGTCGGTGCGCGGATACGTGAGCACCTTGTGCTTCTCGTAGAGCGCCTGCGCGATCGACAGCGTCGTCCTTGCCGAAAAACCGAAGCGCGAGTTGGCCTCTCGCTGCAGGCTCGTCAGGTCGTAGAGCAGCGGCGCCGCCTGGGTGCTCGGCTTGGCCTCCTCGGTGACCGCCGCCGACTGGCCCTGGACCGCCTCGGCGATCGCGAACGCCTCGGCCTCCTTCCACAGGCGGTCGGAACGCAACTCGGCGTCTTCGGGATTCTTCTTCCACGCCGGGTCGAACCACTTGCCCTCGTACTCGCCGGCGCCGACCGCGAAGGTCGCGCGGACTTCCCAATAGTCGCGCGAGACGTGCTTCCTGATCTGCTCCTCGCGCTCGACCATGATCGACAGCGTCGGCGTCTGCACCCGGCCGACGGTGGTGAGGAAAAAGCCCCCGTCGCGCGAGTTGAAGGCGGTCATCGCCCGCGTGCCGTTGATGCCGACCAGCCAGTCGGCTTCGGAGCGGCAGCGCGCCGCGTCGGCGAGCGGCAGCATCTGCTTGTCGCTGCGCAGGTGGTCGAAGCCGTCGCGGATCGCCTGCGGCGTCATGCTCTGCAGCCAGAGGCGCTTGACCGGGTGCTTCGATTTCGCGTGCTGCTGGATCAGGCGAAAGATCAGCTCGCCCTCGCGGCCGGCGTCGCAGGCGTTGATGAGCTCGCTCACGTCCTTCCGCTTGACCAGCCGGACGATCGCGTTGAGCCGGCCCTTGGTCTTGTCGAGCGGCGCCAGGTCGAAGTGCGGCGGGATCACCGGCAGGTTGGCGAAGCTCCACTTGCCGCGCTTGACGTCGTATTCCTCCGGCGCCTTGATCTCGAGCAGGTGGCCCACCGCCGAGGTGACGATGTAGCGATCGCTCTCGAAATACTCGTCGTGCTTGTCGAACTTGCCCGCGTTCGGCGTGAGCGCGCGGACGATGTCCTGCGCCACCGAAGGCTTCTCTGCAATGATCAGTGCTTTGCTCATTCGTCTCGTCGTCGTTTCCGGGCGGCCGCGCTTGAGATCGGCATCCCTACAATCCGGCTCCTCGCGCGCACGTGCACGCGCGCGCACCCATGAATTCAATGTACCCAAAGAAGGCGACTCCCCTGAAAGCCCCTGCGAAGACCCAGCCCACCGTCACCGCACCGCCGCGCGGCCGTCGCATCCAGGTGCGCCGCTCGGGAATCCACGGCAAGGGCGTGTTCGCCATCCAGCCGCTCGCCGACGGCGAGACCATCATCGAATACACCGGCAAGGTGATCACCTGGAAGCAGGCGCAGAAGCTCCCGCCGCACAACCCCGACGAGCCGAACCACACCTTCTTCTTCCACATCGACGACAAGCACGTCATCGACGGCAACGACGGCGGCAACTCCGCCAAGTGGATCAACCACGCCTGCGGCCCGAACTGCGAAGCCGACGAGACCGACGACGGCCGCGTCTTCATCAAGGCGCTGCGCGACATCGAGCCCGGCGAGGAGCTCAACTACGACTACGGGCTGATCCTCGAGGGCAAGATCGACAAGGAGGCGAAGAAGGAATTCGCCTGTCACTGCGGTACGCCGGAGTGCCGCGGCACCATGCTCGCGATCAAGAAGAAGAAGAAAAAGAACAAGAACAAGAAGAACAGGAAGAAGTGAACGCCCGCGGCGACCCGGCTCCCGAGCGAGTCGCCGCGACCGGCTCGACCAGCGACGACCTGCTCGCCCGTGTCCACGCGGCCGCTGCGGCGGGCGCGGCCTCCTTCCCGCCCTGCCTCCTCGTCGCCGACCGGCAAAGCGCCGGGCGCGGCCGCCAGGGCCGGCGCTGGCACGCCGAGCCCGGCTCGTCGCTCACCTTCTCGATCGCCTGGCCGTGTGCGCGGGCCGACCTCTCGGGCCTCTCGCTGGCGATCGGCTGCGCGCTCGCCGAGGCGCTCGATTCGCCTGGGCACACGCCGCGGATCGGCCTCAAGTGGCCGAACGACCTCTGGCTCCGCGACGATTCGATCGATGCCGCTTCGCCTGCCGGCCGCAAGCTCGCCGGCATCCTCGTCGAGACCGCGCCGCTCGGGCGCGGCCGGATCGCGGTCGTCGGCATCGGCATCAACGTCCGCGCGTTGGCGGTCGCGGACGCCGCTTCCGGAGTCGCCAGCCTCGACGAGATCGACACGGATGCGACGCCGGGGACGACGCTCGCCCGCGTCGCGCCGGCGCTGTTCCGAGCCCTGCGCTCGTTCGATGGCGCCGGCTTCGCGCCCTTCGCCGATCGCTTCGCGGCGCGCGACGTGCTGCGCGGCCGGCGCGTCGCCGGCACCGGCGCGAACGGCGCGGTCGAAGGCATCGCCACCGGGGTCGGCGACGACGGTGCCCTGCGGATAGCGACCGCCGGCGGGACGATCGCCGTCGTCAGCGGCGAGTGGCGCCTCGTGCGCATCGAACCGGCAGGGTCGCCGTGCTGAGGGCGTTGCTGGCGGCAATGATCGTCGCCAACCTCCTCTTCTTCGCCTTCAGCCGCGGTTCGCTCGACGGGTTCCTCGGCCTGCGCGCGCTCGGCGATCGCGAGCCGGAACGGCTCGCCAACCAGGTTCGGCCGCAAACGATCCGCCTGCTGCCGATGGCAACGCCGGCGAGCGCACCGGCCGACCCCGGCGCATCGTGCTACGAGACGCCGACCTTCACCGCCGCCGAAGCCGGTGCGGTCGAGACGGCGCTGGCGGGCAACCTGCCGGCTGGCGCATGGAGCGACGTGCGCGGCGAGCGCAGCCTCGGTGCGCGCACCGAGGCCACCCACACCTACCGCGTCATCGGCGCCGACACGACCCTCGCGGCGCGCCTGGCGACGATGAGGCTCGACGCCGCAGGCCGCGGCTTCAGCTTCAGTCCCTGCGCGCGTCCCGAGCGGCAGCGCTGAGGGCGGCGCGTGCGGCGCGTTCGCGCGCCGACGCGAGCGCGAGCGAGAGCACCGCGGCGAGCAGGAGCACGAACCAGCCGATGCCGAGCGCACCGCCGCCGCCCCCCGATGTCGCCGGCGGCGTCGCCTGTGGCGTGACGACGGGCGGCGCGACGACGGCGACCGACAAGGTGGTGGTCGAGACGAAGCCGCTGTTGTCGGTGGTCATGAGCTGGAGAACGAAGGAGCCCGCCGCCGTCGGGGAGACGACGACGGAGCCGGCGTTGGCCGCGCTCGTGATCGTCGCACCTGTGGTGCCGGCGTTGAGGATCGTCCACGCATAGCTGGCGATGCTCTGGCTCGCACCGACCACCGAGCTCGAGGTGAGGGAAACGTCCTGCCCGGCAGTCGGCGTCGTCGTTGTCAGCGCGATGCTCGCCTGCACGCCGCTCACCGACAGGACGGCGGCATGCGCGTCGAGCATGCCGGCGCCGCAGGTCGAGGTCGTGCAGTAGCACTCGAGCTGATCGACGCCCGCGGCAGGAGCGACGCACACCGGGATGCCGGCGGTGCCGCCGGTGGTCGGGAACGGCCGCGCTGTCGATTGCAGCCTGGCCTTGACCTGGGCCGGCGTCAGCGTCGGCTGCACCGAGAGCATCAGCGCGACGGTGCCGGCCACCAGGGGCGACGAGAAGCTGGTGCCGAGCGACGTGTCGAAGCTGTCGCTGTAGGCCGCGCCGGGCGGGCCGGCGATCGGCGTCGTCGTCCCCTTGTTGGTGGTCGTGAGGATTGGATAGAGGCAGGCTTCGCCCGCGTTCGTGTTGACGCAGTTGCCGCCCGGCGCGCTGATCGTGATCTGCGGGCCGATGTCGGAGAAGCCCACCTTGTCGCCGACGTGGCGCAGCGCCGCGACGCCGATCACGCCGGCGCAGCTCGCCGGGCTGCTGACCGGGTGTCCGCTGCTGTTGCCCGCCGAGGCGACGACGACCGTGCCGGCAGCGTTGGCCTGGCCGATCGCGTCGACATAGGCCTGCGTGCAGGACGTGTCGCCGCCGAGGCTCATGTTGATCACGCGCGCCGGCGTGGAGTTGTGCGGCACTCCGGGGACGTCGATTCCGGCCGCCCACAGGATGGCGGCCTGGATGTCGGAGTCGAAGCCGCCGCATTTGCCGAGCACGCGCACCGGCATGACGCGGACGGTCCGGCCGACGCTCGCCATGCCAACGCCGTTGTTGGTCGCCGCGCCGATCAGGCCCAGGGTCTGGGTGCCGTGCCACGAGCTGTTCGTCGCGTCGCAGCCCAACCCCCCCGCCTCGCCGGCGGTGACGAAGTCGCCCGGGTCGGATGCGTCGGCGTCGCGGCCGTTGCCGTCGTTGGCGCTCGTGAACACGCCGGAGGAGTCGGGGCTGACCATGTCGTAGCCCGGCAGCACGTTGCCGCCTTGCAGATCGGGGTGATCGAAGCGAAGGCCGGTGTCGAGCACGGCGACGACGATGCTGGCGCTGCCGACCGTGATGTCCCAGGCCTGCTCGGCGTTGATCGCCGCGGGAGCGGTGGAGCCCCATGCTGCGGACGCCGCGCCTGCAGGGGGCGGCGGCTTCAGGTACCACTGGCCGACCGCCGGGCCGCCGGCGGTGATGTTGACCGGTGGACCCGCGGCGTAGAGCGGATCGTTCGGCGCGGCGACGATGTGCTTCCTCTCGTCGGCGACGGCGTACTCGACGTCGCTCTCGGCGGCGATCCGGGCCGCGAGCTGTTTCGACGTCAGGCCGCGGCCGAAGACGACATGCGATCGATCGCTCAGGGCGCGGCCGGCGTCGAGGGCGACACCGATGCGTTGGCCGAGCGCGGCCGCCTGCTGCGTCTGCCGGCTCGCGACCGACAGCGCCTGCTTGCGCAGCAGCGGCGAATCCTTCCTGAACTTGACGATCACGCGCGCGACGCTCGTCGCTGCCGCGGCGGCAGGCTGCGCGAGCGGCGTTCGCAAACCGAGCGGGCCCGCCCAGGTTGCCGCGACGACCGCGGCACAGATCAGGACTCTTCGCATCGAACGCTCCTCGGATCGAAAATCGGCTGCGCCCCGTCGTCGTGGCTCACGACGCGGGCTTCTTGCGGCCGTCGATCTCGACGGCCTGGTAGATCGAGCCGGCGGCGCGCAAGCGCGCGATCGCTTCTTCGCAGCGTGAGGTGCCGGCGCAGTGCAGCGAGAGCGCGTGCCACGTGGCGCTCGTCGCCGCGGCATAGCTCACCGACACCCCGGCGAGGCGCGAGGCTTCAGCGGCGATCGCAGCGCCGTCTTCGGAAGCGCGCACCAGCTTGACCATGATGCGCAGCGCCGGGGGGGCATCGGCGGCGGTCGCGCTCGGCGCGGCGCATGCCACGAGCGCAGCGACGGCGACGCATACCGCCGCGGCGGACGCGACGGCGCTCGTCATCGTCGGAAAGACCATCGAAGTTAGTTTAGGACGCGCCTGCACTACGCCCTGGCGCCGCTTACCAAGGCTTACCGGGACGATGACGCAGAACGCGAAATAACACACGGCAAGCCGATGGCCAGTGGGGCAGAGATCCGGTCAACCCGGTCCACCGCCCTCGCGTTGTCTACGAGCGATGGCGCTAGCGGCATGTCGGGCCGCGCGCGAATTGCAAAGAAGTGTCAAGAGCGGCCCGGCCGCTTGAATTCGGTGCCGACGGCAACGAAGTCTTAACGTGGCCGCGCGACGATCGAGCATGGCTTTCCCCGAAGGGACGACGATATGAACACCACCTTGAAAACCAGCCTCGCCGCCACCGCGTCGGCCGTGCTGCTCGGCGTAGCTGTGAGCGCCAGCGCCGCCGAGTACGCGCGCGTGGTGTCGGCAACTCCCGTCACCGGCTCGGTCGCGGCGCCGCGCCAGGATTGCTACCAGGGCGAGCAGGTCG
>JBDTPG010000141.1:0-7005 GCA_039932815.1 Caldimonas sp.
CCGGGCGGGGGCAAGCCCGCGAGGGTACCGTGGGCCAGAGCCGCTTCGCGATAATCGACGCGAACCCTCACGAAGCCGCTCTGGAGATCTCATGGACACCCGCGTCTACCCCAACACCCAGCTCTATATCGACGGCGAATGGCGCCCGGCGCGCTCCGGCCGGACGATGCCCGTCGTCAATCCCGCGACCGGCGACACGATCGGCAGCCTCGCCTTCGCCGAGCGCGCCGACCTCGACCATGCGCTCGAGGCGGCGGCACGCGGCTTCGCGACCTGGAAGAAGGTCAGCGCCTACGAGCGCTCGAAGATCATGAGGAAGGCCGCCAATCTCCTGCGCGAGCGCGTCGATCTCGTCGCGATGCTGATGACGATGGAGCAGGGCAAGACGCTCGCCGAGGCCAAGGCCGAGATCCACAACGGCGCCGACACGATCGACTGGTTCGCCGAGGAAGGCCGGCGCACCTACGGGCGCGTCATCCCGGCGCGCGCCGAAGGCATCTACCAGCTCGTCGTCAAGGAGCCGGTCGGTCCGGTCGCGGCGTTCACGCCCTGGAACTTCCCGATCAACCAGATCGTGCGCAAGCTCTCGGCGGCGCTCGCCGCCGGCTGCTCGATCATCGTCAAGGCGCCCGAGGAGACGCCGGCGTCTCCGGCCGAGCTGATCCGCGCCTTCGTCGACGCCGGCGTGCCGGCGGGCGCGGTCGGCCTGGTCTACGGCGATCCGGCCGAGATCTCGTCGTACCTGATCCCGCACCCGATCATCCGCAAGATCTCGTTCACCGGCTCGACCGTCGTCGGCAAGCAGCTCGCCGCGCTCGCCGGCCAGCACATGAAGCGGGTGACGATGGAGCTCGGCGGCCACGCGCCGGTGATCGTCTTCGACGACGCCGACGTGCAGGTCGCGGCGAAGGTGATGGCGTCGAGCAAGTTTCGCAACGCCGGCCAGGTGTGCATCTCGCCGACGCGATTCCTCGTCCAGGAGGGCGTCTACGACAGCTTCGTCGAGCAGTTCGCCGCCAACGCCAAGCGGCTCAAGGTCGGCGACGGTCTCGAGGCCGGCATCAACATGGGCGCGCTCGCGAATCCGCGCCGCACCAAGGCGATGGAAGCCAATCTAGAGGACGCCGGAAAGCATGGCGGCAAGGTCGTCACCGGCGGCCATTCGATCGGCAGCAAGGGCAACTTCTGGGAGCCGACGGTGGTGACCGAGCTGTCGAACGACGCCAAGGCGATGAACGAGGAGCCGTTCGGGCCGCTGGCGATCATCAATCCGTTCAAGAGCTTCGACGACGCGGTCAAGGAAGCGAACCGGCTGCCGTTCGGCCTGGCCGCGTACGCCTGGACGAAGTCGGCCAAGACCGCGAACGCGATCGCCAATGCGGTCGAGACCGGAATGATCTCGATCAACCACGTCGGCCTCGGCATCCCCGAGGTGCCGTTCGGCGGCGTCAAGGACTCGGGCTACGGCTCCGAGGGCGGCAGCGAGGCGATCGAGTCGTACCTGAACCCGAAGTTCATCACCCAGGCCGGCCTCTGATTCGGGCGAAGCGGGCATCGGCAACAGCCGCCTGCTCGCGCGCTTTGCCGACGGCGCCTAGCGTTGGAGGGCGACAACGGCTATCTTGTCGCTCATGGCGAAGCGACCGTCGACGACCTCCTTCGCCAAGTCCACGCGGCCCGAGATCGGCGGCGTCGTCCAGCGCGAGTCGCTCTACGCCCGTCTCGACGCGACGCCGGCGCGAACCGTCGCCTGGATCTCGGCGCCGCCGGGATTCGGCAAGACGACGCTCGCCGCCAGCTACCTCGAAGCGCGCAACTACCGCTGGGCCTGGTACCAGGTCGATGCCGACGACGACGACGGCGAGACCTTCTTCCACTATCTGGCGCACGCCGTCCGCCAGCTGCGCGGCGAGTCGGCGCCGCCATTGCCGAGCTTTGTCGGCGGCGGCGACGACGACGTCGCGCCGTTCGCGCGCCGCTATTTCCGCGCGCTGTTCAAGGGCGCGGTCGGGCCGGTCGCGCTCGTCCTCGACAACGTTCATGCGCTCGACGGCGACGCGCCGCTGCGCCGTATCCTGGAGGCCGGCCTGCCCGAGGTGCCGCGCCAGTGCTGCGTGATCGTCACTTGCCGCTCGCCTGCGCCGCTCGCGCTGTCGCGCCTGCAGCCGAGCGGGCAGATGATCTGTCTCGACGCCGACGACCTGCGCATCAGCGCCGACGAGCTGGCGACGATGGCCAAGCTGCGCGACAGCCCGTTGGCCGCCGTGAGCCTGGACGAGCTGCATCGGCACGCCGACGGCTGGGCCGCGGTCCTGGTGCTCATGATCGAGCACCACAAGCTCGCCGATTCGTTGGCCACCTGGCCCGCGGACCGCACGCCCGCGGTGGTGTTCGACTACCTCGCGGGAGAAATCTTCGAGCGCTTCGATGCGCCGACCCGCTCCCTGCTGCTACAGATCGCCTGCGTGCCGCGGCTCAGCATCGAGATCGCGCAGGCGCTGTCGGGCGATACATCGGCGGCGCGCATCCTGTTCAACCTGGCTCACAACGACTACTTCGTGCGCGAACTGGTCGGCCCGGAAGGCCGGCTGTTCGTGCTGCATCCGCTGCTGCGCGAATTCCTCCTGCGCCGCGCCGAGCGCGATGCGCCGGCGGCGGTCGGGCCGGAAGCCTTACGCCGGGCTGCAAGGCTGCTGCGCGAGTCAGGCCAGATCGAGGACGCGATGGCGCTCTTCATCGACGGTGCCGATTGGCCGGAAGCGGCGGCGCTCGCCGCGTCGGAAGCGCCGGCGCTGCTCGCGCAGAACCGTCATGCGCTGCTGACAGGCTGGCTCGAGCTGCTCCCGCCGCACGTCGTGTCGGAACAGCCGGCACTGCTGTTCGCGCACGGCGCGGCGCTCGCGCGCAGCCATCCGCGCGCGGCGCGTCGTCGCTTCGAAGAGGCCTACGACGCCAACGACCGCCGCAACGACCGGCACGCCATGGCACGTTGCTGCCTCGGCGCGATCGACGTGCTTCTTCGCGAGTTCGACGACCTTAGTGCCGTCGATCGCTGGCTGATCGAGTTCGACCGTTGCCGAACGTTGTCGCGCGACGACGACGTGATGCCCGAGGCGATCGTCGCCGCCCGCCTTTGGCGCGAACCGTCGCACCCGGGCGTGCTCCAGGCCGTGCAGGAACGGGACGACGGCGCCACGCCATCGCGCACGCGGGTGCGCGCCGTCGCGGCCGCACTGGTCGGCGACGCCGCTCGCGCCGCCGCGTTGCTCAAGGGCGCCGCGGCTAATGGCGGCGAAGGCTCGCCCGACTTCGCGGTGGTCGATGCCTTTCGCCTCATCCTCGACGGCGCGAACGGCGAGGCACTGGCGGTCGCGCGCAGCGGGCTCGCGGCTGGCGCTGCCGACGACGCGCACGAGCGCGATACCTGGCTGCATTTGCTGGCGGCCGCTGCGGCGATCGGCCTTGACGACGTCGACGCAGCCGAACGAAGCCTAGAGCTGACGGAGGCGGTCGCGGTGCGGCGCGGCGATCGCGCGTTCCTCCACTTGATGCGCAGCACGCGCGCAGCTTCAGCCGGCGAACCGGCGCTGGCCTTGCGCGAGGCGAAAGGGGGGGCGATGCTGGCAGTCGAAGCGGGTCTTCCCGCGGTCGAGGCGCTGGCGCGGCTGGTAATGGCGCAATTGCTCGCGGCCGTCGGCGAGCGCCAGAACGCGCAGGGGCAATGGCGCGCCGCGGCGGCATTGGCGGAGCGCATCGGCAGCCCGCTCCTGCGTCTGGCGGTGGAGTTCGCGCAGGCCGGCATCGCACTGCTCTTGCAGGACGCTGCTGCGATCGCCGTGCCGTTGCAGCAGGCGCTTGCAACGGCGCGCGAGCTCGGCGTGCGCCATGTAGCCGGGCTGCAGCCGATGCTGCTCGGCCGCCTCTGCGCCGAGGCGCTACGCCGTGGCATCGCCGTGGATCAGGCGCGCTTGCTCGTCGGCGCGGGCAACCTGTCCCCGCCGGCCGACGCCTTGCGTTTGCGTCAGTGGCCGTGGGCGTTCGAGGTCACGAGCCTCGGCAGCTTCGACTTGCGCCGCGGCGGCGAGCCGATCGAGTTCTCGGCCAAGGGCCCGGGCCGGCCGGTCGAGCTGCTGAAGCTGCTGGTCTCGCTCGGCGGCAGTCAGGTGCGCGTCGAGACGCTGGCCGACACGCTCTGGCCGCACGTCGATGCCGACTATGCGCACCAGTCCTTCACGGCGACCTTGCACCGCCTACGCCGCATCCTGGGCGGTGAAGACACGCTAAAGCTGCGCGATGGCCGGCTGAGCCTGAACGGCTCGCTGTTCTGGCTGGATCTCTGGGCCATCGACGAAGTCGTCGCCGCGATCGACGCTGCCTTGAGGCCGGCCGAGGCGCGCGCCGCCGACGAACTGCTGCGCGATTTGCTCGATGAAGCAACGTCGCTATACCGCGGCCCCTTTCTCGCCGACGAAGCCGAGCATCCCGGCTACGTCTCCCGCCGCGAGCAGCTGCGCGGCAAGCTGCTGCGCGCCGTCGCACGCGTCGCCCGCCACCTCGAGGGGGGCGGTCGGGGCGAAGTCGCACTCGACGCCTACCAGCGACTGATCGACGCCGACGAACAGTGCGAGCCGTTCTATCGCAACCTGATGCTCTGCCAGCAGCGCCTCGGCGACACCGGCGAGGCGCTCGCCACCTACGAGCGGCTGTGCGCGGTGCTGTCGGCACGCTCCAACTCGGAACCGTCGGCGGAAACGCGCGCGATCCGGGCCGGCCTGATCGCCTAGGCGCGACGCCCGGGCTCCCTAGCGCCGGGCGGCGGCGCGCAGCTCTCGATCGAAAGTCGCGAAGATCTTCTCGAGGCCCACGGTCAGCACGTGCGGCGATACATATTCGCGGCGCGGCCATCCCGAACGGGCCGCAGCCACTTCGCGCAGGCGCACCGTCAACGCGACCTCGGTCCCGGTGGGTGCATCGAGGAAGCTCGCGTTGATCACGACGTCGAGGCCCTGCGGCTCGAACTGCACGAAGTTGGCCGCCGCGCCGACGTGCGGCGCGATCAGCCGGCGCAGCAGCGGCAGGTCCGCCTGCGAGGCCGTGCGCCACTCGTCTTCGGTGAGTGGCAGCGGCGCGCTGGCGGCGACCGCGAGGTGGCCCAGCGTCAGGTCCTGCTGCTCGGTGCGCATGCCGAGGCTGGCGAGGGCGACGCGCATCGCCACGAAAGCGTCCGACCGGTTGACTCGGAAGACGCGTGTGCCTTTCTCAGCGAGCAGCTTCTCGTATTCGCTGCGAAAACCCTCGTTGAGCGCACCGATCGCATCAATCTTCTCGCGGTCGTTGGCGCAGCCCGATGCCGCCAGCCCACACAACGGCATGATCAAGACGAGACGTCGCCGCAGAAGCAGCGAGTTCAAGGCGTCGAGCGTCATGGCGGGGTTCCTTCGCCACCGGCCTTGCCGTCGAGCGTCGGCTTCCAGCGTTCGACGATCTGCGCGGCCTGGCGCAGCTCCGCCGGCTGCAGGCGCGGTGTGAGCTTGTCGCGCGCCGCGCCCGCGCCCGGCTCGCCGTTCCGGGCAGCGATGCTGTACCAGACGTAAGCCTCGAAGTCGCTGTGCTGCTCCGATGTGCGCACTTCGCGGGCGCGTGCCAGCAGTGCCTGGGCGCGGGCGATACCCGCCGCCGCCATCGGTGCCAGGATCTGCGAAGCGGCGGCCGCATCACCACGCCGAAGTGCGGCCTCGGCGGCCTCGATCGCTTGATCCTCGCGCGACCGCCGTGCAGTCAACGCCGGAGTCGCCGATGCGGCAGTGGCGACGACGGCCGTTGACGGCACCGATGGCGGCGCGGACGACGTGGACTCGCTGCGTGGCGCCACGGTCGGCGTGACGAGCGGGGTGGTCGCTGGGTTCGCCGGCGCGCCCGCCAGCGGCGCGGCTCGCGCCAGCGTGCGCTGCGAGTCCGCGACACCGACTCGCGCCTCGGTGCGACGGGGCTCCGGTGCGATCGATCGGGTCACCAAGGTCGGGCTCGGGAGGGGCGCGGGTGCGGCGGGCGGAGCCGTGACGACCGGCGCTGCCACCGCAGGCGACGCGGATGCGGGACGCGCCTGCAAGATCGGCGCGACGCTCGCCGCGTCTGCGTCGGGCAGCACGGCGACCGGCGCGGAAATGCGTGCAGAGGGAGCACTTTCGTCGTGGCTGGACAGTGGCGACGTCGAGCCGACGGCGGCAGGAGCGCTTTTCATCATCGACCCCACGTAAGCGCCGACCAGCAGGGTGGCGATGACGACCAGCGAACCCCAGGCCAAGGCCACGCGAGTCTTCGGCACGGCGCTGCGGGGAGAGTTGATGACGGAAAGCGGCGACGCCGCGGGGTCGACGGCCGGCGCTCGCTTCTCGGCTTCCGCCGCGTGCGGCTGGCCGACCGCCTCGTCCAAAAGCTCTTTCTTCCACTCCGCGACGCCCTGCGGCCGGTTGCGCTCACTCAGCTGCAGCGCGTGGTCGACCGCCGCGAGCAGTCGGTCGCCATAGCGTCCGGCGCCCAGCTCGGCGGCCGACTGCAAGATGTCGCGCGTGCTGCCGAGCACTCCCTTGGCGCGCGCCACGGCGTCGAGCGGCGCGCGCCCGGCGATCGCCCGGTAGCAGGTGGCGCCGAGACCGTAGATGTCGGTCCACGGCCCCTGCGTCTTGGCATCGCCGTAGTACTGCTCGAGCGGCGCATAGCCCGGGGCGACGAGGATCGTCATCGTCTTGGCGCTGCCGAAGGACTGCCGCGCCGAGCCGAAGTCGAGCAGCACCGGCGAGTTGTCGTGGCGGATGTAGATGTTCTCCGGCTTGATGTCGCGGTGGATGAAGCCCGACGCGTGGATGAGCTGCAGCCCCTCGAGCACCGGCAGCAGGCACTCGACGAGCTGGGCCTGGGGCAGCGTGCCGCGCCGATCGAGCAGGGTCGCCAGGTCCTCGCCTTCCTCGAAGCGCATCACCATGTAGGCGGTGTTGTTCGCCTCGA
>JBDTPG010000142.1:0-6887 GCA_039932815.1 Caldimonas sp.
CGCTCGGCACCTTCGGCATGATCATGCTGCTCTCGCGCGCCGGCCACGAGGCCGAACACATCGACGATTTCCGCGGCCTGGCCCGGCGCAGCCCCTGGTTCGCCGGGATCATGGCGGTGTTCATGTTCTCGCTCGCCGGCATTCCGCCGACCGTCGGCTTCTACGCCAAGCTCGCGGTCCTGCAGGCGCTCGTCTCGACCAACGTGCCGGGGCTGATCTGGCTGGCGATCGCCGCGGTGGTGCTGTCGCTTCTCGGCGCCTACTACTACCTGCGCGTCGTCAAGGTGATGTGGTTCGACGAGCCGGTCGAGACCGCGCCGATCGAGGGCACGCGGGACGTCCGCATCCTGCTCTCGTTCAACGGCGCAGCCGTCGTCGTTCTCGGCCTGCTGCCCGGCGGGCTGATGCAGCTTTGCGCGCAGGCCATCGTGCAGATGTTCGCCACCTGAATTGACGAAGGCGCCACGCTCACCAAGTTCGCTGCCCCCCGAGGGGGCTCGGACCGGCTTGGGAGCGGCCCGGCGCCCGGCCGGATTTGCCTCCGACGTGCAGGACGACACAGCGCACCTGCGCGAGACCTGCACGGAATCGCGGACGGCGTGGCGCGGCTCGTTTCTCGACGTCCGCAGCGACCGGGTCGCCTTGCCCGACGGCACCGAAACGTGCCGCGAGTACATCGTCCATCCGGGCGCGGTCATGATCGTCCCGCTCCTCGACGAGAACCGTGTCGTCGTCGAGCGGCAATGGCGTTATCCGATGGGTCGGGCGATGCTCGAGTTCCCTGCCGGCAAGCTCGAGCCGGGCGAGCCGGTGCTCGAGTGCGCGGTGCGCGAGCTGATCGAGGAAACCGGCTACCGGGCCGCCGAGTGGGCGCGCGCCGGCATCCTCCACAACGCCATCGGCTACTCCGACGAAGGCATCGAGATCTGGTTCGCGCGCGGCCTCGCCCTCGGCGAGCGTCGTCTCGACGCGGGCGAGTTCCTCGACATCCTCGAAGCGAGCGTCGACGAGCTCGACGCTGCCGCCCGCGACGGGATCCTCACCGACGCGAAGACGCTGGTCGGCCTGCTCTGGCTCGGCCGCTGGCGAGGCGGGCAGTGGCCCGTTCGGTGGATCGCCACCGCCGCGCCTTCGTGACCATAATGGCGCCATGAAGGTCCTGAACCTGCGCTGCGGCCAGCAGCATGCCTACGAGGGCTGGTTCGCGTCGGAGGAGGATTTCACCTCGCAGCAGGGCCGTGGGATCGTCGCCTGCCCCTTGTGCGGCGACACCGAGACGGTGCGGCTGCCGAGCGCGCCGCGACTGATGGCCTCGCGCCACGCCGCGCCGACGGAAGGAGCCCGCGGCAAGGGCGGCACCGAGATGACTCTGCAATCGCAATGGCTGCGCGCGGTCCGCCAGGTGCTCGAATCGACCGAGGATGTCGGCGAACGATTTCCCGAGGAAGCTCGCCGCATCCACTACGGCGAAGTCAAGGAGCGCGGCATCCGCGGGCGAGCATCGCGCGAGGACGCCGATGCGCTGCGCGAGGAGGGCATCGAGGTCATGGCCCTGCCCATCCCCGCGGCCGCCAAGGGCACCGTTCAGTGACGCCGCGGCGCGCACGCGTCGAGCAACAGGTAGCGTGAGTCCGCGAAAGCACTGAGCAGCGCATCGCCGCGCCGGTCGAAGTCGAACGCTTCACCGGCCGCGAGGACGACGTCGCGCAGATCGCCGTCCTGCGTGATCCAGATCGAGCCGCTCAGGCATTCGATGCGCCGGCCGGGCTCGGCATGGACGTGGCGGATCAAACCCTTGTCGAGGTGACGACTGCCGTTGATCAGGTCCTGGTTCATTTTTCGTGACTCCTGTAGCATGACTTGCATGCATGCATCGAGGCGGGCTAAACGCGATGTTGCTGCCGGCCTCTGCGAGCAATGTGCTCCTGGAAGGAGGTCGTCGCAAACGCTCATTCGACATCTATTGGATGCGCGGTGTGCATGCGAAACCGCATGATCAGCCGCGCCTTCGAGCTCCCGCCGCTCGAGCTCCTCGTCGCCTTCGAGAGCGCGGCGCGACACCTCAGCTTCACCCGTGCCGGCGCCGAGATCGCCCTGACGCAGTCGGCCGTCAGCCGCCAGGTGCTCGCCCTCGAAGAGTGCCTCGGCGCGCCGCTGTTTCGCCGTCTGCACCGCGCTCTCGCGCTGACCGAGGACGGGGCGACCTTCTACGCCGCGACGCTCGAGGCCCTGGGGCGCCTCGACCGGGCGACCCGGGCGATCCGGCACAGCGAACGTCCGCAGACCGTGGTCGTCACGACGACGCCGGGCTTCGCCGGCCTGTGGCTGATCCCGCGCCTGGCGAGC
Source organism: Caldimonas sp. (assembly GCA_039932815.1). Taxonomy (GTDB): domain Bacteria; phylum Pseudomonadota; class Gammaproteobacteria; order Burkholderiales; family Burkholderiaceae_C; genus Schlegelella_A. The sequence continues at coordinate 2,347 of JBDTPG010000142.1, forward strand.
TTCGTCGCCGACCATCCCGACGTCGACGTCCGCATCTCGGCGAGCAACGCGCTCGTCAACCTCGAACGCGACGGTGTCGACATCGGCATCCGCTATCGACCGGTGCAGACCGCGGGCCCCGACGACGGCGTCCGCCTGTTCGGCGAAACCGTCTCGCCGGTCTGCAGCCCGCGCCTGTTGCGGCCTCCGAGCCCGCCGCTCGCGCGGCCCGCCGATCTTGCCGCCCACACGCTGCTTCGCATGGAGCCCGATGGCGGCAACCAGCTGCAGGACTGGGGCCTGTGGCTGCAGGCGATGAAACTGAGCGAGCTGCGCCCGGCCGGCGTGCTGCACTTTTCCTCGTACGACCAGCTGATCTCGGCCGCCATCGCCGGGCAGGGCATCGCCCTCGGCCGCGTGCCGCTGATCGACAGCCACCTGAAGAGCAGGAAGCTCGTCGCGCCGTTCAGCGACACCGTCGTCTCGCCGCGCTGCTACTTCATGGTCGCTTCGGCCACGGCGGTGGACAAGCCCGCCGTACAGGCGTTCATGGCCTGGCTGGCGGAATCAGCACGCGCCCCGGGTTCAAGACGCCGGCGGGATCGAGCGCGTTCTTGATCGCCTGCATCATGTCGAGCGCGACCGGCGACTTGCGCGTCACGAGTTCGTCGCGCTTGAGCTCGCCGATGCCGTGCTCCGCCGAGATCGAGCCGCCTCGCGCCGCCACGGCCGAGTAGACGAGCGCGTTGATGTCTTTCTCGAATCGCGCCACGAAGTCGGCGTCGCCGGGCGGGCCCTGCACGTTGTAGTGGAGGTTACCGTCGCCGAGGTGGCCGAAATCGACCAGCCGCGTGCCGGGAAAGGCGCGCATCAGCGCCGCGTCTGTCGTCGCGACGAACTCCTCGACCGCGGAGATCGGCAGGGCGATGTCGTGCTTCACGTTGCCGCCGTCGGCGACCTGGGCGAGCGGTATCGACTCGCGCAGGTGCCACATCGCGTTGGCCTGCTCGAGGCTGCTGGCGAAAACGGCGTCGTCGACGAGGCCGCGCTCCATCGCCGTGCCGAGCAGCGACTCGAGCACCGCCGTTGCGTGCCCTTGGTCCTCGCTGTCGGAATGCTCGATCAGCACGGTCCACGGCGCCGGAGCGAGCGGCTGGCGCAGCTGCGCGAAGTGCGTGCGGACGAGACCGAGCGAGAGGGTGTTCATGATCTCGAAGCCGGTGAGCCCCGGCCCGAGGCGCTCGTGCGCCAGCGCGAGCAGGGACGTCGCCGCGGCGAGCGTGGCCATCGTCGCCATCGCGGTCGCCATTGCCGCCGGACGCGGATGGAGCTTGAGCGTCGCCGCCGTGATGATGCCGAGCGTGCCTTCGCTGCCGATCAGGAGATCGCGCAGGTCGTAGCCGGTGTTGTCCTTGCGCAGGCCCGACAGGCCCTCCCAGACGCGACCTTCTGCGGTGACGACCTCGAGCCCGAGGCACAACTCGCGCGCGTTGCCGTAGCGGACGACCTGCGTTCCACCGGCGTTGGTCGCGAGGTTGCCGCCGATCGTGCAGCTGCCTTCGGCGGCCAGGCTCAGCGCGAACATCAGGCCGTGCTCGGCGGCGGTTTCCTGCACGCGCTGGAGCACGCATCCCGCCTCGGCCACGAGCGCGAGGTTGGCCGGGTCGACGCCGCGGATGCGGTTCAGCCGTGCCGTCGAGAGAACGACCTGGCGGCCGCTCGCGTCGGGGACCGAGCCGCCGACGAGGCCGGTGTTGCCGCCCTGGGCGACGATCGACGTGCCGTGCGCCCGGCAGGCCTTCACCACCGCGGCGACTTCGGCGGTCGACCCCGGCCTGACGACGGCGAGCGCGCGCCCGTGGAAGCGGCGCCGCCAGTCGACCTCGTACGGCGCGCCGTCGGCATCGACGAGGACCTGGGCGGGGCCGACGATCGCGCGCAGCGCTTCGAGCAGGCTCATCGAGGCACGGCGAAGGCAGCACCGGCACGCAGCCGCGCCCGGATGTGGAGGCAGCAGGCCGCGAACAGGACCAGCGCGAGAACGACCTCGAGTGCCGCGAGCGTCGCCGACAGACCGTGCTCGCTGCTCGCCCTGACCGCCCCTTCGGCGGCGTAGAGCCAGACCAGCAGGCTCAGCCAGCGATACGTGTAGAGGCGCATGCGAAGCAGCCCCGGCAGCGGGACGAGTAACGGCAGCACCTTGATGGCCAGCGTGCCGCGGCCGGTCGGCGCCAGCCACAGCTCCCAGGCCAGGCCGAGCGCGATCAAGGCGATGGTCGATGCCACCGCCAGCGCGCGTGTCCGGCGCACGGCGGCGGTCGGGGCGCGGGCATCGTCCATCGCTGCTTATGATGCCAGCAATGATTCGCACGATCGGCCCGTGACCGAACCTCTCGCCGCCGAGCGATGGATCGCCGCCGTGCAGGCGTGGCCCTGGCTGGCGACGGCCAGGACGCTGGCGCTTCGCTTTCGCGAAGACCGCCTCGCGCTCACCGCCGGCGGCCTGACCTTCGCGACGATCATCTCGCTGGTGCCGCTGATCACGGTCATGCTGGCGCTGTTCTCCGCCTTTCCGATGTTCGCGGCGCTGCAGGAAGCGTTGCAGCGCTATTTCCTGCAGACGCTCGTTCCCGACGCGATCGCCCGCCCGGTGATGGGCGCGATCAGCCAGTTCTCGCTGCGCGCGAGCCGGCTCGGCATCGTCGGCCTGATCGCCCTCTTCGCCAGCGCGCTGGCGATGATGCTGACGATCGACCGCGCGCTCAACGCGATCTGGCGCGTTCGCAAGCCGCGCCGGATCGCTCAGCGGGTCCTCGTCTACTGGGCCGCGGTCACGCTCGGGCCGCTGATCTTCGCCGTCAGCCTCACCGCGACGTCGTATGCGCTGTCGGTGTCGAACGGCCTCGTCGGCGCGATGCCGCGCGGGATGGGCCTGGCCATCGCTGCGGCCGAGTTCGTGCTCGAGGGAGTCGGCGTCGCCTTGCTCTTCCACTACGTCCCCAACACGTTCGTGCGCTGGCGCCACGCGCTGATCGGCGGGCTCTTCGTCGCCACCTGCATGGTCGCGGGCAAGCGCGCGCTGACCGCCTACTTCGGTGCCGTGCCGACGTACGCGGTGGTCTACGGCGCGTTCGCGACGCTGCCGATCTTCCTGGTCTGGATTTACCTCAGCTGGGTGATCGTCCTGCTCGGCGCGGTGATCGCCGCGTATGCGCCGTTGGTCGGCAAGCGCCTGGCGCGCTGGCCCGACGCGCCGGGCTCCGATTTCCACCTCGCGCTGGTCGTTCTCGGCCATCTCGTCGCCGCGCGCGACGACGGCCGCCGTGGCCTCGAGGCGGACACCCTCGCCGAAGCGATCGGCATCGATCCGCTCCAGATCGATCCCGTGCTGAACGCGCTCGTCGAGCTCGACTGGGTCGGCCGGCTCGAGGAGCCGAAGCGCGCCCGCTACGTGCTGCTCTGCGATCCGGCGACGGCGCCGGCGGAGCCGCTGGTCGCCAAGCTGCTGCTCGATCCGGCACCGGATCTCGACGCGACCTGGAAGCGTGCCGGTTTCAATGTCGCGCGCCTGGCCGAGCTGTTGCCGGAGATGCCCGCCGGCTGCCCGGTACCGCGGCCGGACGGGTCGGCTACCGGCCGCGCATCGTCGCCGGCAGCCAGAGCGCGATCTGCGGAAAGATCATGACGAGCGCCATCACCGCGATCATCAGCAGCACGTAGGGCAGCGACCCGCGCACGATGGGCGCCATCGGCGAGCCGGTGATCGCCTTGATGGTGAAGAGATTCATGCCGACCGGCGGCGTGATCTGCGCCAGCTCGAGGTTGATGACGAGCAGGATGCCGTACCAGACCGGGTCGATGTGCAGCTGCGCCATCGCCGGCAGGACGACCGGCGTCGTGATGAGGATGATCGAGATCGACTCGAGGAACATGCCGAGCACGAAGATGAGCGCCATCATGACGATCAGGAAGCCGGCGACGCCGATGTCGGCCGAGATCACCGCGGCGACGATCTGCTGCGGAATGCGCAGCTTGGTCAGCACGTGGCCGAAGACGGCGGCGCCGGCCAGGATCATGAACAGGGTCGCCGAGATGCGGCAGGCGTCGAGGGCGCAAGCCCAGATCGCGCGCAGCCCCACGGTGCGGTAGATGAGCGACGCCAGGACGAGCGCGAGCGCGGCGCCGGCGGCTGCCGCCTCGGTCGCGGTGAAGAGTCCGGCGTACATGCCGCCGAGCACGAACAACGGCAGCAGAAGCGACCAGACGGCCTTGCGGACGGCGGCGAGCGCCTCGCCCAGGTTGGCCCGCGGCTCGCGCCGAACGTGCCGGTGCGTGAGGGCGACGCTGGTCATGCTCCAGGCGGCGAAGACCGCAGCCATCAGCAGGCCGGGCACGATGCCGGCCATGAAGAGGCCGCCGATCGAGGCGTTGGCGGTGACGCCGTAGAGCACCATCGGGCCCGACGGCGGAATGAGGATGCCGAGCGTGCCGCCCGCGGCCACCAGGCCGTACGCCGCCTTCGGCTCGTAGCCGAAGCGGATCATCTGCGGGATCGCGACGGC
>JBDTPG010000143.1:0-6870 GCA_039932815.1 Caldimonas sp.
GTCGACGACCGCTGCTCCGAGGAAGACGCCGCCGCCGATGACCAGGATGTTCATGTCGACGCGATCCTATGGCATCGCCAAGGCCGTCACGGCGCCGGGCGTCGCAGCGCCGGCCCGTTGCGGTAGGCTCGATCGTCCGAACGCCATCGGCCCGGCAGCCCACGATCACGATGACCGCCGCCTTCTCGCCGTTCGCCCACGCTCCTGCCGCGCCGACCGCCGACGGCCGCGGGCTCGAGGACGAGCTGGCGCGTTGGCGCGTGCGCCTCCTGGGCGGCCTCCATCTCAGCGACGGCGAGCAGACGATCACCCGGCTGCCGAGCCGGGCCGTGACGGTGCTGCTCGCCCGCCTGGCGCTGGCACCCGAGCGGGCGCATGCGCGCGAGGAGCTGGTCGAGCTCCTCTGGCCCGGCGCGGCGCCCGCGGTCGGCAGGAATCGCCTGCGCCAGGCGCTGTCGACGCTGAAGAGCCTGCTCGAGCCGGCCGGCCGCATCCCGGCGCAACCGGTGCTGCAGGCCGATCGCATCAGCGTGCGCGTCGTCGCCGGCAGTCTCGCCTGCGATGCGGTGCAGTTCGAGCGCTGCGTGCGCGCCGGTCGCGTCGACGCAGCACGCACGCTCTATGCCGGCGAGCTGCTACCCGGCTTCTACGACGACTGGGTCGACGAGGAGCGCATGCGCCTCGGCGCCTTGCACGACCGGCTGGCGGAGGCCGCGCCCGCGGCCCGTCCGCCGGCGCCGGCACCGGTCCCGAGGTCGGCGCCGCCGCGCACCCGCGTCACGCTGCCGACCTACCTGACGCGCCTGTTCGGCGCCGACGAGCAGGCGGCGCGGTTGCGCGGCCTGATCCTGTCGCACCGACTCGTCAGCGTGATCGGCCCGGGCGGCTCGGGCAAGACGCGCCTGGCGATCGAGACGGCGCACGCGCTCCGCCACGATGGCGACTGGCCGGCGCCGACGTCCGGACCGACGCCCGAGCCGTTCGACCTGATCGCCTTCGTGCCGCTCGCCGCCTGCACGACGCGGGCGCAGGCCGCCGACGCGATCACCGGCGCGCTGCAGATCGCCCCCGGCGTCGTCGACTCGCTGCCCGTTCTCGCCGACGCCCTTGACGGGCGGCGCGCGCTCCTCCTGCTCGACAACTTCGAGCAGCTCGTCGGCCAAGCCGAGGACCTGGTGGCGCGGCTGGTCGCCATGCTGCCGGGACTGCACGTGCTCGTCACGTCGCGGCGCGCGTTGGGCGTCGACGGCGAGCACGAGCTCGCGGTGGCGGCGCTCGAGCTGCCGGCGGCCGATGCCGACCTCGCCCAGGCGGCCGGCAACGCCGCCGTCGCCCTGTTCGTCGATCGCGCTCGAGCCGTGCGCGCCGACTTCCACTTCGGCGCGCGCAACGGCGCGACGCTGGTCGAGCTGGTGCGGGCTCTCGAAGGCATGCCGCTGGCGCTCGAGCTGGCGGCGTCGCGCGTTCGCACCATCGCGCCGGCCGACCTGCTGGCGCGGCTGCGCGGCGCCGGCACGCCCCGCCTCGATCTCCTGGCCCGACCCGGCCCGCGCGGGCCGCAGGACCCGCGTCACGCGTCGATGCAGCGGGTCATCGAATGGAGCTGGGAGCAGCTCGGCGCCGCCCAGGCGCGGCTGCTCTCGGCGCTGACCGTCTTCCCCGGCCGCTTCAGCGCCGCGTCGGCCGTCGCGCTGGCCGGCGACGAGCCGTTCGACGCCCAGCTGCTGCTCGACGACCTGGTCGCCAATTCGCTCGTCCACGCCGAAGCCGGCGCCGACGAAACGCTCCGCTTCGGCCTCTACCAGCCGATCCGCGAGTACGCGGCGGCGCGCCAGGACGATGCGACGGCGCGCCACTGGCGTGCCCGCCTGCGCGCCTGGGCGCTCGCCTGGGCGCGGGCGCTGCCGGCGACGCCGCCGCTCGATGCCTTGCGCGCCGAGATGGCCAACCTGATGGCGGCGCTGGCCAGCGCCGTCGACGACCGGGCGCCCGAGGACGCCGTCGGCCTGTTGCTGGCGATGCGTCGCTGCGTCGAAGATGTCGAATGGCCCGCCGAAGGACTGCTGCACGCGCAGGCCGCGCTCCTCCTGTGCACCGATCCGGCGATGCGCGCCCGCGGCAGCGCCGTGCTCGGACCGATGCTCTTCACCGCCGGCCAGTCCGAGGCGGGATTGCGCCTGGCCGAGGCCGGGCTGCAGCGCGAGCTGCTCGACGATGTCGATCGCGCGCGCGCACTGCATGCGCTCGCGCGCGTGCGCTGGCGCAGCCTGCGCCGTGCCGAGCCGGTGCTGCCACTGATCGACGAGGCCGAGGCGCTGGTCGGCGCCGGCGCGCCGGAGCTGAGCGCGAGGCTTTGCGCGCTGCGCGCCTCGGTCGCCAACGGCCTGCGCGATCACGCCGCCGGCGAGCGCCTGCACGCACAGGCGCTGGCGCTGTGGCAGCAGCTCGGCAATCAGCACGCGATCAACAGCGGCCGCTACAACCTCGCCGTGTGCGCGCAGAACGCCGGCCGACACGCGGCCTCGCTGCGCCAGCTCGAGCCGATCCTGGCGAGCGCGCGCGAGCTCCACGACTGGCGCCGCCTGAGCCAGTCGCTCAACGTCAGCGGCAACGCCCACAGCGGCCTGCGCGCCTGGGCGCGTGCAGTCGGCGACTACCAGGAATGCATCCGCACAGCGTGGAAAAGCATGGCCTCGTTCGATCTCGCCCACGGCCTGTGGAACCTGCCGCGCGCCCTCGCCCACCTGCGCCAGCCGGAGGCCGCGATCCGCCTCGTCTCGTACGCGACGCTGCTCTGGCGCACTCGCTTCGGCGAGATCGGGGCCGAGGACCAGCGCTACCTGCTGCGCGTGCGCCGCCTCGTCGCGCGCCAGATCGGCGCCGCGGCGATCGAGGCCGCGTGGCACGACGGCGAGCGGCTGACGCTCGCCCAGGCGGTGGCGCTGGCGCTCGCGCCGCTGTCGTCCCGCTGAGGTTCTTGTCGCCCGTTCGCAGGCTCCATTTGGAATCCTTCGCGTAAACCCCGACGCGTTCTAACGATCGCAAACGAACGCCGCTAGCGTTCGCCTAACGATCGGCTCCGATCCTTCGCCCATCGGCTCGACGACGAGCCTTGGCCACGACGAAGGACGAGCATGAAGAACCACGATCTCGACGCGCCCATCAGCGCGTTCCGCAGGAAGATCCTGCTCGGCCTGCCCGGCGGACTGGCGGTCACCGCACCCTTGGCGCTGGTGGGTTGCGGCGGCGGTGACGGCACCGACACGACGTCGACGCCGCCGCCGGCGAGCGTCGACCGTGCCGAGATCGAGGCGATCGTCGCCAAGCTGCCGGCGGTCGAGCGCAGCGCGGCCAAGGTCGGCGTGACCCTGCCTGCCGGCAGCGGCATCGCCCTGTCGGACACGACCCTGCTGAGCGCCAACAGCAACGCGCAGGTGATGGCCGACGGCACCAGCGTCGTCTCGCTGATCAACGGCGCGCCGCAGATGGCCTACCTGTTCGGAAGCGGCGGGAAGCTCCTCCTGATGAGCATCGTCGAGCCCGGCGTGCGCACCGAGGTCGACTCGCGCGGGACCGCCGAGGCGCTCGTTCTGATCGCCTGCGAGGCGGCGCTTTACGGGCCGGCCATGGAAGTGGCGGTGCGCGAGGTCCTGCGCACGCACGAGATCGTCGAGCCGGTCCGGCTGGCGGTGGAGGCCGCCGCCGCGCGCAACGGCATCGACGGCGGCGACAACGCGCTGATGATGGCGGTCGCGGCCGCGGTCGCCGCGCTGCGCGCGCCGCCCGTCGCGGCCCACGGCACGGGCCGCAAGCGCGCGCAGGGCCTGACCATGATTCCCGACGCGGCGCAGAGCGGACTCAAGCTGACCGCGGTCGCCGATGCCTACAACACGATGGTCATCACCAACAGCTTCCGCCGGCGCGCCTACGCGTGGGTGGCGCAGGTGGGCTACTACGACGCCGCGGGCAACTGGGTGGCGTTGCCGGCGCCGCTGCCGGTCAAGGACTTCTACCCGGTCAAGCTCGACAGCACCGGCCCGTTGTCGTTCGACTCGCTGGTCTCGATCGCCGGCGATTACGTCGCCGAACTGATCAAGGACCTGGGCTTTCTCGCCGACTACGAGCGCGGCAACTTCGTCTGGACGCCGGTCGAGAGCAAGCCCGTCGCCCTCGCCGTCGCGCCGGGCACGGCGAGCGTCGCCGTCTACCGAACCCGCGCCGTCGGCGTCGGCGCGAGCGCCGGCTTCGCGCAGACGGCCGAGGAGACCGCCAAGCTCAAGGGGCTGCTCGGCGCGACGCTGTGGAACGACATCATGCTGCCGCTGATCAAGAACTTCATCCTGCCGATCGTCTCGGCACGGGTCGAGAAGTCGGTCTCCGACATCGCCGGCCAGCTCTTGCTCGCGGCGACCGTCGACCTGGCCAGCCTCGAGATCTCGGGCACCTATTTCCCGGCCACCGTCGCGGCGATGAAGAACGGCGACGCGAAGGAGGTGCTGATCCAGTTCTTTTCCGAGTTCCTGACCAGCAACACGTGGGCCAAGCTGCTCGAGACGGCGGTGCAGGCCTACCAGTCGGCCGGCTACCCGGTGACCCTGCAGGCCGGCATCCGCGACGCGAGCGGCACGCTGGTCGGCCTGAACCTGCTCGACCTCGGGGTCGCCGCCAAGCAGATCACCGACGCGATGGGCAAGTTCGCCAAGATCATCGCCGTCATCAAGGCGGTCGCGACGCTCGGCGACTACGCGGCGCTGGCCAAGGACTGGGCCTCGTCATCGCTGGTCGACGAGTTCGCGACCAACGTGTCGAAGGCCAGGGTGACGCTGACGCCCGAAACGCTGCTCATCGACGGCACCGCCGTCATCGCCGCGGTGACGGCGAAGATCGAAGACCTCGATGCCGGGCTGGCGCCGGAGAACGTCTTCCTGGTCTGGAAGTGCGCCGGCCTGTACGGCGATCTGCACGAGCGCGGCGGCGACGGCAGCAACATCTTCCAGACCCTGCTCACCAGCCCGGTGCAGGACTACGTGCCCAACGGCACCCAGGACGACCCGGACTTTCCCGAAACGATCGAGGTGACCGCCTTCTATCGCAGCCCGACCACCAACGCGCGGGTCGAGGTCGGCACCGCGACCGTCAAGGTCAAGTTCAAGAAGGCGTTCAACCTGGCGATCAGCCCGGCCGATCTGACGGTGTTCCCGACCGACACCGACATGACGGTCTCGGCCCTCTTCAAGGAGAAGCTGCCGGTCGGCAGCACCGTGTCGTGGGAATGGTCGCATGCCGCAAACGGCTCGATCGCGGCTCTGCCGGCCGATGCGAATCCCTCCAACAGCGCCGTCAAGTTCAGGTCCGGAACGAGCGAAGGCTCGGCGACGATCACGGTCAAGGCGACGATCGACATCCCGGCCACCGGAACCACGCCGCCGTCGATCGTTCTGGTCGATCCGGTCAGCACCACCTTCGACGTCAAGAAGAACCTGACGACGCTGACGTTCGAGGCCGGGGGCGGCGTGTTCGCCTGCAGCGACCCGCTCGCCTGCGGCGTGACCGAGTACACCGCCTTCATCGTGCCGCGCTTCGACAAGGCCGTGCTCTACCGCGCGGTGCTGAGCGGCTACGCGTTCGCCGGCTGCAACCGCACCGTGACCTGGACCTCGACCCTCGCCGACGGCGGCGGCTGCAACTTCCCGGTGACCTATTTCCCTCACTCGTCCTTCGGCCAGACCGGCGCCTGGGCGGTCTGGATCGGCTTCGGCGGCGCCTTCAGCGGCAAGTGCGTGGTGACGATCACGCTCAAGCCTTGACTTTCCCTCCCACCACTCGACAAGGAACCTTCATGAACTCCCGAATCGTTGCCACTTCGCTGCTCGCGCTCGCGCTCGCCGCACCCGCGTGCGCCCAGGAGATGCCGGCGCCCACGTTCGTCGTCGGCGATCGCTGGTCGTACCGCGAAACCGACTTGATGACCAAGCTCGAGACCGGGCAGCTGAGCGAAACGGTCACGGCGGCGAACGCCACCGAGTACTGGATCGACGCGCGGCGTCTCGCGCGCACCTGGTGGCGCGGCGACGCCGCCAAGCGCGTCCACCGCGAGCAATTCATCTATAGCGACGCGGCGGCCGACCAGCGCGGCAAGACCATCGCCAGCAACGACGGCGGCTGCGCGTACCCGTGGCCGCTCAAGGTCGGCAGCGAGTTCGAGTGCGTCGAGAGCGTCACCTTGCCGAACGGCTGGAAGGTGCGTTACGAGCTGAAGCACACGGTCGAGGCCGCCGAGAGCATCGAGACGCCGGCCGGTCGATTCGACACCCTGCGCCTCATTGCCAAAGGCTATGTGAACAACGACACCACCAACACGCGCAGCAAGCACGAGCGGATCGTCTGGCTCGCGCCCACGGTCAAGCGCGAGGTGCGCCACGAGATTCGCACCTTTCAGAGAAACAACCAGATCTTCAAGGTCGAGGGGCGCGAGCTGGTGGCGTTCACGGCCGGCGGCGGCTGATCGACGGACGGCGGCGGGCGCCACCCGGCGCCTTGCCGCCGCGGCGGCTCAGGCCGGCAACGGCGCGGCGCAGTTGGCGCAGAACTTCGCGCCGGCCGGCGCTTCGGTGCCGCATCCCGAGCAGAAGCGCTTGCGCGCCACGGCCGGAGCGCCAGCGCCTGCGCTCGAGACGGCACTGGTGAAGCCGACCGCCTGGTGCGCGGCCGCCGTCTGCAGATCGCGCTGCAGCTGCGCCGCCGACGCCGACTGCGGCGCGCCCGCGTCCATCGCCCGCTCGCCGGCGTTGAGCGCGGCGATGCGCTTCTCGTCCTCGCCGCTGAACGGCGCGACCAGCACGCTCTGGCTGCGCGCGAACTGCATCAGCT
>JBDTPG010000144.1:0-6851 GCA_039932815.1 Caldimonas sp.
CACCGTCTCCGCCACCGCTTCGATCGAAGCCCTCGCAGGCATCGGGTGGCGCGTTTGGTCACCTCGATGCCGGTACGGTCCTTGCGTTTTCGTCCCGCGACGGGCACTCGCGCGATCGCAGTGACGCAATGCGGAGGCCGGATGAGTCTATTCCCTGAAACGCATCCCCAGGTCTACACCCGCGAAGACTTGGCAGAGCAGGAAGCGAAGCGCCGGGCGATCGTTTTCGGGCTTCTTTGCGCGCTCATCTCGGCGATGCTGACCGTCGGAGCGATCGCCTCGCTGGTCATGGCGTTCGGCTGATCGACAGGGCGCGCTCGCGGGCGCGCGGTCGGACTTCAGCGCGGAACGGGCGGCGCGGCCTCAGCTCACCAGGTGAACAAGGCGAGGCGACAAGTCCCAGGAAAAGGCGAGCTCGCGCTGGGGCTCGAACTCGATGCTCGCGCACGAGCACGGCGAGGCGTGCGACAGCGGCACGAGGTGTTCGAAGACATGCACCTTGCCGCACGCGGTGCAGCGCCACGACGAGGCTCTGGCGAAGAAGGCCGGCGCCTGGGCTGGTGTCATCACGAGACCGGTATCGCCAAAGATCGTATCGACGAACTCGGCGGTCTGAGTGCCAACGCCGTCGGGACCTTCGATCGAACGACCGCGCAGAGAAAGAACGGTGCGACTCCAGTCGAGCACCGAAGCCCGCGCATCTGCGATTCTTCCCATGGCCATTCGCTCCCTTTGCGCCGAACGATACCCGTCGCCCCTCGCTTTGGGAGGCCGAGCCGAGCAAAACCCCGTGCTTAGGGGGTCGCTCGGCGGCCGACCGGGTTGGCGGCGGAATTCAGTACCTTAGTCGCGCTCTGCGCCGGTGTACGCCACGCGGACCCCGGGCTCCAGGGATGGCAGGCAACCGACCGACTTCGCAGAATCGCGCCTGGATCGCCGACTCCGTTGCGCGACCTGAACATGAGGATGCTGGGCATCCCGTCGGAGGTCACCTTGATTCGCTTTCACCGACTCGCCCCGTTGGCTTTGGCCGCCGGACTGGCACTCGCCGGCGGGGCCCAGGCCGGCCCGCTACTGGATTCGGCCATGTACGGCGCCATCGCCGGGACTCAGATCGTCACCGTGAACGGCGTGACCTTCAGCAGCGCGCCCGGCGACTTCATCGTCAAGAACCTCAACGGCTTCAGTGGCCTGGGCGTGACCGGTGGCCGTACCGGCGACGAAATCGACATCGGCGAGACGGTCACGATGTCTTTCGCGGCCCAGGTTGTGTCCGACTTCAGCGTGGCGTTCCTCTACAACGGCCCGGAGTTCGGAGACTGGCGTGAAATCGCGCAAGTCACTGCCTACAACGGCGCTGCGGTATTGGGTGTCTATACGCTCACGGTGGACAACGATGGCGCCGTCCCTGGCGCAACGTGGAGCGGCACGGGAAACGTCAGCAACCTGTCGCTTCCCATCGATACGGGCGGTGCTTCGTGGCTCGTTTCGGGCAATCCCTTCGGCAACGTTGCCATCACCGGCCTGCAGTTCACCGCACTCACCAGCGGCCTTTGCCAGGCGCAGTGCAACAACCAGTCCGACTACGCGCTGAGCAGCGTCAACGCCGTCCCGGAGCCGGAAACCTATGCGTTGATGATGGCCGGCCTCGGCGCCCTGGGCTTCATGGCTCGCCGGCGCAAGTCCGACAAGGCCTGATCGACCGACCCATCTCGAGCCGACACTCGAAGAGGCCTCGCATCGGGGGCCTTTCGGTTTCTCCGGGCACAGCCCGAAGCCGGCGTCGTGTCGATGGAAGAGTCGCCGTCGGATCAACGAATCGCGCAACGACAAACGCCACCCAAGCTGCACCGTAGTGCACCTAAGTGGCGAATATCCTGGTGGGCTGGGGTCACTCGAACATCTGACCGTAAGCCGCATGGATCCTCGGTTTTTGGCCTTCTTGCGACGATAAGTTACCCACAAAGTTACCCGTAAAAATGCGGTTGACGTTTCGTCCCATCCGGTGGCACTTGAATTGGCCATCGAACCCCCGAGTCAAGGCACACGACCGCCGTCGAATGGGCGCGAACGACAGTTGCAGCCGTCGGCGAAGGGCAGCTATCTGAAGCCCTACACGGAGCGCGGCTACGGCCGCGTCGCTTCTCTTGCCGTCGAGGCGGTGAACTGGTGAATCGACTCGGCAACCGCTTGGTCGATAGCTTCGTTGAAGCGCACAAGGTCTGCCGCCCCGGCCGAACCCAACTGCGGCTTGCTCTCCAGCCACATGCGAATGACAGACGCCCGCAGCGCCCGATACTCAGCCAAAGTCTGGTTGATATCGAACCCGACAATTGCGCGCATGTCCCCGTGTGTCTGCGCTGCGGTGGGAGTGGCGCCAGCGACGTCCGGGGCATGGCCCTTGGATTTCTCGCTCTCTTGCCAGGGGGACTGCCGTTGCCGTATGTCGATCGCGATGGCAATCAAGACCTGAGCTGCGTGGTCTCGCAACGCCGCGGTACTCATGCTCGTGGATGCAGGGGTCTGCGTTCGAGCAAAAGCGTCGAACTCCGCGAGGATGGCTTCTTGATTCGCAATGATGAATTCGGCAAGTCCCATCGACATCGGCTCCATGTTGCTCTCTTGCGAGATCTATTCGCGGCCTCGCCGTGGGCCGCAAATCCCGTCCAGCGGACTTCGCACACCCCGTCCGCCTTTGTTCAGCACGTGGGTGTAGATCATCGTCCTCACGTCAGCGTGCCCGAGCACCTCCTGACGGTGTGAATGTCATAGGCCCGCAGCAGATGCGTCGCGAAACAAGTGGCGTAAGCACTTCAGCGCCAACGCTCGCACCCGCTCGGCTGCTAGAAACCGCGCCCCGAAGGCTAGCGCGGCCGGATGATGCCGCTGTCGTCCGACAGGACGATCTCGACGCGACGATTCAGCTGGCGACCGCTTGAGTTGTCGTTGCCGGCGACCGGAAAGGCCGCTCCATAGCCGTGCGTGCTGATGCGATCCCCACCTACACCCAAACCGACGAGGGCCGTGCGCACGGCGTCGGCGCGTCGGCCCGAGAGCTCCTGGTTGTGGTCGGCGCTGCCTGTGCTGTCGGTGAAGCCCTCGACCAGTGCCTTCCGCTGCGGGTACTGCTGGAAGAAGCCGGCGAGCTTTTCGACGTTGCGCATGCCGCCTGTCTTGAGGCGGGCTTGGTCGGTATCGAACAGGACATCGCCGATCGTGACGACCATGCCGCGATCGGTCTTCTTCGCATTCATGTCGCGCAACTGCGCTTCGAGCTGAGTGTTGCGCTGCTGCGCCTCGCTCGCTTGCTGCTGCGATGTCGCGGCCTGAGCGCGTGCGGCGTCGGCTTGCTGTTGCGAGAGCGCTGCCTGGCGTTGTGCTTCCTGCGATTGCCGGCGCGCCGCCTCGGCGCTGCGCTGCGCGCTATCGGCTTCGTCGGTGCGTGCTGCGAGGCGGGCCCGGTCGCGCGACGCGTTGCCACTGGCGACTGCCAGCTCCGCGCCCTTCTGGCGTGCCGTTTCCTCGGCGATCGCCGCGCGCTGCTTGGCGAGATAGGCAAGGTGGTCGACGTCGGGCTTGGCGTCCTTGCGGGCCCAGGCCTCGTCGGCCTTTGCCAGCGCATCTGCGGCCTGCTTGAGCTCGCCGCCGGCAAGGTCGCGCGCCTGTGGATTGGCGGCGGCGCTGCGGTAGTCGCTGCGAGCCTGCTCAAGCATGGCGTTGGGTACCGGAGCAGTGGCACAGGCGGCTAGCAGTGCCACCGTAACGATCGTCAAAGAAAGGATTCGGAGATTCATGGTCAGTTCTTCGCTGCGGGTGTAGGGGTGTCGGCCTTCTTGCGATCCATCTCTTCGCTCAATGCGCGACTGTCTTCGCGGACGGTTTCGGCCGCCTTGCGCGCCTTGACGGACTGAGCCTTCGCCTGCGCGACGCCGGCATCGACCTGCGCTTCCTGAGCCAACACCAGCGCGCTGCCGTAGTCCTTCGCGACCATCGCCACCTTGGCGCGATCGAGCTTGTCGCGCGCCAACTTCATCTCGGCCGGCGCGAGCTCGGTGGCTCCGGCGCTGACGGCGTTCGCCACGGCCGCGGTTGATACCGCCACTTGCTCGGTCGGTGGCGGTGTGCTCGCGCACGCCGAAAGACCCAGCGCGGCGCAGGCCGCCAGAGCGGGGAACAGCGAGCGGGCGGCGCCGCGCCAAGTGGTTCGGGGGGAATGGAAGTTCATCGTACTTTCTCGCGTGAAATTTGGTTCATCGCCGAGGTTCACGCAGCCGCTCGCGCAAGTCCGTGCGTTGCCGCACAGATGAGCGCCGACGGCACAGGCGCCTACGCGGGTACCCGGCGTCAGCCGGCGAATGGTCACGCCCGCCAGCACCTCGACAGGCCAACCGCTTGCCGAAGCGGTCAAGCCGGCAAAGATGAGCGGGCCGGCGTTCGCCCCTATTCGATGACCCTATCCACCGAATCCGAAGGCACCGGGGATCGAACCTGCTGTGCGATGCGAAGCGTGGCGATCTTCGCCGCCGCCAGGACCGGCACAGACAGGAAGATGCCCGCGACCCCGGCCACCTCTTCACCGGCCAGTAAGCCAAAGAGGACGAGCAGCGGCGGAACTGCAACGCCGCCGCTCATCAGCGTCGGGTTCAGCACGTAGTCCTGGAAAACACGGTAAAGCGCAATGAATCCGGCAAGGATGAGGAGATGGCCATAGCCGCTCAGTCCCGCGACCGCGACACAGGCAGCGGCGGCGGCAAGCGGGCCGATCACCGGGATGAACTCGAGCACCGCCGCGGCTGCAGCCAGCAACACCCCGTACGGAACGCCGGCCACAGAAAAGAAGATCGAGTACGCGACGAATGTCGCCAGCGCAAGGAGCAGCAGCGCGCGGATATAGCGGCCCAGCAGCAGGTCGAGGTCGTCGACGATTCGTTGCCACATCGAGCCGAGCTTTCGCCCAGCGGCCCAGTCAAGAAACGCATCGCGCATCCCCGTGCCGTCCTTGATGAACAGAAACGCCAGGATCGGGATCAGCACGACGAAGACGGCATTTCCCGCGACCTGAAGGGCAGCCTGACCTACCTGCCGGGCGAAGGGTATGGCCAAAGACGCCCCGGACAGGAGCTGGTCGCGCAGGAACTGCAGGCCCCGGCCGCGGAACGGCGCCAGCCACTCCGGCAAAGGCAGCCGCTCAAACACCTTCGGATCATTCGCGAGGCGTGGCAACTCTTGAGCCAGCAGGGAGCTCTGCTCTGCAATGAGCGGCCCGATCACCACCCCCAGACCCACTAGCAGGAGCAAAAGCAGCACGAAGACAATGGAGGTCGATGCCATGCGCGACATCCGGCGAGGGACTAGTCGTTCGAGCCAGCGCACCGCTGGATAGAGGACATAGGAGAAGAAGACCGCGAGCACGAAGACGAACAACGTGCGCCGCACCGAATACAACGCAACGAGCGCGAGGACTACCAGGCTGACGGTCCAGGTCACTCGTGCGGCACGACGGTCAAAGGCAAGCATGGAGAAGTTCGGTCGACCAGACGTGGCAGGGCAAGTCGCAAGCCACGTGAGAAACACTCATTCGAAACGGCGGCCTTTCGGAGGAATCGTAGTTCTTCTTCAGATGCTCTCGAGCTGCAGCAGATCGCAAGGAGTGGCCCTCGGCAGAGTTCAAGCAGTTGCGAAGCCTTGGACCTTCAGAAGACCAGTGCTCCGTAGCCACAGGAATCAATTACCCCGATCACCATGTTGTTCACCCAGGTTCGACAACTGCCTGGCCCAGATCTCGGCGCGCGCGTCGCTGAATGCGTATCGGCTTTCCTGGTCACGGGCGCGACGCATCGCTTCCGTGGCGGTCGCGATCAACTCGTCTGCCGTCGTTCCGTCCCGGGGGCACATGGCGATGCCGATAGTGGGGCTAAGCGCGATCTTCCGTTCGGCAAGTTGAATCGGCTCGGAAAGCAGGTCGATCATCTTGCAGGCCAGATGCGTCAGCTGCTCGCGACTCGGCAGTTCGAGCAGCGCGCACGCGAATCCCTGGCGGTCGATGCGGGTGACGATGTCCTCAGGCCGCAACGCGTGGGCGAGCCGGCTGGAGGCGATCTGGAGCAACTGCGCCACGACCGCGCTCCCCGGCTCGGCGGCGATGTCTTCGAACGAACCGAAGCCGATCCGCATCACTGCAATCGACGATGACGGGCGGGTTCCGAACACGTGTGCCAGGCGCTCCTTGAACGCGGTCCGCTCCGCAGGCGACTCGCGGCTGCTCGGCGCGAGCAGAGTCGGGACTCGCTCTTTCGGAGCCTGATTCTGCCTCTCACGCTGAACGTCGCGGAGCGTCGCTTCGAGAAGGTCGCAGCGCAGGCTCAGATCGCGACGTCCGGCCCCCTCGCGGCTCATCGCGGCGCGCAACTCCTGCAAGGCGGACCGGCAAATCCTGGCGTTCGACGCGGCCTCGATAGCCCGCTTCAGGCGCAGCACTGCCGTCGGCGCGGCGAGCCGCCGATCGTCGTCATCGAGCCTGCTCTCGACCACCGCGAACAGCTCGTCCCAGCGAGCCGTGTCGTCCTGCCTCTCGAGCATTCCCGTCGCGCCTCCGACGCGCCGCATTGGCGCACCCGCATCGTCGGCGCGCCGACGATGCGGGTCTGTGCGCCAGCCCACGTTCGGCACAACCTAGGGCAGCGAAATCGGTCCTGATATCGCGCCGATCCAGCGCGTTGTAGGGGCACACCGAGAAGCGCCGGCATCGTAGTCCTAGGAGCTCACGTCATGGAATTGTCCGGGCGCGCCTGGAGAAGCGCGATGACCATGATGAAAGCCGCCGTCTTTGTCGAGCCCGGACGGATCGTCCT
>JBDTPG010000145.1:0-6771 GCA_039932815.1 Caldimonas sp.
AGTACCCGGAAGGCGAGGCGGCGGCGCACGTCGTCGGCTTCACCAACGTCGAGGACCGCGGCCAGGAAGGCATCGAGCTCGCGTTCCAGAAGCAGCTCGCCGGCCGCGACGGCACGCGCCGCGTCATCAAGGACAGGCTCGGCCGCGTCATCGAGGACGTCGGCGACAGCACGGCGCCGGTCGAAGGGCAGGACATCGGCCTGTCGGTCGACTCGAAGGTGCAGTTCTTCGCCTACCAGCGGATCCGCGACGCCGTCGCCGCCCACAAGGCCAAGGCGGGCAGCGTCGTCGTCCTCGACGCGCAGACCGGCGAGGTGCTGGCGCTCGCGAACTTTCCGAGCTATTCGCCATCGGACCGCAAGAACCTGACCGGCGCGCAGCTGCGCAACCGCGCCCTGACCGACACCTTCGAGCCCGGCTCGACCATGAAGCCTTTCGTCGCCGCCTGGGCGCTCGAGACCGGCCGCGTCACGCCGACGACGGTGATCCAGACGGCGCCCGGCCGGATGACGCTCACCGGCTCGACCATCACCGACTCGCATCCGCACGGCAACCTGACGGTCACCGAAGTGATCCAGAAGTCGAGCAACGTCGGCGCGGTACGCATGGCGATGACGTTCACGCCGCGCGAGATGTGGGAGCTCTACAGCTCGGTCGGCTTCGGCCAGAAGCCGCAGCTCGGCTTTCCCGGCGTCGTCACCGGGCGCCTGCGCCCGTACAAGAGCTGGCGGCCGATCGAGCAGGCGACGATGAGCTACGGCTACGGCCTGTCGGCGTCGCTGTTCCAGATCGCCCACGCGTACACGGTGTTCGCGCACGACGGCGAACTGATCCCGGTGACGATGACAAGGCCGCTCGGCAGCGCGCCGTCCGCGCCGGTCACGGGGATCCGCGTGCTCTCGCCGAAGACGGCGGCGAGCGTGCGCGACATGCTGCACCTCGTCACGCTTCCCGGCGGCACCGCGCCGAAGGCGCAGGTGATCGGCTACTCGGTCGGCGGCAAGAGCGGCACCGCGTACAAGCAGGAGGGGGCGAGCTACGCGACCAAGAAGTACCGCGCCTGGTTCGTCGGCATGGCGCCGATCTCGAACCCGCGAATCATCGTCGCCGTCATGGTCGACGAGCCGACGGCGGGCAAATACTTCGGCGGCGACGTCGCCGCGCCGGTGTTCAGCGAGGTCGTCCAGCAGACGCTGCGCATGATGGGCGTGCAGCCCGACCTCGACGTCAAGGCGCAGATCGTCTCGCACGACATTCCCGCCGAAGAGGAAAGCTTCTAGGTGGCCAAGGCGACCCGTGCCGGCATGGCGCGACTCGAATCGCGCGAGGCGGCGCACGCCTGGCTGGTGCTGCGCCGGGCGCGCGCACTCGCCGCCGACAGCCGCCGCGTCGGCGCGGGCGATGCTTTCGTCGCCTGGCCGGGCCACGCCAGCGATGGCCGCAGCCACGTCGGCGCCGCGCTCGCCGCCGGCGCGAATGCTTGCCTGGTCGAAGCCGAAGGCGTCGAGGCCTTCGGCTTCGAAGCCGAGCCCCGCGTCGGCGCGCTGCGCGGGCTGAAGGCGGCGGCCGGCGACGTCGCCAGCCGCTTCCTCGCCGCGCCGAGCAAAAAGCTCGACGTCGTCGCCGTCACCGGCACCAACGGCAAGACCTCGACCGCATGGTGGGTGGCACAGGCGCTGGCGGCGCTCGGCCGGCGCGCCGGCGTGATCGGCACGCTCGGCATCGGCGAACCGCCGTACGGCCGCGCGGCGGAGGGCGAGCCGCCGCGCGGCGTGCCCGCTGCCGACGCGCTCGCCGCGGTGCGCTCGACCGGCCTGACGACGCCCGACCCGGTGACGCTGCAGAACGCGCTGCACGACTTCGCCGAGCGCGGCTTCGTCGCGTGCGCGGTCGAGGCGTCGTCGATCGGCATCGCCGAGCACCGCCTCGCCGGCACGCAGGTCGCGGTCGCGGTGTTCACCAACTTCACCCAGGACCACCTCGACTACCACGGCGACATGCACGCCTATTGGCAGGCCAAGGCGCAACTGTTCGCTTGGCCGGGGCTGGGCTCGGCGGTGGTCAACCTCGACGACGCGCAAGGTCTGGTGCTCGCCGAATCGCTCGCCGGAGTCGACGTCGACCGCTGGACCGTGTCCATGCACGGCGCTTCGGCGCGCCTGCGCGCCGAAGCGATCCGCCACGACCGCCACGGCCTCGCCTTCGATGCCGTCGAAGGTGAAGAGCGCGTCGCGATCGCGACGCCGCTGATCGGCGACTACAACGTCGCCAACCTGCTCTGCGTCGTCGGCGTGCTGCGCGCGCTCGGCGTCCCGCTCGCCGACGCGGCGACGGCGTGCTCGGCGCTGACGCCGGTGCCGGGCCGCATGCAGCGCATCGCCGCGCCGAACGGCGTTCGGCCCGAGAGCGTTCCCGAGGTCGTCGTCGACTACGCGCACACGCCCGACGCGCTCGAGAAGGCGCTCGCCGCGCTGGCGCCGCTCGCCAAGGCGCGCGGCGGCATCCTGTGGTGCGTGTTCGGCTGTGGCGGCAACCGCGACGCCGCCAAGCGCCCGCTGATGGGCGCGATCGCCTGCCGCCTCGCCGGCCGCGTCGTCGTCACCAGCGACAACCCGCGCCTCGAGTCGCCCGACCTGATCCTGGCGCAGATCCTCGCGGGCGCGATCGGCCACGACGAGGTCGACGTGATCGAGAACCGCGCCGAGGCGATCGCCCACGCGGTCGGCAGCGCCGCTGCGGCCGACGTCGTCCTGATCGCCGGCAAGGGCCACGAGGACTACCAGGAGATCGCCGGCGCCAGGCTTCCGTTCTCCGACGCGGCGCAGGCGGCGAAGGCGCTCGCGGCGCGCACGGCGGCCGGCGGTGCCGCGACATCAGTGAGTTCCACCGCCATGATGACGCTCGACGACGCCGCGCGCATGCTGCCCGGCGCCCGCATCGTCGGCAGCGCGACGACGCAGATCGCGCGCGTGCACAGCGACACGCGCAGCGTCGCGCCGGGCGATCTCTTCGTCGCCCTGCGCGGCGAGCGCTTCGACGCGCACGCCTACCTCGCCGAGGCGAAGGCGGGCGGTGCGGTCGCCGCCCTGGCCGAGCGCGGCCTCGACGAGGCGGCGCTGCCCGGCCTCGTCGTCGAGGACAGCCGGCGCGCCCTCGGCGAGCTCGCCGCGGCGTGGCGGCGTCGCTTCGCCATGCCGCTGGTCGCCGTGACCGGCAGCAACGGCAAGACCACGGTGACGCAGATGACCGCGGCGATCTTTCGCGCCTGGCTCGGCGATGCGGCGTTCGCGACCGAAGGCAACTTCAACAACGACATCGGCGTGCCGTTGACCTTGCTTCGCCTGCGCGACGGCTGCCGCGCCGCCGTGATCGAGCTCGGCATGAACCACGCCGGCGAGATCGCCCGCCTCGCCGAGATCGCGGCGCCGACGATCGCGCTCGTCAACAACGCGCAGCGCGAGCACCTCGAGTTCATGGCCAGCGTCGACGCCGTCGCGCGCGAGAACGGCACGGCGATCGCGGCGCTCGGCGAGGACGGGGTCGCGGTCTTTCCGGCCGACGACGCGCACGCGCCGACCTGGCGCGACATCGCCGGCGCGCGCAGGACATTCACTTTCGCGCTCGATGCGCCGGCCGACGTCTCGGCAAGCGCGGTCTGGCACGGCGACCACTGGCGGGTGGCGATGCAGACGCCGGCCGGCCCGGCGACGTTCTCGCTCTTCGTCGCCGGCCGGCACAACGTCCGCAACGCGCTCGCGGCGAGCGCGGCTGCACTGGCGGCAGGCTGCCCGCTCGAGGCGATCGTGGGCGGCCTGGAGGGCTTCGCCGCCGTGCGCGGCCGCTCGCAGAGCCGGAGCTTCGCGCGTGGCGGCGCCGACGTCACGCTCATCGACGACACCTACAACGCCAATCCGGATTCGGTCCGCGCCGCGATCGACGTGCTCGCTTCCTTGCCCGCGCCGCGCTGGCTGGTGCTGGGCGACATGGGCGAGGTCGGCGACCAGGGGCCGGCGTTCCACCGCGAGGTCGGCGCCTACGCGCATGAGCGCGGCATCGAATCGCTCTGGGCGGCAGGCGCCGAAAGCGGCAACACGACCGGGCCGTTCGCCGGCTCGCGTGCGTTCGCCGAGGTCGATGCGCTGATCGCCGCGCTCGGCGATGCGCCGGCGGCGGCGTCGATCCTCGTCAAGGGATCGCGCTTCATGAGGATGGAACGGGTGATCGCCGCGCTCACCGGCGAAGCAGCAGGAGATGCCCATGCTGCTTAGCCTGGCGCAGTGGCTGCAGGCGTACTCGCCCGAGTTCGGCTTCATGCGCGTCTTCCAGTACATCACTTTTCGCGCCGTGATGGCGGCGATGACGTCGCTCGTCATCGGCCTGGTGTTCGGGCCATGGGTGATCCGGCGGCTCGCATCGCTCAGGATCGGCCAGCCGATCCGCTCGTACGGCATGGAGTCGCACCATTCGAAGAGCGGGACGCCGACGATGGGCGGCGTCCTCATCCTCCTCGGCATCGGCGTCTCGACGCTGCTCTGGTTCGACTGGTCGAACCGCTTCGTCTGGATCGTGATGGTCGTCACCGTCGGATTCGGCGCGATCGGCTGGGTCGACGACTGGAGGAAGGTCGTGCAGAAGAACCCCGAGGGCATGCCTTCGGGCGAGAAGTACTTCTGGCAGTCGCTGATCGGCATCGTCGCCGCGATCTACCTCGCGTTCTCGGTCAGCGAGACGTCGAACCTGCGCGTCCTCGAGCTCTTCATCCGCTGGGTGCAGAGCGGCTTCTCGAACGACCTGCCGCCCAAGGCCGACCTGATCGTGCCGTTCTTCAAGACCGTGAGCTATCCGCTCGGCGTGTTCGGCTTCATCGCGCTCACCTACTTCGTCATCGTCGGCGCGAGCAACGCCGTCAACCTCACCGACGGCCTCGACGGCCTGGCGATCATGCCGGTCGTGATGGTGGGCTCGGCGCTCGGCGTGTTCGCGTACGTCACGGGGCGCGTCGACCTGTCGCGCTACCTCCTGATCCCGTACATACCGGGCGCCGGCGAATTGCTCATCTTCTGCGCGGCGATGGCCGGCGCGGGCCTCGCGTTCCTCTGGTTCAACACCCATCCGGCGCAGGTCTTCATGGGCGACGTCGGCGCGCTCGCGCTCGGCGGCGCGCTCGGCACGATCGCCGTGATCACGCGCCAGGAGATCGTGCTCGGGATCATGGGCGGTGTCTTCGTCGCCGAGGCGCTGTCGGTGATGGCGCAGGTCGGCTGGTTCAAGTACACGAAGCGCAAGTACGGCGAGGGACGGCGCCTCTTCAAGATGGCGCCGCTGCACCATCACTTCGAGAAGAAGGGCTGGAAGGAGACGCAGGTCGTCGTCCGCTTCTGGATCATCACCATGCTGCTTTGCCTGGTCGGGCTCGCGAGCCTGAAGCTGCGGTAATGACGACCCCTCGTCCAACGGGTACGTTGGCCGGTCCCCCGGGGGGACCCGGGCCGGCTTGGGAGCGGCCCGGCGCTCGTCCCGGCGCCGCGCTCGTTCTCGGCCTTGGCGAATCGGGCCTGGCGATGGCGCGCTGGCTCGCGCGCGACGGTGCTGCCGTGCGGGTGTGGGATTCGCGCGCCGAACCGCCGCAGGCAGCAGCGTTGCGCGAGCACGTGCCGGCGGCCGAGCTGATCGGCGGTGCGCTCGATGCGGGCGCACTCGCCGGCGTCGATCGCGTCTTCAAGAGCCCGGGTCTGGCGCCGGGCGACCAGCGCATCGCCGCCGTGCTCGACGCGGCGCGATCCGCCAAGCTGATGGTGCAGGGCGAGCTCGACCTGTTCGCGGCGGCGCTCGAATCGCTGCGCGCGACGGTCGACTACGCGCCGAAGGTGATCGCCGTCACCGGTACCAACGGCAAGACGACGACGACCGCGCTCACGGCGCTGCTCGTCGAGCGCAGCGGCAAGCGCGTCGCCGCGGCCGGCAACATCGGGCCGACGATGCTGCAGACGCTGGGCGACGCGATCGACGCCGGCCCGGCCGGGTCGTTGCGCGATCGATTGCCCGAGGTGTGGGTGCTCGAGCTGTCGAGCTTCCAGCTCGCCGGTGGCGAGGCGAGCGCGTTCGAAGCCGACGCCGCGGCGCTGCTCAACCTCAGCGAGGACCACCTCGACTGGCACGGCTCGATGGCCGACTACGCGGCCGCCAAGGCCCGTGTCTTCGGCACGCGCGCGACGATCGTCGTCAACCGCGACGACGCCGCCGTGATGCGCCTCGTGCCGGCGCCGAAGACGATGCCGGCGAGAAAGGGCCGCGTCGCCAAGGTGGTCGCGCGCCACGTCGTCAGCTTCGGCAACGGCGTGCCGACGCGCGCCGGCGACTGGGGCCTGGCGGTCGACAACGACATGGCCTGGCTGGTGCGAGCCCAGGGCGACGAAGCGGCGAGCGAGCGCGGCGAAATCGTCGTCCAGCACCTGATGCCGACCGACGCTTTGCGCATCCGCGGCCGCCACAACGCCATGAACGCGCTCGCCGCGCTGGCGCTGGCGAGCGAGATCGGCTGCCCGCTGGCGCCGATGCTGCATGCGCTGCGCGAGTACCGCGGCGAGCCGCACCGCGTCGAGCACGTCGCGACGGTGGACGGCATCGACGCCTTCGACGACAGCAAGGGGACCAATGTCGGCGCTACCGAAGCGGCGCTCGTCGGCCTCGGCAGCGAGCGCGCGCCGGCGCGGCTCGTCGTCATCCTCGGCGGCGACGGCAAGGGCCAGGACTTCGCGCCGCTCGGCCCGG
>JBDTPG010000146.1:0-6682 GCA_039932815.1 Caldimonas sp.
TCGGCGTCGCGATCTCGACCGTGCGCAGCCAGATCGGCAGCATGCGAGCCAAGACGGGCGCGGAAAGCATTCGCGCCCTGGTCCGCCAGGTCGCCGTGCTGCCGCCCGTCAAAGGCGTGCTGCGACGTCATGCCGTGATGCCGATCGCCGGATGGTTCGCGCCCCGGCTGAGCGCCGCCTGAACAACGGCGAGGTTGGCGCGCGGAGAATTCCTCTAGGGCGGCGCGAACCGCTGCGCCGGCTTCTCGGCGCGCGCGTACAAGCCCGCGACCTTCGGCAGGTTCGCCTTGATGCCGGTGATCCGCGTCGGCCCCGAGGGGTGCGTGCTCAGCAGCTCGACCGGCGCGCGCCGGTTCGCCTCGGCCATCTTCTCCCAGAGCGTCACGCCGGCGCGCGGGTCGTAGCCGGCGCGCGCGGCGAGCTCCAGGCCGATCAGGTCGGACTCGGTCTCGTCTGCGCGGCTGAATTCGAGAGTCAGGAGCTGGCGGCCGGCGTCGGCGAGCAGGCGGCCGCCATTGCCGAGGCCGAGGATCGCCGAGCCGATCTCGACCGCGCCGCGCGTCGCCAGGCTCTTGCCCATCTGCTCGCGCGCGTGCTCGCGCAGCGCGTGCGCCATCTCGTGGCCCATCACCATCGCCACCTCGTCGTCGACGAGCTTCAGCCGATCGAGGATGCCGTAGTGAAAGGCGATCTTGCCGCCCGGCATGCAGAAGGCGTTGATCTGCGGGCTGCCGATGAGGTTCACCTCCCACTGCCACTGCCGCGCCCGCGCGTTCCACTCGAAGGTGAAAGGGATGATCCGCGCCGCGATCGCGCGCAGGCGACGAAGCTGCGGGTGATCCTTGGGCGCGAGGCTGCGGCGGCTCGCCGTCTGCTGCATCAGCGCCAGGTACTGGCGTGTCGCGGCACGCTCGATCTGTTCGGCCGGCACGGCCTTGGCGAATACCGACGGCGGTCCGACGTCGACGCCTTCACGTCCCAAGGCGCCGGTTGCGACGGCGGCGGCGCCCGCGCCGAGGAGGCGCACGAACAAGCGTCGATCCCGGCGCGTCGGCGCCGTCGCCAGGCCGACGCAGCAGCGGCAGCCGGCCCGCTCGTCCCGCCGGGAATCGATCATGGCTTCGCTTCTTCGCCCCGGCTGTCGACAGCGTCCGGATCGTGCTCGAGCAGGTCGATCGGCCGGCGCAGCACCGCGAGCAGCACGAGCGCCGGCAGCGCCGCGACGATCGAGCCGAGGAAGAACGCGGGCCAGCCGATCGACTGCGCCAGCACCCCGGCCAGCGGCCCGACCCAGACCCGGCCGATCGACGCGAACGCGCTCAGCAGCGCGAACTGGGTCGCGCTGAAGCGCCGGTTGCACAAGCTCATCAGGAAGGCGACGAAGGCCGTCGTTCCCATGCCGCTGGTGATGTTCTCGCTGGCGATCGCCATCAGCAGGCCGCCATCGACCGGCGTCGGCTCGGCGAGCTTGACGAAGCCCCAGTCGAACGCCGGCAGCACGAGCCCGGGCAGCGCGTCGCGCCCGTGCAGCGCGAGCCACCAGAAACCGAGGTTGCCGAGCATCTGCAGGATGCCGAACAGCATCAGCGCGCGCCACAGCCCGAGGCGGATCATCAAGGCGCCGCCGAGCAGTGCGCCGGCGATCGTCAGCCAGAGGCCGATCACCTTGTTGACGACGCCGACCTCGGCGGTGCTGTAGTGCATGGCCTGGAGCAGGAACGGCGTGAGCAGCGATCCGGCAAAGGCATCGCCCAGCTTGTAGAGGACGATGAAGGCGAGGAAGGGCACCGCGCCGGCCTGCGAGAAATAGCTCGCGAGGCTGCCGAGGAAAGTCTCGAAGCGCGCCTTTCGCGCCGCCCAGGCCACCAGCGGCAGCGTCATGGCGATGCCGGCGAAGAGCGCGAGCAGGTCGGCCCAGCGATCGGCCAGGGGCGCAGCGACTCCCTGTGCCGCGAGCAGCGGTGCGACGATCGCGCGCGACCACGGTGCGAACGCGTAGCGCGTGACGACGAAGCCGGCACCGACCGCCGCGGCGACGGCGAGAAAGCCCAGCACGTCGTTGCGGGCGACGCTCGACGGCTTCGGCGCGCCGACCAGGCGCGGCGCGAGCAGCGCCGAGAACACGGCCGCGCCGATCATGAACAGCGCCATCGCGCGATAGACCTCGGGCCACGTCCAGCCGCCGCCCTGGCGCGGATCGACCCAGATGAAGGCGATGCCGCCCGAGAGGATCATCGCCAGCCGATAGCCGAGCACGGTCAGCGACGAGCCGAAGCCGCGCTCGGCGGCGGGCAGCAAATCGGTCCGGTAGGCGTCGACGACGACGTCCTGCGAGGCAGAGAGCCACGCGACCAGGCCGGCGAGCAGCGCGAACGCGCCGAGCGCCGATTTCGGCGGCGTCGCCGCCATCCAGAACAGCGCGCCGGCGAGTGCGAGCTGGGTAGCGACCAGCCAGCTGCGGCGCCGACCGAGCCACGGCGGTTCGAAGCGATCCATCAGCGGCGCCCACAGGAACTTGAAGGTGTACGGCAGGCCGACCAGGCTCAGGAAGCCGATCGTCGCGATGTCGACGCCGTCGGCGGAAAGCCACGCCTGCATCGCCTGGCCGGTGAGGGCCAGCGGCAGGCCGGAGGCGAAGCCGAGCACGGTGACCGCGATCAGTCGGTGCAGCGCGGCGGCGTCGAGCCGCGGGCGAGCGCGGGGGGTCAGGGGTTCGTTCAAGGAGGGTTGTCGCGGCGCCCATGAAGGGGCGCGGACCCGCATGATGCCCGTGCGCCGGCCGGGGCCCCCGCCTCACAGCGCCGGATGAAGACGGCGCGTTACATCGACAATCGGACATGGCCCCAACCCAGCGCGCGGCACCGCCGTCCTTCAGCGCCGACGACTTCCGCGCCGCCCTCGCGAGGTTCGCGACCGGCGTGACGATCGTCACCGCGCGCACGGCCGAGGGCGAGCCGATCGGCCTCACCGCCAACTCGTTCAACTCCGTGTCGATCGATCCGCCGCTGGTGCTGTGGAGCCTGTCACGCCAGGCCGGCTCGATGCCGGCGTTCGCGCGCGGCTCGCACTACGCGATCAACATCCTCGCCGCGGACCAGCGCGCCCTCGCCGAGCGCTTCGCGAGCAAGGACGTCGCCCGCTTCGACGGCGTCGCGTTCCGCACCGGGGCGAGCGGCGTGCCGCTGCTCGACGGTGCCGCCGCCGCGTTCGAATGCTTCAACCGCAGCCGCTACGAGGAAGGCGACCATGTCATCTTCGTCGGCGAGGTGGAGTGCTGCGAGCGCCGCGCCGGCGCGCAGCCACTCATCTTCCACGGCGGGCGCTATTTCACGGAGTTGCCGCTGTAGCTCGGGCGGGGCCCGGGCTACAGCTGCGCTGTCAGGGCTGCTCCCTCCCCGCTTCGCTCCCCTCCCTCCGCGAGGGAGGGGCCGGGCCCGTTGGGCCCGCTGGCTCGCCGCCTAGGTCGTGGCGATAGCGAGGCGGCCGAGGTAGGTGCGAACTCGCTCCTCGGCTTGCAGCTCGGCCCAAGTGGGCGCGTGTGTCAGGCGACCGCGGTCGACGAAGATGAAGCGGTCGCAGCTCTCGCGCAGGATGTCGACGTGATACGGCTCGTTCGGATGCAGGCACAGGAAGACGAGCCGGTCCTTGCGGCGCAGGGCGCGGAAGAAGTCGAGCATGAAGCCGATGTAGCCGTCCTGGGTGTTGAACTGCGGCTCGTCGAAGAGGTGCACCCGCGGCTCGTCGGTGGCGGCTCGCGCCATGCTCGCTTCCGGCCGCGTGCGCCGAAAGCGACGCACCTGG
The DNA here is from genome assembly GCA_039932815.1 of Caldimonas sp. Lineage (GTDB taxonomy): Bacteria > Pseudomonadota > Gammaproteobacteria > Burkholderiales > Burkholderiaceae_C > Schlegelella_A. The sequence goes on from JBDTPG010000146.1 coordinate 3,802, forward strand.
TAGGACTGGTGATAGTGGATCGCGACGCGGTCACGCTCGCCGTAGCGAACCGCGTGGATGTCCTGGCCGGCGACGAGGACGCGCCCGCTCGACGGCACGTTGCTGCCGGTGATGAGCTCGAACAGCGTCGTCTTGCCCGACCCGTTCGGCCCCATGACGCCGACGACGCACGGCGTCTCGATCGTGAAGTCGGCCTCGAGCGAGAACGTCACTTCGCGGCGGAGCAGGCCGCGCCGGTACTGCTTGGCGAGGCGGTCGACGTGGAGCAGCGGCAAGGTCATGGCCGTCACACCCCGAGCAGCGCGACGCGCGCGGCCGCGTCGTCGCGCAGCGCCGCGGCCGGTCCGCGATGGACGACGCGGCCGCGGTCGAGCACGTAGACGCTGTCGGCGACGGCGAGCGCGCTGGCGACGTTCTGCTCGACCAGGAGGACGGCGATGCCCTCGTCCTTCAGGCGACTGATCGTCTTCATCACGTCCTGGACGATCTTCGGCGCCAGGCCCTGGCTCGGCTCGTCGAAGAGCACGAGGCCGGGCGCGCCGACCAGCGCGCGCGCGATCGCGACCATCTGCATCTCGCCGCCGGACAGGTTCTCGCACTCGCGGTGCATCAGGTACTCGAGCGCGCTGAAGATCTCGAAGCACTCGCTCTCGCGCCAGGCGCGGAACTTCGTCTTCTTGCGCGCGATCGAGAGATTTCGCGCGACCGTGAGCGTCGGGAAGATGCGCCGGTCGTCGGGCACCCAGCCGAGGCCGCGCCGGGCGATCTCGTGCGTCGGCGCGCGCGTGATGTCGGCGCCGTCGAAGCGGACGCTGCCTCGCCGCGCCGGCGTCAGGCCGAGCGCCGAGCGCAGCAACGTCGTCTTGCCGGCGCCGTTCGGTCCGAGCAGGGCAACGACTTCGCCCCGGCCGACCGCGAGCGAGACGTCGAACAGAACCTGCGTATCGCCGTAGTAGGTGTCGACGTTGGCGAGCGTGAGCATCAGCCGTTGCTTCCCAGGCTCGAGCGCCGCACCCATTCGTTCTCGCGCAGCTCGGTCGGCGTGCCGGCGGCGATCACCTGGCCCCAGTGAAGCACCGACACGAAGTCGGCAAGGCCGAACAGGAAGCGCATGTCGTGCTCGATGACGACGATCGTGAGCTGATGCTTGAGCTCGCCGACGAGATCGGCGAGGCGGCCGGTCGCCTGCGCACCGAGGCCCGCGGTCGGCTCGTCGAGGAAGAGCAGGCGCGGCTCGGCGGCCAGCGCGACGGCGATCTCGAGCGCGCGCCTCTCGCCGTACGACAGATCGCGCGCCGCAGCGCGTTCCTGGCCGGCCAGGCCGACGCGCGCGAGCACGCTCGCCGCCTGCTGCTCGGCGCCAGAGTCGGCGCGCAGGTCGCGCCAGGCGTCGAAGCCGCGCCGGCGCACGCGCGGCAGCGCGATCAGCACGTTGTCGAGCGCCGAATCGTCGTTGAACAGGTTCATGACCTGGAACGAGCGCGAGATGCCCTTCCGGGCGATCCGGCGCGGCGGCAGGCCGGTGATGTCCTCGCCGGCGAACGTGACGCGGCCGCGATCGGGCGCGTGACGGCCGGTGAGGACGTTGAAGCACGTCGTCTTGCCGGCGCCGTTCGGTCCCATGATTCCTGACAAGCGTCCTTCCTCGAAGGAGAGCGAGAGGTCCTGGAGGACGACCTGGTCGCCGAAGCGCTTGTGCAGACCGCTTGCTTCAAAGAGGGCCATGGAGCGCTTCCTTGACAGGCATCGGGGCGCGTACTGTCACGGCGCGGCGCCGGAGTGCGGCCTGCCAGAGGCCGGCGATGCCTTCCGGCCGCCACAGCACCATGACCACGAACAGCAGGCCGTACCAGAGCAGCCAGGTCTCGGTCGCCGCGCCGAGAACGTCGCGGGCGAGGATGAAGAAGAGGGCGCCGATCGCCGGACCCCAGAAACTGACCAGGCCGCCGCCAATCAGAACCATCATGACGACGAATCCCGACGAGTGCAGGCTCATCACGTTCGGGTAGGCCGACTGCTGCGCGAGCGCGAACATCGCACCGGCCAGCCCGGCGAAGGTCGACGCGATCGTGATCGCGAGCCACTTGTAGAGCCAGACGTGGTAGCCGACGAAGGCGGCGCGGACCTCGTTCTGGCGGATCGCCGCGAGGACACGCCCGAACGGCGAGTGGACGAGCCGCCAGAGCACGACGAGGGCGATCGCGAACAAGGCGAGGCAGAAGTAGAACAGCGCCTGGTTGCTGCGCAGGTCGAACGTCGCGACACCGAGCGGCAGGAGCGGCCGGACGATGTTCTGCAGGCCGTCCTCGCCGCCGGTGACGCCGTGCCACTTGACCGCGACGAACCAGACGACCTGGCCGAAGGCGATCGTCAGCAACGCGAAATAGATGCCGCGCTTGTGGGCGATGCACGCGCCGACGACAGCGCCGAGCGCGCCGGCGATGAGAATCGCGCCCGCGAGATCGAACCAGAGATTGGCCCAGATGCGCTGCTGCAGCAGGCCGAATGCGTAGGCGCCGACACCGAAGAACGCGCCGTGCCCGAACGACGGCAGCCCGGTCGTGCCGAGCATCAGGTTGTAGCCGAGCGCGAACAGCATCCAGACCATCACCTCGAGCGCGAGGTACTGATAGAGGCCCAGGCGAGTCAGCCAGAACGGCGTCGTCGCCAGCAGCAGCAACAACACGAGCATCGGCAATGGCAGGAAGCCGGCGCGGCGCGGAGCGTTGGGCATGCGGGCTGGAGTCGGGAAAGCGGGCTGGACAGAAAGAAATGTACGTTCTAGTATTTGCCCGAACAAGAACTTTTGTTCTTTGTTCTGGTTTGTTCTAGTGTCGTGAGTTAGAGGTTCGCAGACAAAACCTCTCGACACTTGCGAGGA
>JBDTPG010000147.1:0-6682 GCA_039932815.1 Caldimonas sp.
GCCGCGCTCCTGCTCGGCATCTGCGACAAGATCGTCCCGGGCCTCTTGATCGGGGCGCTCCACTTCGGCCACCTTCCGTGCGTCTTCGTTCCCGGCGGGCCGATGGGCAGCGGCCTTGCCAATGCCGAGAAGACCCGCGTACGCGAGCAGTTCGCGCTCGGCCGCGTCGATCGCGCCGCGCTGATGGAGGCCGAGGCGGCCTCGTACCACAGCCCCGGCACCTGCACCTTCTACGGCACCGCGAACAGCAACCAGATGCTGCTCGAGGCGATGGGTCTGCACGTTCCTGGCGCCGCCTTCATCCATCCGAACGACGGCCTGCGCGACGCGCTCACGGCCGAGGCGGTCCGCCTCGTCCTCGCCAACGCGGCGTGGCCGCAGGCGGCGGTCGACGGTGGCGAAGCACGCTTCCTGCCGATCGGCCGCCTGGTCGACGAGCGCTCGATCGTCAACGCCATGGTCGCGCTGCTCGCGACCGGCGGCTCGACCAACCACCTGATCCATTGGGTCGCGGTGGCCCGTTCGGCCGGCATCGTGATCGACTGGAGCGACTTCTCCGACCTCTCGCGCGCGACGCCGCTGCTGGCGCGCGTCTATCCGAACGGCAGCGCCGACGTCAATCAGTTCCAGGCGGCGGGCGGGCCGGGATTCGTGATCCGCGAGCTCATCGACGGCGGCTGCCTGCACGACGATGTCGCGACCGTCGCCGCCGGCGGGCTTGCCGACTACACGCGCATCCCGACCGGCGACGGCGGCCGCGTCGCCTGGCGCGCGCTCGCCGCGGAGAGCGGCGACGACACCATCGTCCGGCGGGTGGGCGAGCCGTTCAGCGAGGAGGGCGGCCTGAAGCTGCTCAGCGGCAACTGCGGGCGCGCCGTCATCAAGGTCTCGTCGGTCCCCGCCGATCGCTGGATCGTCGAGGCGCCCGCGCTGGTGTTCGATTCGCAGGAAGAGATGCTCGCGGCGTTCGCCGCCGGCGCGCTCGAGCGCGACTTCGTCGCCGTGGTCCGCTTCCAGGGCCCGCGCGCGAACGGCATGCCCGAGCTCCACAAGCTGACGCCGCCGCTCGGCGCGCTGCAGAAGAAAGGCTTTCGCGTCGCCCTGGTCACCGACGGCCGAATGAGCGGCGCCTCCGGGCAGGTGCCGGCCGCCATTCACGTCAGCCCGGAGGTCGTTGCCGGCGGGCCGCTCGGGCGCGTTCGCAACGGCGACGTGATCCGGGTCGACGCGCATGCCGGGACGCTCGCAGCGCTCGTCGACGCCGCCGAGTGGCTGCGGCGCGAGCCGGCGACGCTGGCGCCGGCGCAAGCGGAGGCGAACTCCCGCGACCTCGGCCGCGAGCTCTTCGCCGGCATGCGCAAGAACGTCGTCTCGGCCGAGGAAGGGGCGTGCACATGGCTCTAGCGAACGGCAGCTTGCCGCTCGACCCCCTCGAGCTCGCGCGCCACGGGCCGGTGATTCCGGTCGTCGTCATCGAGCGCGCCGAGGACGCGGTGCCGATGGCGCGCGCGCTCTTCGCAGGCGGCATTCGCGTCGTCGAGGTGACGCTGCGAACGCCGGCGGCGCTGGCGGCGATCACGGCGATCGCGCAAGCGCTTCCCGACGTGATCGTCGGTGCCGGCACGGTGAGGAGTGCCACCGACGCACGCGCCGCGCTCGCCGCGGGCGCGCGCTTCGCGGTCAGCCCGGGCTGGTCGCCGCGGGTCGCCGCCGAGTGCCGCGAGCTCGGCCTCGCCCTCCTGCCGGGCGTGGCGACCGCGAGCGAAATCATGAGTGCCGCCGAGGAAGGGTTTCGCTTCCTCAAGTTCTTCCCCGCCGCGGCTGCCGGCGGCGCGCCGATGCTGAAGGCCTGGGCGAGCGTGTTCGCCGACGTCGCGTTCTGCCCGACCGGCGGCATCACCGCCGCATCGGCGCCCGGCTACCTTGCGCTCGCCAACGTCGAGGTCGTCGGCGGCTCCTGGCTGACGCCGCCCGACGCGCTCGCCACCGCCGACTGGACGCGCGTCGAGAGGCTGGCGAGGGAAGCGGCGAGCCTGGAGCGCCGATAGCGATCAGGCGTCGCGTTCGATCAGCTCGATCTTGTAGCCGTCGGGGTCCGTGACGAACGCGATCACCGTCGTTCCGCCCTTGACCGGCCCGGGCTCGCGCGTCACCTTGCCGCCGCCGGCGCGGATCTTCTCGCACGCGGAGTAGATGTCGGCCATGCCGAGGGCGATGTGTCCGTACGCGTTGCCGAGCTCGTACGAGCCCGTGCCGTGGTTGTAGGTGAGCTCGATCTCGGCCTGTTCCGGATTCGAGCCGTAGCCGACGAAGGCGAGCGAGTAGCCCTGCTCGGGGCGCTCGGTCGTGCGCAGCAGGCGCATGCCCATGACGCGCGTGTAGAAGTCGATCGATCGCTGCAGGTCGCCGACCCGGAGCATGGTGTGGAGGAATCGCATCGTCGTGAGCCCGGAGCTGAGGGGTGTCGAAGACCAAGCACGTCGTCGAGCCGTGAGCGTACAGCTTGCCGTCGCGCCCGGTCAGTCGTGCGTCGGCGGTCGCCATCCGGGCGCCGCCGTGGAGGACGCGGCTCTAGGCGCGAGGAAGGTCAACTTGTCGGTCCGGACAGGTAGCCTCGTCGCGACCTGGAAAGGTTGCAGCTACAATTATTCCATGACCAAGGCTGCCATCGCCACGCCCAAGGGCTGCACCAACTTCAAGCTGCGCCAGCTGACGCGCCGCGTCAGCCAGCACTACGACCGGGCAGTCGCCGCCTCGGGCCTGAAGACGACCCAGTATTCGCTGCTCTCGACGATCGAGCATCTCGGCCCCGCCCGCCCGAGCGATCTCGCGGCGGCGATGTCGATGGACGCCTCGACGCTGACGCGCAACCTCCAGCCGATCATCGCGAGCGGCTGGGCCGAGATCGGCCCCGGCGCGGACGGCCGCTCGCGCCTGGTCGCCCTGACGGCGCGCGGCCGCGCCAAGCGGGTCGAGGCGAAGCGCGACTGGAAGCGCGCCCAGCTCGCTCTCAACGAGCAGCTCGGCACGGCGCGCGTCGCCGAATTGCACGCGCTGCTCGACGATTGCCTCGCCACCCTGTCGGCCCCCGAGACGGAGACCTCCGATGTCTGAACCCGTTGCTGCGAAACCGCGCTCGCGCGCACCGCTGGCCTTCGGCCTGGTCCTGCTCGCGGCCGGCGGCGTCTTCGCCGTCACCATGGGCGCGCGCCAATCGATGGGCCTGTTCCTGAGCGTCATCAACTCGACGACCGGGCTCGGCCTGGCGAGCATCAGCCTCGCCTTCGGCGTCGGCCAGCTTTGCTGGGGGCTGACGCAGCCGGTCGCCGGCATCATCGCCGACCGCTACGGTGCCGGCCGCGTCCTCCTGCTCGGGCTCTTGCTGGTCGCACTCGGCACCGCGCTCGTGCCGCTGATGACGACGACCTTCGGCCTGATCATGGCGATCGGCGTGATCGGCGCCGGCGGCGCCGGCTTCGCCGGGCCGTCGGTGCTGCTGTCGGCGACGGCGCGCCTGACCGCGCCGGCGCGGCGCGGCATGGCCACCGGCATCGTCAACGCCGGCGGCTCGTTCGGCCAGTTCGTCTTCGTGCCGATCGCCCAGGGCATCACCGCCGTCGCCGGCTGGGCGATGGCGATCCAGAGCATGGCGGCGATCGTCCTGCTCGCGCTGCCGGCGGCCTGGCTGCTGCGCGGCAGCTCGGCGCAGGCGGCGGCGAGCGCCGCAGCGGCTTCGCCGAGCGCGGCCCCCGTGCGCGCCGAGACCACGCGCGAGGCGATCCGGCGCGCGATGCACGAGCCGAGCTACCTGCTGCTCGCGACCGGCTTCTTCGTCTGCGGCTTCCACGTCGCCTTCATCGCCACGCACCTGCCCGGCGTCGTCGCCGCCTGTCAGCTGCCGCCGACGGTGGGCGCCTGGGCGCTGGCGATCGTCGGGCTGTTCAACATCGTCGGCAGCTTCGCCATGGGCTGGGCGGTGGGCCGCTGGCGCATGAAGTCGCTGCTCGCGCTCGTCTACGCGGCGCGTGGCGTCGCCGTCCTGTTGTTCCTGTTCGCGCCGAAGACCGAAGCGGTCGTCCTCGTCTTCGCCGCCTTCATCGGCCTCACCTATCTGTCGACGGTGCCGCCGACAGTCGGGCTGGTCGCGAAGTTCTTCGGCACCGCGCACATGGCGACGCTGTTCGGCTTCGTCATGCTGTCGCACCAGATGGGCGGCTTTCTCGGCGCCTGGCTCGGCGGCAAGTCGTTCGAATGGACCGGCAGCTACAACTGGATGTGGTACGCCGACATCGTCCTCGCCGCCGGCGCGGCGCTGATCCATCTGCCGATCCGCGAGGCGCGCTTGCCCGATCGCCTCGCCGCCGCCAGGGCGTGATGCGAATCAGGGCGTGGTCGGCAGCGGCGGCATCGTGTAGTTGAGCGCGAGCCGGCCACCGTCGACGTAGACGATTTCGCCGGTCATGTAGCTCGCCGCGTCGCTGGCGAGGAAGGCGCACACCGCGGCCACCTCGTCGGGTGCGCCGAGGCGTCTGAGCGGCGTCCGGCTCATGATCCGCGCCGCCGCTTCGGCGCTGCCCAGCACGGCTTTCTGCGCCAGCTCGGTGGCGATCGTTCCGGGCGCGACCGCGTTGACGCGAACGCCGAGGTCGGCGAGCGACAGCGCCATCACCCGCGTCAGCTGGTCGATGCCGCCCTTGCTCGCGTTGTAGCTGGCGATCGACGGGATCGCCGTGACGCCGTTGACCGAGCTCATGTTGACGATCGCGCCGCCGCCCGACTTGACCATCGCGCGTGCGACCGCCTGGCCGACCAGGAACGCGCCTTTGAGGTTGACGTCGATGACGGCGTCCCAGTCGTCCTCGGCGACGTCGAGGAAATCGGCAGCGCGAAAGATCCCGGCGTTGTTGACGAGGATGTCGACGCGGCCGAACGCCGCGACCGTGCCGGCGAGCGCCGCCGCGACCTCGCCGCTGCGCGCGACGTTGCAGGCGAAGCTCGTGGCGCGCGCGCTGCCGGCGCCGAGCTCGGCCGCCAACGACCGGGCGGCAGCCGCGTCGATGTCCCAGAGCGCGACGGCCGCGCCGCTCGCGGCGAAGAGGCGCGCGCACGCCGCGCCGATGCCGTTCGCCGCGCCGGTGACGACGGCGACCTTGCCGGTGAAGTCGAAGCGGACCTGTTTCATGCGGATCTCCGGTCGAGCCAGATGGCGATGCCCTGGGCGTTCAACTCGAGGTCGAGCGCGAGCCGATCGCGGATGCGCTCGTCGCTCAGCACGACCCCGTGCCCACGAAGGCTTTGCAGGTGGATCGCCTCGAGCCCGCCCATCAGCACGCCATGGCGATCGGGGCCAGGCGCTGTCGAGCGCGCGAACGCGACCATTTCGTCGAGCTGAGCGAGCAGCAGCGCGGCAAGGCGCAGCACGTCGCCGACCCGGCCGTAGTGGGTGACGTACATCCCCTCGGGGTCGAACGCGAGCATCCGCTCGATCGAGCGGCGCAGCGCGTCCGGCTGGAACTGCACCGGCGTCGTCGTCGGCATGATCCAGGGGCCGGCGGCGGTGTCGAAGTCGCGGTAGGAGAGGCCGAAGGTGTCGCCGGTGAAGAAGCCCCGGCTGGCCGCGTCCCAGATGCAGTGGTGGTGCATGGCGTGGCCGGGCGTGTGCAGGAACTGCAACGGCCGGCCGGCAAGCTCGATCGTCGCGCCGTCCTTCGTGGTCGAGATCCGTTCGACGGCGACCGGCACCAGCGTTCCGTACGAGCGTTCGATCTCCTCGGCGCCGTAGACGCCGGTCGCGCTCCTGATGAGATGGGCCGGGCCGGCGAGATGTCGCGCACCGCGCGGATGGACGACGAGTCGAGCCCGCGGCAGGTGCTGCATCAGCAGCCCGACGCCGCCGGCGTGATCCAGGTGCACATGCGTCGGGATGACGTAGTCGACGGCGTCGGCGCCGAGCCCCTCGGCGGCGAGCGCCGCAAGCAGGCGCGGCACCGAATGGTTGGTGCCGGCATCGACGAAGGCGGCGCGGCCGCGCTCGACGATCAGGTAGGCGGCGTCGAAGAGCGGTCGGTGAAAGCCGGTGTCGACGACGCGGATGTCGTGCGCGAGCCGCTCGACGAAGACCGGCGCGAGGGAAGGGGCGAGGGTCGCGTCGATCCGGATCATTCTAGAGAGCAGGTTTCGATCGGGGACAAGCGGGCTGCTCCAGAATCGTCGCGAAGTTTCGCTGGTCCGCAGGAGTGCAAATGAAGTCAATGCCCGCAGCCGCCTTGCGCCTGGGTGGAGCCGTGATGCTCGCCGCGGCCGCGGCCTCGTGCACGTTGTTCCGATCGCCGAGCTCGCTGCCGCCGGGCACGGCGATCGCCGAGGCGCGCCAGACGCTCGGCGCCGGCGACGAGTACGTGTTGTCCGATGGGACGACGCGGCTCGCGTTCCGGCGCGGCAAGGACACATACATGCTCGACTTCGACGCGGCCGGGCGCCTGGTTCGAAGCCAGCAGGTGCTCAACCCGCCGACGTTTTCGACCATCCAGCCGGGGATGTCGCAGAGGGAGGTGCTGACACGGCTTGGCCGGCCCGCCTTCATCTTCCCGGTCGGCTACCAGAAGCTTCAGGTCTGGAACTACCGCTTCGGCGGCCTGGAGGGCGACTGCATGGTCTTCCAGGTGTCCATCGGCAACGCCAG
>JBDTPG010000148.1:0-6679 GCA_039932815.1 Caldimonas sp.
GCGGATGCCGGCCATCGTGGTACCGAGGGTGAGGCCGGCGATGGGGTGAAGCGCGTTTGGCATGGGAGATGGAAGGTTGACTGGCATGTCGTTCCGTTCGCACAACGTGGCATTCGAATTCTCGCTCTTCCGACGATCGAAAGCGGGAGGGGCTCGAGCTGGGTTCAGGAACTCACGGCATCTCTTCAGTGGCGCAGGCACTTGGTCAAAAACAAGGGGCTGAATTGCCCGGCCACAATCCACTCCTTTCGAACAACTTCATTACAGCTCCCGTGACGCAGCCATTCTTCATCGACCTCATCACCCGGACCGACGAGGCCCGCAGATCGTTCGAGACGAACCCTCGCGTACTTCGGATCGTGGCCGAAGGCCTGCCGGTCGAGCGTTATCGCCGGTTGCTGCTCGAGCTGTACCACGTGGTGTGGCACTTCAACCCGACCTGCGCAGCGGCCGCCAGCCGCATGACCGATCGACACGCGGAGGTTCGGTATTTCCTCTACGAACACATGATGGAGGAAAAGGGGCACGAGGAATGGGTTGCCAATGACCTGGAGGTCGTGGGTGTGCCAATCCGCGAGGTCGCAGCATATCGGCCAAGCAATTCGATCCTCGCCCTTAACGGCTACAACTATTGGTCAGCGGATCGACGCCATCCCTGCTCCGTCCTTGGAATGCTCTACGCGCTGGAGGTCATCGCCTCGGTGTATGGCGGACCCATCGCTGCCGCGATCAAGGAGTCGCTTCTCCTGGAAGGCGATCGAGGAATCTCTTTCATCACGTCGCACGTCACGATGGATACCGAGCACATGGCAGAGCTACGCATCCTTCTCAACAAGATCAAAGACGACGAAGCTCGAGACGCGATCACGGAGTCCACGGTCTTCAACTTCGATCAATTCACTAGAGTTTTGGAAGCGGTATGAGCGCGGTGTCGGTGATTCCGGCGCAGCTGGAGCGGCCCTACAAATATTTGTGGCTGGAGTGGGAGGCAGAGTTCGCCGTGCTTACGGCGCGAATCTGCGTCAAGCCCATTCAGTGCTACAGCTTGGCCGCCATGGCGGAACTTCAGCAGGTCTTCAACGACATCACGGCAAACCCAGGACTCGTAAAGCACTTCGTCATGGCGTCAGGTGCCCCCGGTGTATTCAACTTCGGCGGTGATCTGTCGCTCTTCGTACTTTTGGTTCGCGCCCGGGATCTCGACTCCTTGAAGCTCTATGCCAGAAGATGTGTCGATCTTGTGTGGTGGCTCGAAAATGCGGCTCAGGTCGGCGTGCACACCACGGCACTCGTACAGGGTGATGCATTGGGAGGCGGCCTTGAATCAGCGCTTCTTCATCACAACGTCATTTTCGAGAGGCAGGCACAGGCTGGATATCCGGAAGTTCTGTTCAATCTTTTTCCCGGAATGGGTGCGTGGCATCTGACGATTCGCAAGGGCGGTTTCGGAATCGCGAACGACATGATTCTTTCCGGACAGATCTATACAGCAGATCAACTCCATCGAGCTGGTCTCGTGGACCTGGTGGTCGATCCGGGCGGCGGCGAGGTAGCCGTGAAGAAGATCGTGCGGTCCGCTCACCCAAGACTACGAGGCACGCTCACGGCGCTCCAAGCTCGCAGACTGGCATCACCGATCGCCTACGAGTCTTTACAGACGGTCGTCGACCTCTGGGCCGTGAGTGCACTTAGGTTGAAAGATCGTGATCTGCGGCTGATGGAGCGCTTGGCGCGCGCCCAGGTGCGCAAGGTCGGCGGTGCGGCTGAAGGCGCGGTCGAGGAGATCAAGCGCATCGAGCTCGACACGGCGTGGGGTTTCGAACGGACCGGGCTTAGTGAGTGGAGCACGCTGACATAACGGCGCTCACAGCCACAATTTCAGTACATCTCGAAGCTGCGCTCGGGTGTAGGGTTTCGCCAGATGGGCGTCCATTCCCGCGGCAAGCGCGTGCGTTGCATCTTCTTCGAAGGCGTTCGCGGTGACGGCGACGATCGGCACACGAGGGCCCGCTGAGGCGGCCTCTCGTTTTCTGATCTCGCGCGTGGTGTCATAGCCGTCGAGGACGGGCATGAAGCAGTCCATCAACACCAGGTCGAACGCTCGGCCATTCATTGCATCGAGGGCCTCGACCCCATTGGATGCTTCGTAGACATCCATCCCCAGCGACTGAAGCACTTCTCGAGCAATCATTCGATTGACGTCGTTGTCTTCGACCACAAGGGCCGACCCTTGAAAGTTCAGATCACCTTCGAGTCCCCCCAAGGCCGAGTCGAGTGGCGAAGTGTGAGTATCAGATGGGTCCAGGTCGAACAGGGCTGAGAACCAGAACAGCGAACCTTTGCCCAGCGTGCTCTTGAATTCGATAGTCGTTCCCATTGCCGCCGCGATACGTTGACTGATCGCCAGACCGAGCCCGGTGCCGCCCGTACGTCGCTTGTTGTCACCGAGTACCTGATGAAAGGGCTGGAAGAGGCGAGGGAATGCTTCCGTCGGAATTCCGAGTCCCGTATCACGCACCTCAAATCTCACCCGCACCTTTTCAAAGGGCGCAGGCTCTTCTCGCAATGAAAGTGACACACTCCCGCGCTCCGTGAACTTGATGGCGTTGCCAAGAATATTCAGAAGAACCTGCTTTAAGCGTTGGGCATCGCCAACCACCCAGTTGGCGACAGATCCGTTCAGATCCAACGTCAGGGTCAAGCCCTTTCCCTCCGCGTTGGCACGAAACAATGAGACCACCGAGGTCGCCAAACCATGGATGGACATAGGTGCGTGAGCGAGGTTCAACTTGCCGGCTTCGATCTTCGAGTGATCCAGGACATCGTTAAGTATTTCCATCAGCGACCCGCCGGAGGTTGCTGCCGTGTTCACGAGCTGCCGTTGCCTTGGATCCAGATTCGAATGACGCAGAAGATCGAGCGAGCCCAGCACTCCGTTCATGGGCGTTCGGATCTCGTGGCTCATGGTCGCCAAGAACTGCGACTTCGCCAGGTTGGCTGCTTCGGCAGCGTCCTTCGCTAGCTGAAGCGACGTGTTTGCAAGGTCTTCCTCGAGGCCATGGCGAATCGCCCGGGAAGTTGTGTTGCTAACTTCCCGCGACGCCCTGATCATCGTCACACCGAAGATTCCCACCAGCACGGCCAGCGGAATGGAGCGGACCGCTTCTACGGCCAGGCTCACGGCCACCACGGAACCCATCGACAACCCCACCAGCCAATTGAACGATCGTCCCACGAGTGACATGAACAGTGCCGCGGTCGCTACGGACCCGATCGCTATCACCACGTAGGCCGTGGCCCGAGTGCCCGTCAGAAGCGGGTAGATGCCGAAGGAGCAAACGACCCACAACGCGCCCGCGAGAATCGAGTTGCCCTCCAGCTCGTAGGTCGCCCTTGCGATTCTCGCTTCGCTCAGCGAAGTGCGCGTGTCGTATCGCCTGGACAGGGAAAAGCGCCAGATCGCAACCGTGATTCCGACCAAGGCCGCTGCCACGGGCGCCCACAACGCGCCGGCCTGCCAACCCAGCAAGACCACGACTGCCACCGCCACCAATTGAAGCGGCACGCTTCGCGTCGAATTCATCAAGGCGAGATGCAGAAGCTCGCGCTGGACGGCGACGTCGGTGTCAGGCTCGGAATTCATCGATCCTAAGCATATCGCGCAGCGTCGCAAGCCAAGAGGGCCGATTCGAGCATCAGTCCATGGGTGCGCGGATGATGGACGCCGAGTACAGGAAATTTCTACCGAGTTGCCAGTTGACAATCTCTCATGCTCGGCCTCGGCGCAACCCTATCGAAGGCATCCCGATACTTCGGGGCACAGTCAGTTGCTGCTCTCCGCCCGTACGAAAGAGACCGGGCAACGCAGAGGGTGATCGTTTGCAGCATCGTCGCCGGAATCTGGTGCATCCAATCGTGGCTTGGAAGGTTCAACGCCATTCAGGACTACCTCGCACTCGGGTTCACCATTGTCTACGTCGTTTCGAGCCTCCTCTACCGACGACGCGCCGGCGACGATCCGCGCAGGGGCACGGTATGGCTCTATGCCTACTTGGTCGCCGATCCGGCCTATCTGATCGCCGTACTCGCCCTCGACCCCGGCACTTTCGCGCTCTTGCATCCCTTGGTCCTTGTCGTCGTTGTTCGAAGCGGCATCCGATACGGTCTGCGGACGATGTACCTGGCATGGGGTGCTGCGGTGATCGCCACACCCTTGGTGCTGACGAACCCTTACTGGTGGTCTGAGATCGAACTGACTCTCTCTTTCTTCCTAATGCTCCTGTCCGTCCCTGTCTTCTTCTCCTCTCTCATCCGCCGCATCCACAACGTCCGTGCCATCGAGGAAGAGCGCGCGCGCGTCGCGGCAATGAACGAGCTCATGGTCGCGCGCAGCGCGTTTCTGGCCAAGGTGAGTCACGAGCTGCGCTCGCCCCTGCAAGGCATCGTCTCCGCCCTCGACGTGCTCGAGATGAGGCACGGGCGCTCGGGCGAAGAAGAGATCATCGATCGCATCCGGCGCTCGTCGCTGTTGCTGAACACGCATCTGCGCGACCTGCTGACGCTGGCAAGCGGGGAGGCCGGGCGGCTCGAGATGCGGCCTGAGCCGTTCGAGGCCTGCGCGCTTGTCGAAAGCGTCGCGACGGCCGCGGGTCCGCTGGCAGCGGCCAAGAGCCTTCGGCTCGGCGTCGAGGTCCCGCCCGAAGCGGTCTTCGTCGTTGCCGACGGCGCACGGATCGATCAGATCCTCACGAACCTGGTGATCAACTCGATCCGCTACACCGACGTCGGCCAGGTCCGCCTGTCGCTCGACGCCTACGACCACCGGGCCCGGATGCTGCGCTTCGTGGTGGCCGACACCGGGCCTGGCATCCCGGCCGATGTCTTGCCCACGCTGCTCGCGCCCGATCGGGCGCAGTCCGGGATCGAGCGACGCGGCGAAGGCTCGGGCCTTGGCCTGGCGATCGTGCGCACGCTCGTCGACCATCTGGGCGGCAAGATCGACGTGGCAAGCACACTCGGCCAGGGCACGTCCTTCACGATCGAGATCCCGGCCGAGCCGGTGCCCGACGCCGAGGCGAACGTCGAGCGCGGCAGCGACACCGGTCGCGTCCTCGTGGTCGACGATCGCCCGGAAGTGCTGGACGCCCTTGCGAGCGTCGTCGACGAGCTCGGATTCGAGTGCGATCGCGCGTCGTCTGCCGCCGTCGGCGCGAACCTGCTGGCTTCGCGCAGCTACGACGTCGCACTTCTCGATCTCGAGATGCCGCTCAAGGGCGGCGCGGCGCTGGCCGCCGAGACGCGGCGCGGCGAGGGCCCGAACCGCGACGCCCGGTTCATCGCCATGAGCGCGTCGGTCGCGCGACAGGATGTCGGCCTTCACTTCGACGCCTGCCTCAGCAAGCCCATCGACCGCGACGCGCTGAGGAATGTCCTGTTGCGCGTCGGCACTGCGGCGCGGCCAAGTCAGCCCGGTCTCTGGTCGGACGAAGAGGGGGCGACGCGTGCCGCGGTCGTCGACGACGGCATCGGTCGGCTGAGGTAGCGCGATCCCGCCAGCGCGAAGCGCCACGGCTGCTCGCGCGCCTTGCTGATGCCGATCCGTGCCCCGGTCGCGACGACCACCGCAGCGTCGACCGGCCTCGCGACGACGCGAAAGGGCTTGCGGTCGAGCCGACAGCCGTCGAGCTCGTGCGTCACACCGAGCGCCTGGCAGAGCCGGCCCGGCCCGGAGCAGAGCGCCCGAACCGGGTCGACCCCCCGCCGCTCGCGCATGCGGTCGAGGCCGGCGACCGGTTCGAGCGCGCGAATCAGCACTCCCGCGCCATGCCCCTTCTCCCGGCAGACGAAATTCAGGCACCAGTGCAGGCCGTAGGAGCGATAGACGTACGCCCTTCCGGGCGGGCCGAACATCGCGGCGTTGCGCGCCGTGTGGCCGACAAAGGTGTGCGATGCCGGATCGGACTGGTCGTAGGCCTCGGTCTCGACGATGACGCCGCCGACCCCATCGACATACACGCAGGCGCCGATCAGCGCGTGGGCAACCGCAGTCGCGTCGGCGTGGAAATCGATCCGGTTCGGACGATGGTGTCGGGGGACGGCGCGCGGCATCGGCGAGGCCGAGACTAGCAGCCCGGCCGCTCGCGACCGGCGAGCGCCGATAGAATCCGCCGCTTTCGAGAGAGCCCGGCCGCCGTGTCCGATCGTCGCAAGGTCCTGCCCCAGTACGTGATGCCGAAGCGGGGCCTGACCGCATTCGCCGGCCGGGTCGCATCGCGCGAGCGCGGTGCGACGACGACGCGGCTCGTGCGCTGGTTCGTGCGCAAGTACGGCGTCGACATGAGCGAAGCCGCGGTGAGCGACATCGCCGCGTACGCGAGCTTCAACGACTTCTTCACGCGCGCGCTGAAGCCGGGCGCACGGCCGATCGCAGACGCCGGCCTGATCTGCCCTGTCGACGGCACGATCAGCCAGTTCGGCCGCATCGAGCACGACCAGATCCTGCAGGCCAAGGGCCACCGCTACTCGACGCGCGCGCTCGTCGGCGGCGACGCGGCGCTCGCCGAGCGCTTCCACGACGGCAGCTTCGCGACGCTCTACCTGAGCCCGAAGGACTACCACCGAATTCACATGCCTTGCGACGGCACGCTGACGCGCATGATCCACGTGCCCGGCGCCCTCT
>JBDTPG010000149.1:0-6656 GCA_039932815.1 Caldimonas sp.
CGGCCATCGACGAGGTGCAGGCGCGAGCTGAGCAGGTGCCACCAGCTGGCGGGCCGAGGCGCCGCGGGCGAGAGCAGCGGCTCCGAAGCGGCGAGCGCGGTTCGGCCGGCATCGCTGCGGCCGTCGCCGATCGCGAGCTGCGCTTCGAGAAGCAGGGCCTTCAGGGCGATTGCCGGCGGTGGCACGACCCCGGACGCGCTGCGCTGCGCGCGCAGCGCCTGCGCCCGCTCGGGCGCACCGCACTGGTAGCACGCCTGGACGAGCATGTGATGCCATTCCTCGCGCAGGCGCGCGCCCACCGAAGCGTCGGCGAGAACCGGCCGCATCGCTAGCTCGACCCAGAGCACGTCGTCGAGGCGAAGCCGCGCCTCGAAAAAGCCAAGCGCGCTCAGGCCGGCGCGGGCGCGAACCGGCGCGGCGACGGCCGCCTCGCCGAGGCGGCGAACGATCGTCGCCGCCTGCGCCGGCAAGGCCGGATCGTCGAGCGAACGGAACCACCCTGCGACCAGCGCGCCGGCCTGCGCCGAGAGGCGGTCGCCGGCGTTGTCGAGCCGGTCGATCTCGTCGCCGCTGGCCTGGATGGCGGCGACGGCGTCCTCGAAGCCGGCGTAGTCGTCTTCGGCGATGCCGATGCACTGGACCAGGGCAGCGCCCGCCAGCAGCCGGCCCGATGCCGACTTCGCGGCGTCGAAACGCGCCAGCGCGGCGCGCATCTCGGCGCGGCCCGAGCCGATGTCGCGATCGGCAAGCTCGACGCCTTCGCGCAGGAGTCGCCACGCGGGCGCGAGCGCCGCGTCGGCGGTCGCGCCGTCGCCGCCGCGGGGTCGAGGGTCGATCCGGCTGCGAGCCATCCCTCAACCGTACAGCGACGGCTCGCCGGGCGGGCGGGTCTTGAACCGGCGGTGCACCCACAGGTATTGCGCCGGGTTGCGCCGGATCTCGCCCTCGATCCAGCGGTTCATTCGCGCTGCGTCGGCCACCGGGTCGTCGCTCGGAAAGTCGGTCCATGGCGGCTCGTAGCGGACCCGGTAGCCCTGGCCGCCCGGCAGGATCTCGGCGACGACCGGCTGGACGACCATGTCGAGCGCCTTGGCGAGGCGCGAAGGCGCCAGGAGGGTGACCGCCTGCACGCCGAAGAACGGCACGAAGGCGGCATCGCGGATGCCGAAGTCCATGTCCGGCAGGTTGAAGAAGCCGTCGCCGCGGCGGATCGCGCGCAGCAACGCCTTGCCGGCTTCGTCGCGCGAGAAGATCTCGGCGTTGCCGAGGCGTAGCCGGCCGCGCCTGAGCGCGGCATCGAGGACGGGGTCGCTTTGGCGTTGATAGATCGAGATGCCCTTCCTGCTCTGGAACAACAGCACCGACGCGCCGGCGACGTCGAGGGCCATGAAGTGCGGCGCGAGCCACATCACCGGCTTTTCGCTGCGCTCGGCGAGGTGGACGTCGCCTTCGACGCGGATCAGGCGGCGCAAACGCGCCGGCGACGCGTACCAGAGCAGGCCGCGCTCCAGGAGGCTCCTGCCCAGCCAGCGAAAATGCTCGCGGGCCAGCCGCGTGCGCTCGACCTCGTTCAGCTCGGGAAAGCAGAGCTCGAGGTTGCGCAGGGCGACCTTGCGGCGCGACCGCACGAGATGCCAGCCGAGCCGGCCCAGGCCATTGCCGAATGCCGCCTGCACGCCCAGGGGCAGCCCCTGGAACAACCACAACGCCGCCAGCAGCAGGCGCGCGCTCAAACCCCGGTCCTTCGCATTCGGTGACGTCTCCCGCCATGCGCCGCTCCATGGCGCATGGAGAGTATCGGGTTCGAGGCGCGGGGCCCCCGGAAACGGGGGCCAGGGCCTCCCGGCGGGACTTCTATAATCGACGCGTCGCCGAGTTACTGAACAACTTGCGGGGCGACGCTAAAGAAATCCGCTAAAGCGTTCGCCGCTCCTCCAGAGCCCCAGGCCGGCAACGCGACTCCCCATCGCCGGGCCGACGAATTTTCAGCACTGGAGCACAGCGTGTCGAACGACTTCCTCTTCACCTCCGAATCGGTTTCCGAAGGCCACCCCGACAAGGTCGCCGACCAGATCTCCGACGCCATCCTCGACGCGATCTTCAAGCAGGACCCGCGCTCGCGTGTCGCCGCCGAGACGTTGTGCAACACCGGCCTGGTCGTCCTCGCCGGCGAGATCACGACGAACTCGCACGTCGACTACATCCAGACCGCGCGCAACACCCTGAAGCGCATCGGCTACGACAACACCGAGTACGGCATCGATTACAAGGGCTGCGCCGTGCTCGTCGCCTACGACAAGCAGAGCAACGACATCGCCCAGGGCGTCGACCATGCGAGCGACGATCACCTCAACACCGGCGCCGGCGACCAGGGCCTGATGTTCGGCTACGCCTGCGACGAGACGCCCGACCTGATGCCGGCGCCGATCTACTACGCGCACCGCCTCGTCGAGCGCCAGGCTGCGCTCCGAAAGGACGGACGCATGCCCTACCTCAGGCCCGACGCGAAGAGCCAGGTGACGATGCGCTACGTCGACGGCAAGCCGCACTCGATCGACACCGTCGTCCTGTCGAGCCAGCACGACCCAAGCCAGAGCGAGACGCCGACCAAGATGAAGGCCTCGTTCATCGAGGCGGTGATCGAGGAGATCATCAAGCCGGTGCTGCCGAAGGAGTGGCTGAAGGAGACCAAGTACCTGATCAACCCGACCGGTCGATTCGTCATCGGCGGCCCGCAGGGCGACTGCGGCCTCACCGGGCGCAAGATCATCGTCGACACCTACGGCGGCGCCTGCCCGCACGGCGGCGGCGCGTTCTCGGGCAAGGACCCGTCGAAGGTCGACCGCTCGGCCGCCTACGCGGCGCGCTACGTCGCCAAGAACATCGTCGCGGCTGGCATTGCCCGCCAGTGCCAGATCCAGGTCGCCTACGCGATCGGCGTCGCCAAGCCGATGAACGTGACGATCTACACCGAAGGCACCGGCAAGATCGCCGACCACGAGATCGAGAAGCTCGTCCACGAGCACTTCGACTTGCGGCCGAAGGGAATCATCCAGATGCTGAACCTGCTGCGGCCGATCTACGAGAAGACCGCCGCCTACGGCCACTTCGGGCGCGACGAGCCGGAGTTCACCTGGGAGAAGACGGACAAGGCCGCGACCCTGCGCGCCGCGGCCGGCCTCTAGCCCGGCACGCGTCGGCGCGCAATCGGCCGTCCGGCACCCGCCGCCTTGGCCAAGGCTCCGACGCTCGACGACCTGCGCCGCTACGCCGTCGCGCGGACGCTGTTCAAGCCGACGACGCTGGCGCGCGCGATCGACAAGCTCGGCTTCGTCCAGGCCGATCCGATCCGCGCCCCGGCGCGCGCCCAGGACCTGATCCTGCGCCATCGCGTCGTCGGCTATCGCGCCGGCGACCTCGAGCGCCGCTACACGCGGCTGCCGATCGACGAGGATGCCTTCGTCAACTACGGCTTCCTGCCGCGCCGCCACTTGGCACTGATGCATCCGCGCGTCGCCAAGCGTCCCTGGACGGCGGCGACCCGGAAGCGGGCCGGCGCCATCCTCGACTTCATCCGCGAACGCGGGCCGACCCATCCCCGCCTCGTTGCCGAGCACTTCGCCCACGGCCGCCGCATCAACGCCTGGGGCGGCTCGAGCACGGCGACGACGCATCTGCTCGACGACATGCACTACCGCGGCCTGCTGCGCATCGAGCGGCGTGTCAACGGCACGCGCATCTACGAGGCGGTCGAGCACGCGGTGCCGATCGACGACAGCGCCTCCGCGCGCGGTGCGCGCGCCGCGGCGCTGATCGACCTCATCGTTCGCAAGTACGCGCCGCTGCCCGCGTCGAGCCTGGTGCGGCTCGTCTACCTGCTCGGATATGGCGCGCCGCACCTCGGCGCCGAGACGCAGGCGGCGCTGGCCGCATCCCGCGACGCGCTGGCCCGGGTCCGCATCGACGGCGTGACGTGGTACTGGCCGGCCGACGAGAACCCGTGCTCGAAGCGACATGTCGTCGACGACCACGTCAGGCTGCTCGCGCCGTTCGATCCGATCGTCTGGGACCGGCGCCGCTTCGAGCTGTTCTGGGGCTGGACCTATCGCTTCGAGGCCTACACCCCGGCAGCCAAGCGCAAGCTCGGCTACTACGCGCTCCCCCTCCTGTGGCGCGAGAGCGTGATCGGCTGGGCCAACGCGTCGACGCGCGATGGCGAGCTCGAGCTCGAGATCGGCTTTCCGGGCAAGGCGGAAAAGAGCGCGGGGTTTCGCGACGAGCTCGCCGAGGAGCGCGAGCGGCTCGCCCGATTCCTCGCGCTCTGATCGCGCGCGGCGCGGTTCAGGACCTGCCGACCACCTTCTGGCGCAGGGCGAGAACGGCGGCCATCGCCAGCACCGCCGCCGAGGAGGCGAAGCCCGCGCGCAGGCCGCCGAAGTGATCGGCGATGACGCCGACGGCACTCGGCCCGACGATCTGGCCGGCGGCGAACACCACCGTGAACGCGGCGATGCCCGCCGGCCATTCGGCCGGCGCGAGGTTGTGGCGGACGAGCGAGGTCGTCGAGGCCACGACGGACAGGAAGACTGCGCCGAAGAGCAGGCCCGACGCGAACACCGCCAGAGGTCGCACGCTCAGCACCGGCAACACGGTCGCGATCGCGAGCAGGCCATTGAGAAGCGCGAGCGCGCCGCCGCCGCGCGAGCGCTGCAGCAGCCCGGCCCACAGCCACGACGAAGCCACGACGGCGCTGCCCAGCATGACGAAGAAGGAAATCACGACTGGCGCGGCGAGATGTTCGTCGCGCAGCAGCGAGATCACGAAGGTCATGTAGCCGATGTAGCCGAGGCCGAACAGCAGATAGGAAGCGAGCGCGGGCGCGAAGGCGCGCCGATGAAAGCGCGAGCCGGCACGCCCTGCGGCCGGCACCGGTGCCGCGGCGAGGCCGCGCGTCGCCAGCGCGGCGACGGCCATCGCCGCCGCCGCGGCTGCGGCGAGGCCGATCCACGCGCCTTGCCAGGCATGCACGACCGGCCTCTCGGCGAGCGCGGGGACGATCAATGCCGAGGCGACGATGCCGACCCCGGTGCCGCCGTAGTAGATGCCGAGGACGAGGCCGGCGCTCGCCGCCGGTCGAGGCGCGGACGCCGCGGCCGGATAGACCAATCGCGCCGCGAGCAGGCCGCCCGAGACGAAGGTCGCCGCGCTGCCGACGCCGGTGACGAAACGAAGCAGGTACAGCGCGGCATCGTCGGCGACGAGGCCGTGGCCGAGCAAGGCAAGCGCGGTGACGGCGATCCCGGCGAGAAAGGCGGACCGGGGCCCGAAGCGACGCAGCAGGCTCGGCGCTGCGAGTGCGCCGACGAGGTAGCCGGCGGCGTTGACGGTGTTCATCGCGCCGGCGACGAAGTAGCTCCAGCCGAGGTCGGCCCTCATGGGCGGCAAGAGCAGCGCATAGGAGAAGCGCGCCAGTCCGAGCGAGACGGCCGAGCCGAGCGCGAGCGCGGCGGCGACGACGAGCGTCGGCAGCGGCCGGCTGTCGCTCATGCGCCGCGCGCGGCGAGCAACGACTCGGCGACCTCGACGAAGCCGCGGCCGCGATCGAAGGCGGTCACGTACGCCGGCCATTGCTTCAGGCGGTCGGCGAAGTCGGCGATGTTGGCGACGCCGACCGAAAGCGGGAAGGTCGCGAACATCAGCTCGTCGTTGGTCGAGTCGCCGACGTAGAGCCAGTCGTCGCGCTCGGCGTCGAGGTCGCGGCCGAGCAGGCGCCTGACGATCCAGGTCGCGCCGCTGAGCTTGCTGTGCGCGCCGAACCAGCCGTTGACGTGAATGGAGCTCACGGTCGCGTTCATGCCTTCGCTGCGCATGAGCGCGACGACTTGCGCGATTCGATCCCGACCGAGACGGGTGAACTCGGAATGATCGACGGCGATGTCGGTGACCCGCCCCGGGCTGTCCTCGGCCAGCGTCGCGCCGGGGATCTCGGCGACGATCCGCGCCGCGACGGCGTGCAAACGTTCGGCATTGATTCGTCGCACGGGCTCGGGGTCGACGTAGTCGATGCGGAGCTGGTCGCCGTCGCGGACCAGCGCCACGGCACCGTTCTCGGCGACGACGGCGGCGAGCGGCGTCTGCTCCGCGACGGCCCGGCTCCAGCCCATCGGCCGGCCGGTGACCGCGATCACGGGCAAGCCGCCCGCGCGCAACGCGGCGAGGGCGGCGACGACGCCCATCGGGACCTGTCCCTCGGTCGTCAGCGTGTCGTCGATGTCGGTGAGGACGCCGCGGACGCCGGCAAGGCGCCGCGGCTCGCAACGCGACCACGGCGTGACGGAAGGCGGGATCACGGCGGAATGATAAGAGTCCGGGACGACGGGATATGCGCGGCCGGGCTAGAATCGCGGCGCTGTCCAAGGAGCGTTGCAAGGCAGGACCCGAGGGTCCGAGTCCCAGGCTTGGCACAGTTCTACATGCAACCGCGCTCACCCGCACGATGGTCCTCGTGGGTGAGTACTGCCTCCCTTCCGACGTCCGTTCTGCGGGTTCCTTTGTTCGATGGAGCCTTTGAAATGAACGCCGTCCTGAAGCCGCAAGCCACCGCCCCGCACATCGTCGCCGACCTCGCCCTCGCCGCCTGGGGGAGGAAGGAAATC
>JBDTPG010000150.1:0-6582 GCA_039932815.1 Caldimonas sp.
CTTGCCCAGGCGGCCACAGCCTGGGCTGCGGGCCGCGCCTACCCCTGAGCCCTTGGCCGCCCCGGCGCGGGCACGATTCATATGTCAACAGACCCTAACCCGCTGCTCGCCGACTGGACCGGTCCGTACGGCCTGCCGCCTTTCGCCGAGGTCCGCGCCGAGCACTTCGCGCCTGCGTTCGCGCAGGCGATGGCTGATCATGTGGCGGAGATCGACTCGCTCGCGGCGTCGAGCGGGGCGGCGACCTTCGACAACACCGTCGCCGCTTTCGACCGCGCGGGCCGGCTGCTCGAGCGCGTCAGCTCGCTCTTCTACAACCTGACGTCGAGCGAGACGTCGCCGGCGCTGCAGGCGGTGGAGCGCGACATGGCACCGCTGCTGGCGGCGCACGAGAGCCGCATCTTCACCCACGCGGCGCTCTTCGCGCGGATCGACACGCTGCATGAACGGCGCGACCGGCTCGGCCTCGACGCCGAGCAGCGCCGCGTCCTCGAGCGCTTCCATCTCGACTTCGTTCGCGCCGGCGCCAAGCTGCCGCCGATCGAGCAGGCGCGCTATGCGGCGATCATGCAGCGGCTCGCCGAGCTGACGACGCGCTTCGGCCAGAACGTCCTCGCCGACGAGAGCGGGTTCCGCCTGCTCCTGAAGGACGAGGCCGATCTCGCCGGCCTGCCGCCGTTCGTCCGCGACGCCGCGCGCGAAGCGGCACGCGAGCGCGGCGTCGGCGCCGGCGCCTTGGTCACGCTCTCCCGCTCGCTGATCGTCCCGTTCCTTGCCTTCTCCGAACGGCGTGACTTGCGCGAGAAAGCCTGGCGAGCCTGGACCTCGCGCGGCGAGCACGCGGGTGCAAGCGACAACCGCGGCGTCGCGGCCGAGATCCTGCGGCTTCGCCTCGAGCAGGCGCAACTGCTCGGCTACCAGAGCTTCGCCGACTTCGCCCTCAGCGACACGATGGCGCGCAGCCAGGCGGCCGTGACGTCGCTGCTGGAGCAGGTCTGGCAGCCGGCGCGGGCGCGCGCCGAAGACGAGCTCGAGGCGCTCGAGGCGCTCGCGCTGTCGCGCGGCGAAAGCGCCGAAGTCGAGCCGTGGGACTGGCGCTTCTACGCCGAGAAGGTGCGCCAGGTGCGCTTCGATCTCGACGAGGCGGAGATCAAGCCGTACTTCCCGCTCGAGCGGATGGTCGCCGCGGCGTTCGACTGCGCGGCTCGCCTGTTCGGCATCTCGTTCGTCGCCCGTCCCGACATCGTCGTCTATCACCCCGACGTGCTCGCCTACGAGGTGCACGGCGCGTCCGGGCCGATCGGTCTATTCCTGCACGACAACTTCGCTCGCCCGACCAAGCGCAGCGGCGCGTGGATGAGCTCGTACCGCGCGCAGTCGAGGAACGGCGCCGCCGGCGCCGGGCCGGTGCTGCCGATCATCGTCAACAACAACAATTTTGCTAAGGGAGCGCCCGGCGCGCCGACGCTGCTCAGCGTCGACGACGCGCGCACCCTGTTCCACGAATTCGGCCACGGCCTGCACGGCCTGCTCTCGAACGTCACCTACGAGCGCGTCTCGGGAACCAGCGTCCTGCGCGATTTCGTCGAGCTGCCGTCACAGCTGTTCGAGCACTGGCTCGAGCAGCCCGCGGTGCTCAAGCGCCACGCTTGCCACTACCAGACGGGTGAGGCGATTCCCGACGCGCTGATCGAGCGGCTGCACCGGGCGCGCCACTTCAACCAGGGCTACGAGACGGTCCGCTACGCCGCCTCGGCCCTGGTCGACATGGCGGTGCATGCGCGGACCTCGAGCGAGCCGGTCGACGTCGTCGCCTTCGAGGCCGCCGAGCTCGCGCGGCGCGGCCTTCCCAGCGCCGTCGGCGTCAACCATCGGCTGGTCCATTTCCAGCATCTGTTCTCGGGCGGCTACGCCGCCGGCTACTACGTCTACCTGTGGGCGGAGGTGCTCGACGCCGACGGCTTCGACGCCTTCATCGAGGCGGGCGATCCGTTCGACCCCGCGACCGCGCTCCGTCTGGCCCGCTTCATCTATTCGTCGGGCAATTCGATCGAGCCGGGCGAGGCGTATCGCGCCTTCCGCGGCCACGCCGCCGGTCCCGAGGCGATGCTCCGCCAGCGCGGCCTGCTGGAGCCGGCCGCGGGCTGACGCTCATTCGCCGGGCGCGTGCGCCGCGTCGACGTCGGCCGCGCTGGCGACGCTGCCCGGGAACAGGCGCTCGAGCGCGGCAATGAAGACCGTGAAGTCGATCGGCTTGGTCCAGTAGTCCGAGAAGCCGCTGGCGAGGCCGCGCTCGATGTCTTCGCGCATCGCGTTCGCCGACAGGGCGATGCACGGGATGGCGCGCGTGCGCGGATCGGCGCGCAGCCGGCGCAGCACTTCGTAGCCGTCGAAGTCGGGCAACTGCAGGTCGACCAGGACGAGGTCGGGCTGCAGCGACAGCGCACGCTCGACCCCCGCCGCACCGGTGGCCTCGGCGACCACCTCGAGGGCGCCGAAGGTCCGGACGAGCTCCTCGACCAGCAGCACGTTGACGGGGTTGTCCTCGATGTAGAGGATCGTGCCGCTGCGCTCGACCGGCGCCGTGGCGCCGCGCAGCGAATCGGGCACGGTGTCCGGCGCCGCCGTCCCGCCGTCGACGCCGCCGCCGCTCGCGGCCGCCGGCAACGTCACCGAGAACACGGTGCCTCGACCCGGATCGCTCTCGACGTCGATCTGCCCGCCCATGCCGTCGACGAGTGCCTTGACGATCGTCAGGCCGATGCCGGTGCCCTCGATGCCCTCGCTCTCGACCCCGAAGCGATTGAACGGCTCGAACAGGCTGGCGATCTGCTCCGGGTTGAGGCCCCGGCCGGTGTCGCGCACCGAGAGCGTCGCCTCGCCGGGAGCCGCGTGCGACTCGACGCGCACCGTGCCGCCGGGCCGGTTGTACTTGATCGCGTTGGAGATCAGGTTGATCAGCACCTGGCGCAGCCGGGTCGGGTCGGCGCGCGCGATCCCTTCCGTGTCGCCGGTCTCGAGCGCGATATCGTGTTGCGAGGCCAGCGACTGCAGCAGCGGCAGCGACTGGCGCACGAGATCGCCGAGGTCGACCGGCTGCATGGAGAGGCGAATCTCGCCCGCCTCGAGGCCCGACAGGTCGAGCACGTCGTTGATCAGCGAGAGCAGGTGGTCGCCGGCCGCGCGGATGTGCTCGAGCTTGGCGAGCTGCGCCGACTGGGCCGACTGGCGCGCCTCGATCTGCAGCAGCTGCGTGAAGCCGAGGACGGCGTTGAGCGGCGTCCTCAGCTCGTGGCTCATGCGCGAGAGGAACTGCGACTTGGCCTGGATCTCGCGCTCCGCGAGCGCCGCCTGCTGGCGCGCGAGGTCGGCGTTCTTGCTCTCGGTGACGTCCCAGTTGACGCCGACCCGGCGCGCCGGCCGGCCGGCGTCGTCGAGCACCGCCGCCGAGCGCGATGCGAGCCACCGGTAGCTGCCGTCGGGGAGCCGGACCCGGAATTCGTAGGCCGCCGGCATCTGCGCCTCGGCCGTGTCGGCCATCGAATCGAGGACCCCGACGGCGTCGTCGGGATGGACGAGCGCCAGGCGCTCCTCGCGGCGCGGGGCGCGCTCGCGCGGGGCGAGGCCGCGCAGGTGGAACATCTGGGCGTCCCAGCGTTCGGTGCCGTCGGCATCGACATCCCAGGTGCCGATGCCGGCGTGGCGCGTGATGAGCGCGGCGCGCTGGCTCGCTTCGCGCAGCGCGTCGAGGGCGCGGTGGCGTTCGGTGACGTCCATGGCGATGCCCAGCACGCGGCGCGGACCGGGATGGACGCGGTCGATGTCGGCGCGCATGACGATCCAGCGCACGCTGCCGTCGCGGCGCAGGGCGCGGAACTCGATGTCGAACGGCCGGTCGCCGCTGATGAAGTAGCCGTAGGCCTCCTTGCCGACGCGATCGCGATCGCCGGGATGAACCGAATCGCGCAGCCATCTGCCGAATGTCGGCGGCTGCGGCAGGGCGCAACGGTCGAACAGCTCGAACATCTGCGCGTTCCAGTCGGCGCCGCCGGGGCCGACGGTCGTGGTCCAGATGCCGACGCCGGCGGCGCGCGACGCGGCCTCGAGGCGCCGCGCCAGCTCCTCGGCGTGGCGCAGGTGCTCGACGCGCTCGGTCATGTCGAGGGCGACGCCGACGAAGGCGATCGGCTCGCTTTTGTCGTTGCGTTCGACGACTCGGCGCGTCAGGACATAGCGCCAGGTGCCGTCGCTGCGCCGGTAGCGCGCTTCCATGTCGGTCGGTTCGCGCGACCCCAGGGCCTGCTCGGCCGAGGCGAGGACGAGCGGGATGTCGTCGGGATGGATGAACGAGCGCACCTCGTCGATCGACAGCCCTTCCGGACGCGGCTTCAGGCCGAGCAGCTCGAACGCCAGGTCGCTGTAGTGCATCCGACCGGTGCGCAGGTCGTGGCGCCAGATCGCGATCTTGCCGAGGTCGACCGCCAGCTTGAGCTGGGCGTTGACGTCGCTCAAGGTACGCGCCGCGTCGTACGCCTCGGTGTCGTCCATCATGACGCCGAGGGCGCGATCGGGGATGCCGCGCGGGCCGTTCTTGACCTCCCATTGCGAGTGGATCCAGCGCGTCTTGCCGTCCGGATGGATGACGCGATAGCGCTGCGCGTAGCGGCCGGCGCGCCGAGTCGACTCGGC
The DNA here is from genome assembly GCA_039932815.1 of Caldimonas sp. Lineage (GTDB taxonomy): Bacteria > Pseudomonadota > Gammaproteobacteria > Burkholderiales > Burkholderiaceae_C > Schlegelella_A. The sequence continues at coordinate 4,690 of JBDTPG010000150.1, forward strand.
GTAGGTCATGCGGGCGCGATCCTCCGGATGGATGCGCTCGATCGCGTCGGTGTAGTTGGGCGTTCCGGCCGCCGGGTCGATGCCCCAGAAGCTGAACACGTGCTTGTCCCAGCGACCCTCGCCGGACGGGATCTCGCGCTCCCAGATGCCGAGCCGCCCGAACTCCTGCGCGGTATCCAGCAGCTCGTCCTGGCGCGCCGCCCGTGCCGCCAGCGCGCGCTGCCGCGTCACGTCGGCGAGGGTCCAGACGATGCGGCCACCGACGCGCGCCGAGCGGACGTCGACCCAGAACGGCTCGCCGTCCGGCCCGCGCAGCTGGAGCACGCCGCTGTCGGTGCCGGGCGAGCTGAGCATGCGCGCGAACGAGAGCCGCGCTTCCGAGCCCGAGGCGCCGGGAATGGTGAAGTCGAGCAGCGTCGCGGCGGCCCGGCCGGCATAGCCGGTCGCCGCGGCGAAGCGCGCGTTCGTCCAGACGAGAGTGCCGGTCGGATCCGTCAAGGCGATCAGGTCGCGGCTCAGCGCGACGATCGCCCGCAGCATCTCGTCGGGCAGGGCGAGCAGTCCGGGCTCGTGCGCCGCGTCGGTCATGCGGAGCGCCTCATCTCGCGGCGTCGGCCTCGGCCTCCGCCCTAGGCTTCGGCCACCTGCAGGACGAGCTTGCCGAAGTTCTCGCCGCGAAAGAGCTTCAGCAGCGTCTCCGGGAAGGTGTCGATGCCGACGACGACGTCTTCGCGGCCCTTCATCCGGCCGTCCTTCAGGTACGCCGCCATCTCGGCGATCGCCTGCGGGAAACGTTCGGCGTAGTCGAACACGACGATGCCTTCCATGCGGGCGCGGTTGACGAGCAGCGACAGGTAGTTCGCGGGACCCTTCACCGGCTCGGTGTTGTTGTACTGGCTGATGGCGCCGCAGATGATGATCCGGGCCTTCTTGTTGATGCGCGTCAGCACGGCGTCGAGGATCTCGCCGCCGACGTTGTCGAAGTAGATGTCGACGCCTTTCGGGCAATGCGCCTTCAGGCCGTCCTTGACCGGGCCGGCCTTGTAGTCGATGCAGGCGTCGAAGCCGAGCTCCTTGACGACCCACTCGCACTTGGCCGGGCCGCCGGCGATGCCGACCGCGCGGCAGCCCTTGATCTTCGCGAGCTGGCCGACGGTCTGGCCGACGGCGCCGGCCGCGCCGGAGACGACCACCGTCTCGCCGGGCTTCGGCTGGCCGACGTCCATCAGGCCGAAGTAGCCGGTCATGCCGGGCATGCCGAGGACGTTCAGCCACTGCGTTGGCGCGGCCATGCGAACGTCGATCCTGACGACGTCGCCGCGGCCGAGCTGGCGCTCGTCGAACGACGCGTATTCCTGGACGCCGAAGGCTGCGCTGACGCGATCGCCGATCGCGAACTTCGCGTTCTCCGAAGCGACGACGATGCCGATGCCGCCGGCTCGCATCACCTCGTCGATCGCCACCGGCGCGATGTAGCTCTTGCCTTCGTTCATCCAGCCGCGCATCGCCGGGTCGAGCGAGAGCAGCAGCGTCTTGACGACGATGCCGCCGGGTCCGGGTGGCGCGACCGGCTCGGCGGTGAAGCCCCAGTCGGCGCGCACCGGCAGGCCCACGGGCCGGCGCGCGAGGCGAATCTGGTGGTTCGTGATGCTGGCCAGAGCGGTCATCGGAGTTCCCCGGGGATTCGGCGAATGTTAGGGCCTGTCGCACAGGCGAAAAAAAGCCGCGGCTGGCCGCGGCATTCTTCCCGGAAAGCCCGGGACGGAGCGAGCTCCGATCAGGCGAGGACGCGAATGTTCGCGGCCTGCAGGCCCTTCTGGCCTTGCTTCACTTCGAATTCGACGCGCTGGTTCTCGGCGAGCGTCTTGAAGCCGTTGCCCTGGATGTCGCGGA
>JBDTPG010000151.1:0-6565 GCA_039932815.1 Caldimonas sp.
AGTTGCCGTTCGGGCGCAGCGCCAGGTCGACGCGGAAGACGAAGCCGTCCTCGGTCACCTCGCCGATCAGCGCGTACAGGCCGCGCGCGACCTGCGAGAAGTACTCGTGCGCGCTGACGGTCTGCGCGCCGTCGGTCTGGCCGTCGCCTTCGTAGAGGTAGACGAGGTCGATGTCGGACGAGACGTTGAGCTCGCGCGCGCCGAGCTTGCCCATGCCGACGATCCAGAAGTCGATGCGCGCGCCGGCGTCGTCGCGCGGCACGCCGAAGCGTCCGTCCTGGTCGGCCAGGGTGCGGGCGAGGGCGATCTCGAGCGTCGCTTCGGCGAGCTCGGTCATCGTCCCGGTGATGTCGTCGAGGGGCGCGCCTTCCTCGACGTCGAGCACGGCGAGGCGCTCGAGCGTCAGCTGGCGCGCGATCCGCAATGCGGCCGCCAGCGGCGCGCCGCGCGCTTGCAGCGCCTCGACCAGCGCGGTGATCGTGCCGCGATCCGGCACGCCGGGCGGAAGCAGATCGAGCTCGGCGGCGTAGCGTCGCCGTATCCGCTGCACGAAGCGGCTGTACACCGCGAGCGGTATGTCACGGATGGTTGCCACCGGCACGCGCACAGCGGTCGGAAGTGGCGTGTCGGCGGTGCGGGAACCCATCGTGTCGCCGGGGGTCTGTGCTAGATTGAACCGACCGGCGCGAGGCGTCGATGCAGCGTCGGTCGCTGCGGCCCGCGCGGGACGATGGAGCGATCGTCCTCGCTACGCACTGCCGGCTGGCTCAACGCTTTGTTCATGTCTTCGAACCCGCCTCCCGGTGCCGCCGGCCTCCCCTCGCGCAGCGCCCGACCGGTGCGGTGGACGCCCGTGCGATCGACCTTGCGCGCCTTGCTGTGGCTGCTGTTGGCGCTGTGGCTCGTGATATTCGTGGGCTGGCTCTCACTTCACTGGCTCATTCTGCCGCACATCGAAGAGTGGCGCCCGGCCATCGAAGCGCGCGCCAGCGCCCTGCTCGGCGCGCCGATCCGGATCGGCGCGATCAGCGCGCGCTCGAGCGGCTGGGTGCCCGCGCTCGAGCTGCGCGACGTGCGCGTTCTCGATCCCGAGCAACGCGTCGCCCTGACGCTGCCGCGTGTCTTCGCCGCCTTGTCGCCGCGCTCGGTGCTGGCGCTCGAGCCTCGTTTCGCGCAGCTCCTGATCGACGGTGCGAGCCTCGACGTGCGTCGCGACAAGAACGGCCGCATCCGCGTCGCCGGCCTCGATTTCGCGAGTGGACAGGGTGCAGCCGACGATGACGCCGCGGCCGACTGGTTCTTCAAGCAGCACGAGTTCGTGATCCGCGCCGGCACGCTGCGCTGGATCGACGAGGCGCGCGATGCGCCGCCGCTCGAGCTGGCCGACGTCGAGCTGGTCGTCCGCAACGGCCTGCGCGAGCACGACGTCCGCCTCGACGCGACGCCGCCGGCCGGCTGGGGCGACCGCTTCAGCGTGCGCGGCCGCTTCGCCCAGCCGCTGTTCGCGCGCAGCAGCGACTGGCGCCGCTGGAGCGGCCGCGCCTACGTCGACCTGCCGCGCGCCGACCTGAGCGAGCTGCGCCGCCGCGTCAGCCTGCCGTTCGAGCTGAGCGAAGGCGACGGCGCCTTGCGCGGCTGGTTCGACCTGAAGGACGGGCAACCGACCGGCGCCTCGATCGATCTCGCCTTGCGCGCGGTCGCGCTCCGCCTCGACAAGGGCGTCGAGCCGCTCGAGTTCGAGCAGGTCGCCGGCCGCATCGATGCCGAGAAGGCCGACGACCGCACCAGCGTCTCGGTCCACCAGCTCGCCTTTCGCACCGGCGACGGCCTGAGCTGGCCGCAGAGCGACCTTCGCGTCGTCTGGCGCCAGGACGAAGCCGGCAACGTCATCGGCGGCGAGTTCGACGCCGAGCGCCTCGACGTCGGCGTGATCGCCGACATCGCCGCGCGCGTGCCGATCGGCGCGGCGATGCGCGAGCTGCTCGGCGACCTGCATCCGCGCGGCGTCATCACGCAATTGCGGACGCGCTGGGACGGCCCGCTCGACGCGCCGCAGCGCTATCGCGTCAGGGGCCAGCTGAACGACCTCTCGCTGACCGCGCGGCCCTCGCCGGAAGCCGATGCGATCGGCCGCCCGGGCCTCAGCAACGCCGTGCTCCAGCTCGAGGCGACCGAAACCGGCGGCCAGGCGCGCATCGAGATGCAGCCCGGCCGGCTCGACCTGCCCGGCGTTTTCGAAGAGCGTGAGATGGCCTTCGATCGCCTCGACGCCAAGCTCGCCTGGAAGATCGAGCCGGCTGCCGGCGGCGCGTCGCCCAAGGTGAGCGTCAAGGTGACGAACGCGAGCTTCGCCAACGCCGACGCCAAGGGCGACCTGACGGCGACGTGGCGCTCGGGCCCGGGCACCGGGTTCGGCCGCGGCGGCCGCTATCCGGGCCAGCTCGAGCTCGATGGCAAGCTGATCGAGGGCGTCGCGGCGCGCACGGCGCGCTACCTGCCGCTCGGCCTGCCGCAGGGGGTGCGCAGCTACGTCGCCGCGGCGGTTCGCGACGGGACGATCTCGAGCGCGACCGTCCGCGTTCGCGGCGATCTCTGGGACTTTCCTTTCCACGACGCCAAGGTCGCGCGCGACGGAGATTTCCGCATCGCTGCCAAGGTCGAGAACGTGACCTTCGCGTATGTGCCGGCCGAGGCGGCGCAAGGCGGCGTGGCGCAGCCGCGCGAATCGTGGCCGCCCTTGACCTCGGCATCGGGCGAGATCGTCGTCGATCGCTCGTCGCTCGACATCCGCGGCGCCAAGGCGCAGGTCGGCAACGTCGAATGGAGCGGCGTGCAGGGCCGCATCGCCGAGCTCGGCAGCCGCGCCCGGCTCGACATCGACGGCACGGCGCGCGGGCCGCTCGACGACATGCTCCGCTTCGTCGACGCCACTCCGGTCGGGCGCTGGACCGGCAAGGCGCTCGCCGGCGCATCGGCGACGGGCTCCGCCGAGCTCAAGCTCGCCCTCAACATTCCGCTCTCGCGGCCGGGCGACTCGATCGTCAAGGGTGCGCTCGCCCTGGCCGGCAACGACATCCGCATGACACCCGACACGCCGCTCCTGTCCTCGGCCAAGGGGCGTGTCGATTTCTCGCAGCGCGGCTTCACGATCAGTGGCGCGAGCGCGCGAACGCTCGGCGGCGAGATCGCCTTCGAGGGCGGCTCGAGCGCGGGGTTGAGCGGCGGCGATTCGCAGCGCTTCAGCGGCCGCGGCACGGTCACTGCCGAAGCGCTTCGGCAGGCGCCCGAACTCGGCACGGTGGCGCGAATGGCGCAGTCGCTGTCGGGCCAGACGAGCTACCGGGCGACGCTCGCGTTCGTGGCCGGCCGCCCGCAGGTCAACGTCGCCAGCAATCTCGTCGGTCTCGCCATCGACCTGCCCGCGCCGCTCGCCAAGGCAGCGGCGACGCCGCTCGCGCTGCGCGTCCGGACGGCGCCGGAAGACGGCACGACGTTGCCGGTCGACAGCGCGGCGGCGTTCCGCGAAGCGTTGCAAGTCGATTTGGGCGGTGCCGTTCAGGCGCACTTCGTCCGCGAGGTGAGCGCCGATGCGGCGCGCGTCGTTCGCGGCGCGATCCGGGTCGGCGAGCCGCGTTCGGCAGCCGCCGATCGCTCCGTCGAGCCGACGCCGCTCGATCCGATCGAAACGCTGCCGCTGCCGGCGAGCGGAGTCGCCGCGAACGTGAACCTGAGGCGGCTCGACGTCGAGGCGTGGCAGGCGGCGCTGGTCCGCCTGCAAGGTGACGGAACGGCGCGTCCCGGTGCCGGCGGCGCGGCGCCGCTGGTGTTCGACGCCTCGGGCGGAGCCGGCTATGTTCCCGACGCCGTCGCGTTGCGCGTCGGCGAGCTCGTCGTCGGCTCGCGTCGACTCGGCAACGTCACGGCCGGCCTGTCGCAGCAAGCGGAGCTCTGGCGCGCCAATGTCAGCGCCGACGAGCTCGAGGGCTACCTCGAATACCGCCCGGCGCGGCGCGGCGCGGCCGGCGCGGGGCGCGTGTTCGGGCGGCTGGCTCGCCTCAGCCTGCCCAAGGGCGAAGTCGAGCGCGTCGAGAGCCTGCTCGATGCACAGCCGGCGACGATCCCGGCGCTGGACATCGTCGTCGACGACTTCGAGCTGCGCGGCCGCCGCCTCGGCCGTCTCGAGATCGAGGCGACCAACCGCGGTGCCGGCAATCGCGACGGCACGCGCGAATGGCAGCTCGGCAAGCTCAACCTGACGATGCCGGAAGCGCAGCTCGCCGCGACCGGCACCTGGGGCGATGGCCCCGCCGGCGCCGGGCCGGCGCGGCGCGCGGCGATCAACTTCACGCTCACGCTCGGCGACAGCGGCGCATTGCTCGAGCGTCTCGGCATGGGCAAGGTGGTCCGCGGCGGCAAGGGCTCGCTCGTCGGCGACGTCGCCTGGCCGGGTTCGCCGTTCTCGCCCGACTACGCCAAGATGACCGGCCAGGTGAAGGTCGCGATCGACTCCGGCCAGTTCCTGAAGGCGGGCCCGGGGGCGGCGCGCCTGCTCAGCGTGCTCAGCCTGCAGTCGCTGCCGCGCCGGCTGCTGTTCGATTTCCGCGACCTGTTCGCCGAAGGCTTCGCGTTCGACAGCGTCGTCGGCGACGTCAAGATCGGCCAGGGCCAGGCATCGACCAACAACCTGCGCATGCGCGGCGCGGCGGCGGCCGTGCTGATGGAAGGCAGCGCCGACCTCGAGCGCGAGACCGAGGACCTGCGCGTCGTCGTCGTCCCGGAGATCAACGCCGGCACCGCGTCGCTCGCCTATGCGGTGATCAACCCGGCGATCGGCCTCGGCACCTTCCTGGCGCAATACTTCCTGAGGAAGCCGCTGATGGCGGCGAGCACGCGCGAGTTCCGCGTCACTGGACCGTGGGACGATCCCAAGGTGGAGCGGGTCGAGCGCAGCCTGCTCGGCGAGACGGCGGCCGATTCGACGTCGGCCGCAGAACCCGCGCCCGCGCCCGCCGTGACGCGCTGAGGAGACCCGATGAAGATCGCCGCCGTGCAGATGGTCTCGACGCCGAGCGTCGACAAGAACCTCGAGACCGCGCGTCGCCTCGTCGGCCGCGCCGCCGCCGACGGCGCGACGCTGGTCGTCCTGCCGGAGTACTTCTGCTTCATGGGCAAGAGCGACCGCGACAAGCTGGCGATCGCGGAGGTGCCGGGAGAAGGCCCGATCCAGCGCATGCTCGCCGAGAGCGCGCGAGAAAACGGCGTCTGGCTGATCGGCGGCACGCTGCCGCTGCGCGCCGACGACGCGTCGGCCCGGAGCGAAGGCGATCGCGTGATGAACGCCAATCTGGTCTTCTCGCCGCGTGGCGAACCGGCGGCGCGCTACGACAAGATGCACCTGTTCGCCTACGACAACGGGCGCGAGCGCTACGACGAGTCGCGCACGCTGCGGGCCGGCCGCACGCCGGTCGCTTTCGACGCCGATGGCGTACGCGTCGGGCTGAGCGTCTGCTACGACCTGCGCTTTCCGGAGCTCTATCGCGCCCTCGCCAGGCCGCCGTGCGATGTCATCTCGGTACCGTCGGCGTTCACGTACACGACCGGCGCCGCGCACTGGGAAGTGCTGCTGCGGGCGCGCGCGATCGAGAACCAGTGCTACGTCGTCGCGGCGGCGCAAGGCGGCACGCACGAGAACGGCCGGCGCACCTTCGGCCACAGCCTCGTCATCGACCCCTGGGGCGAAGTCGTCGCCTGTCGCAGCGAAGACGGCGAAGGCGTCGTGGTCGCCGCGCTGAGCCGGGAGCGGATCGCCGACGTTCGCCACCAGCTGCCCGCGCTCGAGCACCGGCTCGAGTTCTGATGGCGCGCGCGGTCGCGGCGGCGATCGCGCTCGGCCTGGGCCTGGTTTCGGCGGCGCTTGCGGTCGCCCAGAACGGCAGCGGGTCGTGCCGGGCGCCGGTGAAGATGGTCGACTTCGGCAACGACGGCCGGATCGGCGCGAAGTGGAACGCGGCGACCGGGACCGTCGCCTTCGGCCGGCCGCAGAAGGACGGCCACTATCACGCCTTCATCGCCGACGCCGACGGCGCCGACGAACGGCGCGTCGCCTTTGCCGCCTGGCGCGACGATCGCCATCAGTTCCCGGCGGCGTGGCATCCCGCCGGCGAGCTGCTGGCGATGCTGGTCGAGCAGAACGATCACGAGCGCAGCTCGGTCGACGCGATCCCCGGCTACGGCGCCTACACCGACTACTGGATCGTCAAGCGCGACGGCAGCTTCGCGTGGAAGATCCACGCCCTCGCCGCGGGCTATGACCACGCCATCACGCACGCCGCGTTCTCGCCCGACGGCAGCAAGTTCGCCTGGACCGAGCGCATCAAGGCGCCGCGCTTCTGGGACCTGAACCTGTTCGCCGGCAGCTACGTCTTCAAGGTCGCCGACTTCGTCCTGCAACCCGAGCCGCATCTGGACAACGTTCGCACCCTCCAGCCGGGCAACGTCGACCAGGGCGGCGAGATCGAGTCGATCGCCGCCGACAACCGGACGATCGCCTTCTACAGCACCGTCG
>JBDTPG010000152.1:0-6449 GCA_039932815.1 Caldimonas sp.
AGATGTGGCAGTCGCCGCCGGTCCAGATGAAATCGCCGACGTCGAGATCGCACTGTTGGGCGAGCATGTGCGTGAGCAGCGCGTAGCTGGCGATGTTGAAGGGCACGCCGAGGAAGATGTCGGCGCTGCGCTGATAGAGCTGGCAGCTGAGGCGGGCCCGGCTCGTCGCGGTGGCCGGTGCGACATAGAACTGGAACAGGGCGTGGCACGGCAGCAGCGCCATCTGCGGCAGCGCCGCGACGTTCCAGGCGCTGACGATGATCCGGCGCGAATCCGGGTTGGTCTTGAGCTGCTCGACGACGTTGGCGATCTGGTCGATATGGCCGCCTTCGGGCGTCTGCCACGAGCGCCACTGCACACCGTACACCGGGCCGAGATCGCCGTCGGGGCGCGCCCACTCGTCCCAGATCGTGACGTCGCGCTCCTGCAGCCAGCGCGCATTGCCGTCGCCGCGCAGGAACCAGAGCAGCTCGAGGACGATGGAGCGCAGGTGCACTTTCTTGGTCGTGACCAGCGGAAAGCCTTCGCCCAGGTCGAAGCGCATCTGGTAGCCGAAGACGCTCTTCGTCCCGGTGCCCGTGCGGTCGGCCTTGGCGACGCCTTGGTCGCGCACGTGGCGCAGGAAATCCTCGTACTGGGAGCGGATCGGCCGCTCGGCGGTGGCGAGCGGAAGTGAGGCGTCGGCGGGCATGGCGCGATTATCGGCCGCGCTGGATCGTCACCGCGCGATGCAGGCCGTGCGCTTGGTCGATCGTGTCAGCGATCGAACTGCAGCGCCGCCAGGCGCGCGTACAGGCCGCCCGCGGCGACGAGCTCGGCGTGCGTCCCGGTGCCGACGATCTCGCCCGCCTCGAGGACGACGATGCGGTCGGCGCGCTGCACGGTCGAGAGGCGATGGGCGATGACGATCGTCGTCCGGCCGCGCATCGCCGATTCGAGCGCCGCCTGCACCATGCGCTCGCCTTCGGCATCGAGCGCGCTCGTCGCTTCATCGAGGAGAAGGAGGGGCGCGTTCTTGAGCATCGCGCGCGCGATCGAGATGCGCTGGCGCTGCCCGCCCGAAAGGCGCACGCCGCGTTCGCCGAGGAAGGTGCGGTAGCCATCGGGCAGGGCGACGATGAAGTCGTGCGCGAACGCCGCCTTCGCGGCCGCGACGACTTCGTCGTCGCTCGCGGCGGGTCGGCCGTAGCGGATGTTCTCCATCGCGTCGGTCGAGAAGATCACGCTGTCCTGGGGGACGATGCCGATGCGGCCGCGCAGGTCCTCGAGCGCCACCTTGTCGACGCGAGCGCCGTCGACCTCGACGCGGCCCGACTCGACGTCGTAGAAGCGCAGGATCAGCTGCAGTACGGTGCTCTTGCCGGCGCCGCTCGGGCCGACGAGGGCGACCGTCTCGCCGGGCGCGACCGCGAGGTTGAAATGCGACAGCGTCGGGTGCTGCGGCCGCGACGGATAGCGGAAGGTGACGTCGTCGAAGCGCACCGACGCGCCGGCGGGCGGCGTCGCCATCGCCTCGGGCTCGGCAGGAGAGACGATCGGCGAGCGCAGCTGCAGCAGCTCCATCAGTCGCTCGGTCGCGCCTGCGGCGCGCAGCAGGTCGCCATAGACCTCGGACAGCACGGCGACGCTGCTCACGAGGATGATCACGTAGACGACGGTCTGGCCGAGATGACCGGCGCTGATGTCGCCGCGAACGACCGCCTGCGTCCCCTGGTACAGGCCCCAGAGCAGGGCGCCGAAGGTGGCGCTGATGACGAAGGCGACCAGGAACGATCGCATCTGCGTCCTGCGCACCGCGGTGCCGAACGCGCGCTCGGTCGAGGCGCCGAAGCGGTCGGCCTCGCGCCCTTCCTGCAGGTAGCTCTGCACCACGGGCACCGCGTTCAGCACTTCGGCGGCGATCGCGCTCGAGTCGGCGACGCGGTCCTGGCTGGCGCGCGAGAGGCCGCGCACGCGCCGGCCGAAGTAGAGCGACGGCAGGACGACGAGCACCAGGATCCCCAGCACCTGCGTCATGACGACCGGGTTGGTGACGACCAGCATCGCCATCGCGCCGACGCCCATCACCGCGTTGCGCAAGCCCATCGACAGGCTCGAGCCGACGACGGTCTGCACCAGCGTCGTGTCGGTCGTGAGGCGCGACAGCACCTCGCCGGTCTGGGTCGTCTCGAAGAACTCCGGGCTCTGGCGGACGACGTGCGCGTACACGGCGTTGCGCAGGTCGGCGGTGATGCGCTCGCCCAGCCAGCTGACCATGTAGAAGCGCGCCGCCGAGAAGACGCCGAGCGCGACACCGACGGCGAACAGGGCGAAGAAGTGCTCGCGCAGCGCCATGACGCGCGCGCCCGGGTCGGTGGCGATGAAGCCCTCGTCGATCAGCGACTTCAGGGCGACCGGGAAGACCAGCGTGCTGACGGCGGCGAGGACGAGAAAGAGCGCCGCCGCCGCGACCCGTCCCCGATACGGCCGCACGAAGGGCAGCAAGCCGCCGAGCGAGCGAACGTCGCGAGCGCTCGCGGTGTCCGGGGCGGGGCGCGCCGCAGCGAGCGCAGGGGAGGCAATGGCATCGGGCACCGGGCGAGTGTAGGAGATGCGAGCCTCTGCAAATAAAGCATGGGCAATGACGGCCCGGGCAATGGGAGCCTTGACAATCATTGTCTAGGCATGTATATTCTTACCATGGCCCGTCACCCCGCCTCCGCCGCCTCCGCCGCCTCTGCCGTCGTCCCGCAAATGGCCCGGTTCTACGAGCCGGTCGGCTATTGCGCCGACGAAAGCGTCGGCTGGCTGATGAAGCGCGCGCTGATGTCGATCGCGCAGGCGGCCGACCGCCGGCTCGAGCCCAAGGGCATCACTCACGCGCAATGGGCTGCGCTGTTCATGCTGCAGCGCCGCCGCGCCGCGACGGTGGCCGAGCTGGCGCGCGAGACGCAGAGCGACCCGGGGGCGATGACGCGCCTGCTCGATCGCCTCGAAGCGAAAGGCTTCTGCCGGCGGCATCGCTCGACCGACGACCGCCGCGTCGTCCGCGTCGAGCTCACGCCGGAAGGCGATGTCGCGGCACAGGAAGTGCCGATCGTGCTCGCGCAGGTGCTCAACGAGCACCTCGCGGGCTTCTCGAAGACGGAGTGGTCGCAGTTGAAGGACATGCTGAGGCGAATGGTCGCCAACGGCGACGCGGCCGAGACGAGGAATGGCGAATGAAGGCGTGTGCAGAGTGCCCGGGCGTAGCCGCCAGTGCGGTGGCGCGGACGATGACGACGGTGATCCTGGCGCTGGCGTCGGTCGTCGTGATGGCGCTTGCCGGCTGCGCGAACCCGCGCGGCATCGAATCGAGCGCGGCGCTGATCGCTCCGGCGACGCTCGGCACTGAATCGACGACCTCCGTCGCACCCGTCGCCGCCGAGTGGTGGCGCGGCTTCGACGACCCGGTGCTCGCCGACCTGATCGCGCGCGCCGAGGCCGGGTCGCCGTCGCTGCGCGTGGCCGCCGCGCGGGCTGCGCGCGCAGCCGCCAACGTCGCGTCGGCACACGCAGCCGAAGGCCCGCAGCTGACCGGGTCGCTCGACGCCACGCGCCAGCGCTTCACCGCCAACGGGCTCTACCCGCCGCCGATCGCCGGCTCCATCCGCGAGACCGCGACGGCGCAGCTGAACGGCTCGTGGGAGCTCGATCTGTTCGGGCGCAACCGCGCCCAGCTCGACGCGTCGATCGGTGCCGAGCGCGCCGCGCTCGCCGACGCCGAGGCCGCGCGCATCCTGCTCGCCGTCAACGTCGCGCGCACCTACGTACAGCTCGCCCGCGCGGTCGAGCAGCGCGAGGTCCTGCAACGCGCGCTCGCGCAGCGCGAAGAGATGTTCTCGCTGACGCGCCAGCGCGTCTCGGCCGGCCTCGACACCGCCGTCGAGCTGCGCCAGAGCGAAGGCCTGCGGCCGGAGACGCGCCAGCAGCTCGAAGCGATCGAGGAGCAGATCGCCTTGTCGCGTCACGCGCTCGCCGCCTTGCTCGCCGAGCCGCCGCAACGATTCGACTCGCTCGCGCCGACGCTGACGACGCTGCGCCCGGTCGCCATTCCCAAGGTGGTTCCGGCCGATCTCGTCGGCCGCCGCGCCGACGTCGTCGCCGCACGCTGGCGCGTCGAGGCCGCCGCCGGCGACGTCGCCGCGCAGCGCGCCCAGTTCTATCCCAACATCAACCTGACCGCGTTCATCGGCCTGTCGAGCTTCGGCCTCGATCGCCTCGTTCGCGCCGGCAGCGAGCAGTACGGCGTCGGCCCGGCGATCCGCCTGCCGATCTTCGACGCCGGGCGTTTACGCGCCGGCCTGCGCGGCCGCGCGGCCGACCTCGATGCCGCGGTCGAGACCTACAACGGCACCCTCGTCGACGCGATCCACGACGTCGCCGACCAGATCAGCTCGACGCGATCGGTCGTTCGCCAGCAGAGCGAGCAGGCCGCCGCGCAAGCGTCGGCCGAGGCCGCCTACGACCTCGCGACGCAGCGCTATCGCGCCGGACTCGGTGGCTACCTCACCGTCCTCAACGCCGAGAGCAACGTGATCGTCCAGCGCCGCCTGAGCACCGACCTGCGCGCGCGCGCGATCGACTCGCAGATGCTGCTCGTTCGCGCCCTCGGCGGCGGCTACGCCGCCGCGCCGGAAGCGCGCGCGCTGGCGAGCGCCGGCACCGCGCGCTAGCGCGGACGCCGCTCGCCTTCATCGATACACGCCAGAAGAATTTCCCGGAGATTTTCATGAGCCTCGCCGACGAAGAGCGCATTGCGCCGTCCGCCGACCCGTCCCCGCCGCCTGCTGCAAAGCCGTCCGCCGCCCCTGCCGCCGTTCACGCCGCGGCGACCGCCGGTGCTGCAACCTCCACGCCACCCGACGCAGCGGCGCGCAAGCGGCGTCCGAAGCGCCGGATCGCGCTCGCCTCGGTGGCCTTCGCCGTCCTTCTCGCCGGCATCGGCTACGGCGTCTACTACTGGCTCTACCTGAGCCATTACGAGAGCACCGACAACGCCTACGTGCAGGGCAACGTCGTCCAGGTGACGCCGCAGGTCTCGGGCACCGTCGTCGCCATCAACGCCGACGACACCGACTTCGTCAAGGCGGGCCAGTCGCTCGTCAAGCTCGACCCGGCCGATGCGCAGATCGCCCTTGAGCAGGCCGAAGCGCAGTTGGCGCAAACGGTGCGCGAGGTCCGCACGACGTACGTCAACAACGGTTCGCTGAAGGCACAGATCACCGCGCGCGAAGCCGACGCCGCGCGCGCCCAGAGCGATGTCCTGCGCGCCCAGGACGACGTCGCCCGGCGCGCGCCGCTGGTCCGCACCGGCGCCGTCGGCCAGGAGGAGTTCAATCATGTCACCGCGCAGCTGGCGGCGGCCAGGAGCGGCCTGACGTCGGCGCAGTCGGCCACGGTGGCGGCGCGCGAGCAGCTCGCCTCCAACCAGTCGCTCACCGAGAACATTCCGGTCGAGCAGCACCCCAACGTGATGCGCGCCGGCGCAAGGGTGCGCGAGGCCTACCTCGCGCTGCGCCGCACCGAGCTGCTCGCGCCCGTCGACGGCTACATCGCGCGGCGCAGCGTCCAGCTCGGTCAGCGCGTCCAGGCAGGGGCGCCGCTGCTCTCGGTCGTCGCGCTGAACGACGTCTGGGTCGACGCCAATTTCAAGGAAGGCCAGCTGCGGAACCTGCGCATCGGCCAGCCGGTCGAGCTCGAGGCCGACGTCTACGGCAAGAAGGTCACCTACCGCGGCACGATCGAAGGGCTCGGCGCAGGAACCGGCGCGGCGTTCGCGCTGCTGCCGGCGCAGAACGCGACCGGCAACTGGATCAAGGTCGTGCAGCGCGTGCCGGTGCGGATCGCCCTCGACGCCAGGGAAGTCGCCGAGCATCCGCTGCGCGTCGGCCTGTCGATGGATGCCAGGGTCGACGTGGGCAAGAGCGACGGTCGCGTCCTCGCCGATGCCTCGCAGCGGCCGGCCCGAGTGCAGACGAGCATCTTCGATCGCGGCAACGAGCAAGCCGATGCCGAGGTGAAGAAGATCATCGCCGCCAACCTCGGCCGGCGCGTCAGCGCCGACGGCGCGCCGGCCGCTGCCGCGCGCGGGGGGTCGGTGGCTTCGACGCTGGCGCAGAGCTCGGCCCCGAACGCGACGCGCTGATGGCCACGGCCAGCCTCGCCGCGCCCACGCCCGCGCCGGCGCCGGCGCAGGCCCCCACGCCGCCGGCGACTCCTTCGACGGCGCCGTTGCGAGGGGCGGAGCTCGTCCTCGGCACGATCGCCTTGTCGCTGGCGACGTTCATGAACGTCCTCGACACCTCGATCGCCAACGTCTCGATCCCGGCGATCTCCGGCGACCTCGGCGTCAGTCCTTCGCAAGGCACCTGGGTCATCACCTCGTTCGCGGTCGCCAACGCGATCTCGGTGCCGCTCACCGGCTGGCT
>JBDTPG010000153.1:0-6445 GCA_039932815.1 Caldimonas sp.
GTCTTCAGCGCGGCGACGTTCTCGCCGTGGCCGGGCAGGCGCTGCTCGAGCATCTGGTAGTAGACGTCGTTCGGCGCCGCCAGCAGCGGCACGCCGGCGAGCGACAGCTTGTCGATCGTCCCGAGCAGGTCGTCGGTGAGCAGCGCGACGTGCTGGATGCCCTCGCCGTTGAACTTCATCAGAAACTCCTCGATCTGCCCCGAGCCCTTCTTCGACTCCTCGTTGAGCGGAATGCGGATCTTGCCGTCGGGCGCGGTCATCGCCTTCGAGGTGAGCCCGGTGTACTCGCCCTGGATGTCGAAGTAGCGGATCTCGCGGAAGTCGAAAAGTCGCTCGTAGAAACCGGCCCAGAACGCCATCCGGCCGCGGTAGACGTTGTGGGTCAGGTGATCGAGCGTCTTCAGGCCGTGGCCGCGCGGGCGCCGGTCGACGCCGGGCAGGAACTCGAAGTCGATGTCGTAGATCGACTTGCCGTCGTCGAAGCGATCGATCAGGTACAGCGGCGCACCGCCGATCCCCTTGATCGCGGGCAGGCGCAGCTCCATCGGCCCGGTCGGCATCTCGAGCGGCTGCGCGCCGAGCTCGAGGGCGCGCGAGTACGCCTGGTGCGAATCGCGGACGCGAAAGGCGAGGCCGCACGCCGAGGGGCCGTGCTCGGCGGCGAAGTAGCCGGCGTAGCTCTTCGGCTCGCGATTGACGATGAAGTTGATGTCGCCCTGGCGGAACAGGACGACGTCCTTCGAGCGGTGCTTGGCGACGAGCGTGAAGCCGAGCTTCTCGAACACCGGCTCCAGCGTGCCGGGATGCGGCGACGCGAACTCGACGAACTCGAAGCCCATCAGGCCCATCGGGTTCTCGAACAGATCAGCCATGGGGGCTCCTTGTTTCGCTCGCTCGGCCCGGCTCTCAGCCGACGCGCTCGAGGTGGGTGCGGAAGTGCGCGCCGCGCTCGACGTAGCCCGACGCCGCGCGCTCGAGGTTGGCGATGTCGGCGTCGGTCAGCGCGCGAACGACCTTGGCCGGCGCGCCGAGGAGGAGCGAGCGCTCGGGGAACGACTTTCCCTCGGTGACGATGGCCCCGGCGCCGACCAGCGAGCTCCTGCCGATGACCGCGCCGTTCATCACCACCGCCTGGATGCCGATCAGCGTGCCGTCGCCGATCGTGCAGCCGTGCAGCATCGCCTGGTGGCCGATGGTGACGCGCGCGCCGATGGTGAGCGGAAAGCCCGGGTCGGCGTGCAGGACCGCGCCCTCCTGGACGTTGCTCTCCGCGCCGATGGCGATCGGCTCGTTGTCGGCGCGGGCGACGGCGCCGGCGAGCACGGTGACGCGCTCGCCGACGCTGACTTCGCCGATGAGCGTCGCCTCCGCGGCGACGTACGCGGAAGCGGCGACCTGGGGCGTTTTCGCGCCGATGCGGTAGAGGGCCATGCGCCACTCTAGACGTTCCGCCGAGCCCCGCCCGAGGTATTTGAGAATCCCCGGGTTTCCGGACCGGAACGTCAAGGGCGATCATTCGGCGTGCGCGACATCGACCTGAAGACGCTTCGCCTGTTCGTCGCGGTGTGCGATTGCCGCTCGATGGCGCGCGCCGCCGAGCAGGAGCACATCGAGCCGTCGGCGATCAGCAAGCGCATCGCCCAGCTCGAGGACGATCTCGGCGTCGAGCTGCTGATGCGCGGCCGGCGCGGCGTGCAGGCGACGCCGGCGGGGCTCGCGCTCCTGGAGCACGCGCGCAACGTCGTCTTCACGATGGATCGCATCGTCGCCGACGCGGCGTCGTTCAGCGGCGGAATGCAGGGCCACGTGCGGCTGATCGCGACCGCGTCGGCGATCGCCGAGGCGCTGCTCGACGACATCGCCTCGTTCATGCGCGAGCCCGACAACGCCAACATTCGGGTCGACATCGAGGAGCGCTTCTCGCGCGACCTCGTGCGCGAGGTGCGCGACGGCAACGCGTCGCTCGGCGTGTGCTGGGACCACGTCGATTTCGCCGGCCTCGCGCATCGAAACTACCGACGCGACCGGCTCGCGCTCGCCGTCTACGCCGGCCATCCGCTCGCCGGGCGCGCCTCGATCGGCTTCGAGGAAACGCTCGCCTTCGACCACGTCGGCCTGCCGCCGTCGACCGCCGTGCACACCATGCTGCAGCGCGCCGCGGCGCGTTCCGGCCGCACCGTCTCGTACCGGGTCGTCGTCTCGAGCTTCGATGCGGCGCTGCGGGTCGTCGCCGCCGACCTGGGCGTGAGCGTCGTCCCCCTGGAGGTGGGGCGGCGCAGCGCCGCCGCTGCCGACATCGAGCTGATCGCGATCGACGACGCCTGGGCCGAGCGCCGCTTCGCCATCTGCTTTCGCTCGGCGGAGGCGCTGCCGCCGGCCAGCCTGCGTCTCGCCGAGCATCTGGAAGCGCGAGCGGCGCTCGCCGCGGCGACGCCATGAACGGCGTTCGCGGCCTGGCGCTGCTGCTGCTTCTGCAAGCCATCGGCGAAGGTCTCGCGCGGGCCTTCGCGCTTCCCGTTCCGGGACCGGTGGTCGGCATGGTTCTCCTGCTCGTCGCGCTGCGCTGGCCGCTGCTGCGCGCGCCGGTTGCCGCCGCGGCCGACTTCCTGCTTGCGCATCTCTCGCTTCTCTTCGTTCCGGTCGGGGTCGGCGTCGTCACTCACCTCGATGTCGTGTCGAATTACGGCCTGCGGCTGCTCGCGGTCATCGCCGTCTCGACCTGGATCGGCATGGCCGTGACGGCGCTGGTGCTTCGCGCCTTGCTGCGCCGCGAAGCGGTCCGGGAGCCCGGCGATGGATGAGTTCGTCCAGCTCTGGGTCTACCTGTCGTCGACGCCGCTCTTCGGCCTGACGGCGACCCTCGTCACCTACGCGCTCGCCCAGCTCGCCTACGAGCGCCTCGGCCGCGCGCCATGGGCCAATCCGGTGTTGTGGTCGGTGGTCGCCATCGGCGCGGTCCTGGTCGCGACGCGCACGGGTTATCCCACCTACTTCGCCGGCGCCCAGTTCATCCATGTGCTGCTCGGCCCCGCCGTGGTGGCGCTCGCCTGGCCGCTCTGGGTGCGCGGCGGGGAAGTCAGGCGTCGCGGCGTCGCCCTGACGCTGGCCGCGCTCGCCGGTGGCGCGGCGGCGGCCGGCAGCGCCGTGGCGGCGGCTCACTTGCTCGGCATGCCGCTCGACATCGTGCGCTCGCTCGCGCCGAAGTCGGTGACGGCACCGGTGGCGATGGGAATCGCCGAGCGCATCGGCGGCGTGCCGGCGCTGGCCGCCGTCTTCGCCGTGCTCACCGGGATGGTCGGCGCCCTCTCGGCGAAATACCTGTTCGACGCCATGCGGATCGACTCGTGGTCGGTGCGTGGCTTTGCCCTCGGCACGGCCTCGCACGGCATCGGCGCCGCCCGCGCGATCCAGGTCCATGGCGACGCCGGCGCCTACGCCGGGATCGCCCTCGGCCTGCAGGTGCTGATCGCCTCGACCCTGCTTCCGCTCGTCTTTCGCTGGTTCGGCTGAGAGCAGGCGATGAGTTCGATGCCTCGACCGAGCAGCTGCTGCGCTGACGATATGCACGCGCGGAGGCGTGTCCTGCGCTCGCTCAAGCCCCGCCTGCGCCGCCCGGAGCGATGCTCTTCGTCGGGCCGACGCCGATCTTCTCGAACGCGCGCGCGAGCTGCAGCACGGCGAGATCGCCGTGCGGTCGGCCGATCAGCTGCACGCCCATCGGCAGCCCGTTTGCGCCGAAGCCCACCGGCATCGCGATGCATGGCAGGCCGGCGAAGGTGGCGTAGATCACCGCTTCCATCCAGCGGTGGTACGTGTCCATCGGCCGCCCGGCGATCGACTGCGGCCAACGCCATTCGGCCGGGAACGGCCAGACCTGCGCGCTCGGCAGCGCGAGCACGTCGAAGCGCTCGAGCAGGCCGAGCATGTGGGTGTGAAAGGCGGTGCGCTCGGCGTTCGCGCGCACGGTGTCCATGCCGGTGAGGCCCTGGCCCTGGTCGTATTCCCAGAGCGCTTCGGCCTTGATGCGGGTGCGATTGGCCGGGTTGGCGAGATGGGGCGCGATGCGCGCGGCGACGCTCCAGCGGCGCCAGACGAGCCACGCGTCCCAGATGCGTTCCGGCGCGAAGCCGAGCGGCGTCGGTTCGACCCGGCCGCCTGCGTCCTCGATCCGCGCCAGGCCGCGCTCGCACAGGTCGACGATGCCGGGCTCCATCGCGAGGTAGCCGTCGAGGTCGCCGAGCCAGCCGATGCGGACGCCGCGCGCATCGAACGCCTCGATGCGCTCGGCGAACGACTCCTTCGTCGCGATCGACGTCGGAACGCGCGCGTCCCATCCCGACTGCACGTCGAGCAGCGCGGCGACGTCGCGCACCGTTCGCCCCATCGGTCCCTCGGTGCTGAGCAGAGCGACCCAGACGTCGGCGGACGGCCAGCGAGGCACCCGGCCCTGGCTCGGCCGAAAGCCGTAGACATCGTTCCAGCCGGCGGGGTTGCGCAGGCTTCCCATGAAGTCGCTGCCGTCGGCGACCGGAAGCATGTGCGTGGCCAGCGCCACCGCCGCGCCGCCGCTGCTGCCGCCGGCGGATCGGCTGCGGTCGAATGCATTGCGCGTGACGCCGAAGACTTCGTTGAAGGTGTGCGAGCCGAGGCCGAACTCGGGGGTGTTGGTCTTGCCGACGACGATGCAGCCGGCCGCCTTCATCCGCTCGACCATCAACGCGTCATGGTCGGGCACACGGTCGGCGAGCAGCGGCGAGCCGAGCGTGCTCGGGATCCCCTTCGTCTCCGCGGCGTCCTTGATCGCCTGCGGCATGCCGTGCATCCAGCCCAGGCTTTCGCCGCGCGCGAGCGCAGCGTCGCGCGCATCGGCCTGGCGCAGCAGGTCGGCTTCGTCCTGCAGGCTGACGATCGCGTTCACGCCCGGATTGACCGCGACGATGCGGTCGAGCGTGGCGCGCATGACCTCGCGGCAGGACACCTGCTTCGCATGGATGGCGCGCGACAGCGCGTCGGCGTCGAGGTCGGTGATCGTCGTCACGCGAAGCTCCTCGTTGCGCGCGCTTGGGCTCAACGCGAGCCGAACATCATCTGGCGCGCGATCGCCGACTTGATCGGCCCGAGCGCCTGCAAGGCGAACAGGCCGACGCCGCGCGCCGTGGCCGCGCCCGGCAGCACCCAGGTGAAGCTGCGCGCGAGGAAGTCGGTGGCCGCGATCATCGCCCAGCGGTCGGGCGCGCGCTGCCATTCGAGCCGGCGCAGGACGGCATCGACGTCGCGATTCTTCTGCAGCGAGCGCACCAGCTCGAACGCGTCGCGCATGCCCAGGTTGAGGCCCTGGCCCGCGACCGGGTGGAGCGTCTGCGCGGCGTTGCCGATGCGCACGGTGCGGCCGTCGGTGAGCGTGCGCTCGGCGGAGAGGCCGAGCGGGAACGCCTTCAACGGCGAGACCGCGGCCAGGCGCGGCGTGCGCGGATGGAAGATCGTGTTGAGGACGGCGACGCGCTGCGCGTCGTCGAGGTCCTTGACCGGATCGTCCCGGCTGTCGACGCACCAGACCAGGCCGGCGCGCCCGTCCTTCAGCGGCAACAGGGCGGCCGGGCCGTGGCGCGTGAAGCGTTCGTAGGCGACGCCGCCGGTTCCGATCGAATCGCCGGCCGCGAAGGTGGCGATGCCGACCCACGCCGTCTGGCCGTAGTCGTGGCGCAGCGCCGGCCGGCGTTCGCCGGCGACGAGATCGCCCCTCGCGGCGGTGGCGAAGACGCCACCTTCGGCGACGACGGCGAGATCGAAGCGTTCCGCGATCCCCGAGTCGACCTCGACGCCACCCGGCGATTCGATCTTCTTCAGCGCCGTGACGCTGCTGCCGAAGCGATTGAAGAGCCGCTGCGGAGAACGTGCCTGCGTCTCGCGCCACACCGCCTGCAGCGGCGCGACGACCTGGCCGTAGCTCAGCACCGCCCCGAGCATGGGCACGGCCTCGTCGATCGCGCGGATCGTCAGGACCGGCTCGCCGAAGCGCCACGGCACCGCGCCGAGCAGCGACGGCGCGTCCTGCGAGACGTGCACCTCGGCGATCGGCTGGGCGCTTTCCGGCCGCCAGGCGCCGAGGCGTTGCATCAGCTGGACGGTGCCGAGCGAGAGCGCGAGGGTCCGCGGGTCGCCGGCGACGTCCTTGTCGAGCGGCCGCGCGTCGAAGAGCGTGATCTCGGCATCGGCCAGTGCAGCGGCGGCGTGCAGCGCCAGCGCGAGGCCGACCGGTCCTGCACCGATCACGGCGAGCTTCAAAGGGGTCGATTCGTTCATGTCCGGACACCCCTTCAGGGGATTGATTTCAGGGGGCGAGCCTTATTATTCGCCGCACCCGGATGTCCGGGGCTCGTGTGGGAGACGGCTGCCATGGCGCTGATGGATTTCATCAAGAAACAGTTCATCGACATCATCGAGT
>JBDTPG010000154.1:0-6423 GCA_039932815.1 Caldimonas sp.
GTGAGGGTGGTGCGCCCGGCAGGTATCGAACCTGCAACCCCTGCCTTCGGAGGGCAGTACTCTATCCATTGAGCTACGGGCGCAGCGGGCTTTCCAGTCTACCAGCGACGCTTCGCGCCGCCGGGCTGGCCCGGGTGAGGCCCCTATAATTTCGGGTTCGACGCGAATCGACTTATTACGGGCGGCGCGTGCCGCCTTCTTCGCGCCACTCCACCCCGAGGACCGGATGACCGCAGCGCACGAACCCAACGACATCGACGGCCCGCACGAAGGCCCGATCAAGACTCCCAAGCAGCTGATCCTCGCGGTTCTCTACGCCTTCGTGGTGCCGATTTTCGGCATCGTCCTGCTCGTCATGTTCGTTACCGCCGACAAGCGTCCCGCCGCGGGCAGCGATGCGATGAGCCCGCAAGCCGTCGCCGAGCGCATCCGCCCGGTCGGCGTCGTCGAGGTGAAGGACGCCACCGACCTCGCGTCGCTGAAGACCGGCGAACAGGTGTTCGCGGGGCAATGCTCGGCGTGCCATGCCGCCGGCGCCCTCGGTGCCCCCAAGCTTGGCGACACCGCCGCCTGGGCCGCGCGCATCAAGACCGGTTTCGCCGCGCTCCTCCATTCGGCTCTGGCCGGCAAGGGCCAGATGCCGCCGCAGAGCGGCGGCGATTCGACGGACTACGAAATCGCGCGCGCCGTCGTCTACATGACCGGCAAGGCCGGCGCCAACTTCCCCGAGCCGCCCGCACCGGCCGCGTCGGCTCCCGCAACCGCAGCGCCCACCACCGCCGCCGCACCCGCCGCCCCGGCGATCGCCGCGGCGCCGACGCAGGTCGCCGCCAACACCGCGACCGCTGCCGCCCCGACCGCCCAGCCCGCCGCGCCGCCCGCCGCCACGGCTGCAGCCGCGGCCACGGCGCCGCCGCTCTACGCCCAGATCTGCAGCGCCTGCCACACGCCCGGCATCGCCGGCGCGCCGAAGCTCGGCGACAAGGCCGCGTGGGCGCCGCGCATCGCGCAGGGGCTGGAGGTGTTGCACACCAACGCGATCAAGGGCAAGGGCGCGATGCCGCCCAAGGGCGGCTCGAGCGCGAGCGATGCCGACGTCAAGGCCGTCGTCGACTACATGGTGAACGCCTCGAAGTAGGCGAGCGTCGCTGCCGATGAAGCCGGCCTCGCGCCGGCTTTTTCAATGGCTCGACGGGCCCGTGTCCGCGGCCGGGCTGAGGCGATAGCCGAAACGCGCGACGAGCTCGTCGAAGCGGGCCCCGTGCGGCTTCCAGACGCCGCGCTCGACGAGATCGCCCGCCACGTCCATGTCGAGCGTGTGGACGATGCCGAGGCCCAGGTCGCTGGCGAGGAAGAGCCGGCCCGCTTCGTCGACGAAGGTCTCGCCCGGCAGCGCGGCCAGGCCGGTGTGGCTCGTGACCATCACGCTCGAGGTCGGGTCCGGCTGCAGGCGCCAGACCCAGGGTGCGGCCTCGAGTTCGACGTAGACGCGCTGCGGCCCGTTCTGGAAGAACCAGGCGCCGCTCTCGTCGGCACCGTAGTTGCGGGCGATGAACTCGCGCAGCTTCTCGTGGTCGATGCGGCTGCCCTTGACGCGCGGGAACGGCCCGGCCGCCTGGATGCGATCGTCGCGCATGTACCAGTCGCCGCGCGCGTCGAGGGCGAGCCAGGCGTAGCAGTGCGGCACGTTGGGCCACTTCCTGAGGGCCGCGGCGACGATGGCATCCATGCGCTGATTCTGCGCGAGCGAATCTCAGAGATGGTCGGCGAGCCAGCCGGCGACGCTGCCCGGCAAGGTCTCGATGTGGCCGGGCCAGCGCCCGTCGGGAAAGCCGACGTGGCCGCCGTGCGGCGGCTGCCAGAGCGTCACGCATGGGCCGACCTCGCCCGGGCGCGGCAGCGCGGACGCGGGCAGGAACGGATCGTTGCGGGCGTTCAGCACCAGGGCCGGAATCCGGATGCGCGCGAGCTGGCCCTTGGCCGAGCTGCGCGCGTAGTAGTCGTCGGCGCCGGCGAAGCCGTGCAGCGGGCCGGTGAAGATCTCGTCGAAGTCGCGCAGGTCGCGCGCGGCGCGCATCGCCGCGGCGTCGAACAGGCCCGGGTGCTGGCGCAGCTTGACGAGCGCCTTTCTCCTCATCGTCCGCATGAACATGCGCGTGTAGACCTGGCGGCCGAAGCCTCGGCCGATGGCGCGGCCACCGGCGGCGAGGTCGAGCGGCGCCGAGACCGCGGCGACGGCGCGCACCCGTTCGCCGGCGCTGGCGCCCGCTTCCTCGACGAAGCGCAACAAGGCGTTGCCGCCGAGCGAGACGCCGACGGCGACGATCGCGCCCCGATGGATCGCCCGGAAGCGCGCAAGCAGCCAGCCGACTTCCTCGTGATCGCCCGAGTGGTAGGCGCGCGGCGCGAGGTTGATCTCGCCCGAGCAGCCGCGAAAGTGCGGCACCGCGAAGCGCCAGCCGCGCCGCGCGGCCTCGGCAGCGAACGCCTGCGCGTAGTGGCTCGCCGACGAACCTTCGAGGCCGTGGAAGAGAACGAGCAAGGGCGCGCGCGCGTCTTCTCCTTGCCAGTCGACGTCGACGAAGTCGGCGTCGGGCGTCGTCCAGCGCTCGCGCCGATAAGCCGGTGGCGCGCCGTCGAACCGGCGGCTGAAGAAGACCGGCCAGATCGTCTGGGCATGACCGCCGGGCAACCAGCGCGGCGCGCGAAAGTCATTCATCCGAGAGCGCGAATTCGGGGGCCCGGGTCAGTGCAGGGTCGACGCCGCCTCGGCAGTGTCCTGCGCTTCCACCGCCGTGCCGGGACTGGCGTGGTGCGCGACGAGGCGCCACCCTTGCGACGACTTCAAATAGACGTTGGTCGCGACGACCCAGGCGAACCGCTCGCCTTCCGGCGTCATGATGCGAATCCGCTCGAGCACGCTGTGCACCGCGCTCGAATGCGATTCGAGCCGGCGCACGCGATGCGGCTCGGCGTCGATCGTGCCGTTGCCGAACATCGCCTCGAACGAGGCGCGGATCGCGGCCGCGCCCACGAGGCGGGCGCCGCCGGGGTGGATGCAGCAGATCTCGTCGTCGTCGGACCACAGGCCCATGAGGCGGTCGACGTCGCCGCGTCGCATCGCCTCGTAGAGCTCGAGCTCGATGTCGTCGGCGGAGACGAGGGTCGGGGCGGGCGGCTTGCGACGGGCCATGGGACTTTCTTCAGTTAACCTTCCGGCGCTGGAATTGTAGGAAGGCATCAGGGCGAGAGCCGACAGCACGAGCCATGGTCAAACCCTCCGCCGACTGGACCGAGCGCAGCCACGATCTGGCGCGCCTGGTCGGCCGCGCCGGCCTCGGCGATCGCGCGGCTTTTGCCACGCTTTACGAGCGGACGAGCCCGCATCTGCTCGCCGTCGTGCTGCGTATCAATCGGGACCGAGCCCAGGCCGAAGACATCCTGCAGGAGGTGTACGTCAACGTCTGGCGGGCGGCGAGCAGCTTCGACGCGGCGCAAAGCCAGCCCCTCACGTGGCTCACGAGCATTGCGCGCAACCGCGCCATCGACAGCCTGCGCCGCCTGCAGACCCAGCCCCAGATGCGCACCGCCGCTGCTTCGAGCGACGGTCGCGAGAGCGAGGACGACGACGTGTACGACACCGTGGCAGACGAATCGCCCGGCCCGCTCGATCTGCTGAGCCGGGCCGCCGAAGCGCGCTCGCTCGCCGCCTGCATGGACAAGCTCTCGGCGACGCAGCGGCAAAGCGTCGCCCTCGCCTTCTTCCAGGGACTGAGCCACGCCGAGGTGGCGGCGCAGTTGCGCCAGCCGCTCGGCACCGTGAAATCGTGGGTGCGCCGCTCCCTGGCGACGCTGAAGAGCTGCCTCGACGCCGCCGTCGACGGCGACGCGACGCGGCGCGGTGGAGCATGAAGCCCCCACGCACACGTCGTTCACGGCCCCCCGAGGGGGTGTCAGTGTCCTTGGGGCGGCCTGGCGGGCACTGACATGGACTACAGCCGCCGCGATCGCGCCGAGGCCCTCGCTGCCGAGTACGTGCTCGGCACGATGCGCGGCGCCGCGCGGCGCCGCTTCGAGTCGCTGCTGCCGGCGCATGCGGTGCTGCGCGAGGCGACCCTGGCCTGGCAGGAGCGGCTGATGCCGATGACCGCGGCGGTCGATCCGGTGCAGCCGTCGGGCGACGTCTGGCGGCGCATCTCGGATCGCCTCGATCGCAGGAAAAACGCCGCCGCCGGCGCCTGGGATCGGCTCGCGTTCTGGCGCGGCCTCACTGCCTTCGCGAGCGTCGCCGCGATCGGTCTCGCCGTCCTGCTCGCGACGCCGCACGCGGTGGCGCCGCCGGTGATCGTCGTCCTCGCCGCGACCGGTGCGGCGGCGAGCGGCGCCGCCACCGCGCCGATCGTCGCCAGCATCAGCGGCGACGGCACGACGCTCGCCACCCGCTCGATCGTCCCGGTCGCGCTGCGCGCGGATCGCTCGCTCGAGCTCTGGGCGGTGCCGGTGCAAGGCGCACCGCGCTCGCTCGGCGTGCTGCCGGGCGGCAGCGGCGTCGTCGCCTTGCGCGGCAAGGTGCTCGCCGGTGCCGACACGCTCGCGGTCACCGTCGAACCGGCCGGCGGATCGCCGACGGGTGCCCCCACCGGACCGATCGTTTACGCAGGGAAGTTCACGCTGTAGTCGGCCCCGCAGCCGCATGCAGCGCGGCCTCGACGCGCTCGGGCGCGACGCTGGTCAGGCACAGGTAGTGGCCGAAGCGGCAGGTGCGATCGAAGCACGGCATGCAGTCGAGTTGGAGCTCTTCCTTGAGCCAGAGGACGCGCGCGCGGTCGTTGAGCGGCGGCGTATGCGTCGGGCTGGTCGAGCCGAAGACGGCGACCTGGGGAATGCCGAACGCGGCGGCGACGTGCATCAGGCCGGAGTCGTTGCTCGCCAGGCCGCGCGATGCGGCGATCAGCGCGATGGCGTCGAGCAGCGCCGTCTTGCCGGCGAGGACACGGCACGCGCCGACGGCCCGGGCAGCGATCTCCGTGCAGAGATCGGCTTCCCCGGGCGAGCCGATGAGCGCGACGGTCGCGCCGTCGGCATCGTGCAGCGAACGCGCCAGCGCCGCGTAGTGCGCCGCCGGCCAGCGCTTGGCCGGCCCGTACTCCGCGCCCGGCGCGAATGCCCAGTAGCCGCCGAGCTGCAGCGCATGCGCCGCCGCGGTTCGCGCGAGCGTGTCGCGATCGAGCTGCAGGCGCGGCCGCCGGCGCTTGTCGAACGAGTCGCCCGCGAGCGCGCCGTAGAACGCGACCATCGGCGGCCGGCCGCCCGGATTCGCGAGGCGCCGGTTGAGGAGCAGAAAGCGTCCTTCGCCGCGGTAGCCGATGCGCCGCGGAACGCGCGCCAGCCACGGCAGCAGCGCCGACTTGATCGAGTTGGGCAGCACGTACGCGACGTCGAAGCGGCCGCGCAGCGTCGCTGCGATCCGCCGCCGCTCCGCGAGGTCGAGGCGGCCGTGCGCGAACGGCAGCTCGATCGTCTCGGCGACTTCGGGCATCGCCCGAAAGACCGGCGCGACCCAGGGCAAGGCGGCGACCGTGAGCCGTTCGCCGCGCTCGGCGAGCGTCGCCAGCAGCGGCTCGGCCATGACGGCGTCGCCGATCCACTGCGGGGCGATGACGAGCGCGCGCGTCACGGCCCGCTCGCCGGGGTCAGTGCGCGTGGACCTTCTCGCCCGGCTTCAGGCGGTACTCGGTGCCGCAGTACGGGCACTTGCCGACGCCGGCGCTGGCGACGTCGATGAAGACGCGCGGGTGGTTGCTCCAGAGCGGCATCAACGGGTTCGGGCAGAACACCACGCCCGGGCCTTGCAGCTCGGCGGCGGTCAGCTCGACGGTGGCGCGAGATCCATCGGTGGCCATGCGCATCAGACCTTGGTGAGCCACTCGGCGTACTTCGCGTTGCGGCCGTTGACGATGTCGAAGAACGCGCTCTGGATCTTCTCGGTGATCGGCCCGCGGCTGCCGGCGCCGAGCTCGATGCGGTCGAGCTCGCGGATCGGCGTCACCTCGGCGGCGGTGCCGGTGAAGAACGCCTCGTCGCAGATGTAGACCTCGTCGCGGGTGATGCGCTTCTCGACCAGCTTCAGGCCGAGGTCGTTGCAGATCGCGAGAATCGTGTTGCGGGTGATGCCGTCGAGCGCCCCCGCCGAGAGGTCGGGCGTGTAGACCACGCCCTTCTTGATCATGAACAGGTTCTCGCCCGCGCCTTCGCTGACGAAGCCGCTCGCGTCGAGGAGCAGCGCCTCGTCGTAGCCGTCGTCGAGCGCTTCCATGTTGGCGAGGATCGAGTTGGTGTAGTTCGACACCGCCTTGGCCTGCGTCATGGTGATGTTGACGTGGTGGCGCGTGTAGCTCGAGGTCTTGACGCGGATGCCGCGCT
>JBDTPG010000155.1:0-6365 GCA_039932815.1 Caldimonas sp.
GCGACGCGCGTCGGGTTCGACGGTCGTGGGCTGCATGTTCAGGGCTACTGGATGCGGTGTCGGGCAGGAGGCAACCGGCGCGCCGGCCCCGCCACCTGCGTGCGCCGATACTCGAAGGGTCGGGCGTCGGAAGACGGTGCAGACCGGGAGGCAACCATGGCGGACAGCGCAACGATCCTGATTCCGGACATCAGCGGCTACACGGAGTTCCTGACCCAGACCGAGCTGGTGCACAGCTCGCACATCGTCAACGAGCTGTTCGAAGCGATCCTCGCCGCCAACGCGGGTGAATTCGAGCTCTCGGAGGTCGAAGGCGATGCCTTGCTGCTGTATCGCAAGGGCAAGCCGATGGAGGCCGATGCGCTCGTGCGGCTGTGCCTGAGCATGTTCGAGAGCTTCCACCGGCAGGTCAAGCTGATCGAGCGCGACGCGGTCTGCCAGTGCGGCGCCTGCCAGACGGCGACGAACCTGAGCCTGAAATTCATCGCCCATCACGGCGTCGTCCAGGAGATCAAGGTCCGGCAATTCACGAAATGCGCGGGAGTCGACATGATCGTCGCGCACCGCCTGCTGAAGAATCGCATCGCGTCCAGCGAATACATCCTCGCGACACCCGGCTGCCTGGACGTGTCGACGCTACAAGCTGCCGCGGGCGCGCTGGCGTGGCAGCGATCGAGCGACGACTATCCCGCGATCGGAACCATTCCGTATCAGTACGCTCCGCTCGCCGGAGTGAGGCGAACCATCGCGGATCCTCCGCCCCGCAGCAGCCCGGTGGTCGAGCTCGGCGATCATTCCGTCGCCGTCGAGATCGATGCACCGATGCGAGCCGTCCATCAGCTCGTGATCGACCTCGATCGGCGGCCCGAATGGCTGACGGCGGTGGAGCGGCTCGATCGACCCGCGATCACGGAGCGGATCGGCTTGCGGCACGTCTGCATCTTTCACGGCCTGACGGTCGAATGGGAAACCGTCAGGAGCGAGATCGGCGACGACGAGATCGTCTACGTCGAGGAAGGAAGGATCGTGGAAAAGAACCTCCCGGCTCGGGCGTCGTTCGTCATCACGCGCCTCGGCGAGCGAAAGACGCTCCTGCGGTTCCATGCGAAGTGGCTGTCCGACCCCGAGCCGCCGCGAGAAATGACGAGCGCCATCCTTGCCGACTACTCGCGCGGGCTCGAGTCGATCAAGTCGATGTGCGAAAGCGCGTAGGCCCTCGGAATCCTGCGACCCTGGAGAATGGCCGGATGCCCAAGCGCCCTCTGTCCGGCGGACTCGTGTACTCCACCGACGCGGGCCGCATGTGCCCCGCGTGTCGCGAACCGGTCGGATCTTGCAAATGCGCGACGTCGCGTGCGCGCGCGTCGCCCGCCGGCGACGGCATCGCCCGCGTCCGGCGTGAGGTCGGCGGCCGTGGCGGCAAGACCGTGACCGTGGTGAACGGCCTGGCGCTCGATCCGCTCGCGCTGGCCGCGCTCGCGAAACGATTGAAGTCGGCATGCGGCACCGGCGGCACGGTCAAGGCGGGCGTGCTCGAGTTCCAGGGCGACCACCGCGACCAGCTCGTCTCGCTGCTGGCGAGCGAAGGCTTCAAGAGCAAGCTGGCGGGCGGCTGAAGCGGGGCGAAGGGCGCGCGCAGGCTCGCTGCCCTTGCACGTGATCTAGACGACCTGCCGCTCCCGCCCCGCCCAATACGGCTTGCGCAAATCCTTCTTGAGGATCTTCCCGGTCGGATTGCGCGGCAGCTCGTTCACCACGTCCACCGTCTTCGGACACTTGAACGCCGCCATCCGCTCCCGGCACCACGCGAGCAGCTGCTCGGTGTCGAGCGTCTGTCCAGGCGCGGCGACGACGACGGCCTTGGGCACCTCGCCCCAGCGCTCGTCGGGCACGCCGATCACGGCGACGTCCTGGATCTGCGGATGCTCGGCCAGCACGCGCTCGATCTCGGCCGGGTAGATGTTCTCGCCGCCGCTGATGATCATGTCCTTGATGCGGTCGGTGATGTAGAGGTAGCCGTCGGCGTCGAGGTAGCCGCCGTCGCCGGAGCGCAGCCACCCGTCGGGCGTGATCGTCGCGGCGGTCGCCTCGGGCTGGCCCCAATAGCCGCCCATGAGCTGCTCGCTCTTCACCCACACCTCGCCGCGCTCGCCCGTGGCGACGGGCTCGTTGGTCGCGGGGTCGCGGATCTCGATCGCGACGCCGGAGATCGGCTTGCCCGCGGAGACGAGCCGGTGCGCCAGCGCCGGGTCGGCGTGATCCGAGGGCGGCAGCACGGTGACCGCGCCCGACTGCTCGGTCATGCCGTAGACCTGCTGCATCACGTTCGGGAAGAGCTTCAGCGAGGCCCGCATCACCGGCAGCGGCATCGGCGATGCGCCGTACGAGAGCGCCTTCAGCGACGAATAGTCGCGCTCGCCGGCGCCGGGCACGTTGTTCATCACGGCCAGGAGCGCCGGCACGACGAAGGTGTGGGTGATCTTCTCGGCCTCGATCATGGCCAGCGCGGCCGCCGGGTCGGGCGTGCGCATCATGACGACCTGCGCGCCCAGGCTGAGCGCCATCAGCGAATAGCTCGTGCCGCCGACGTGGAAGAGCGGCATCGCCACCTGCACGCGTGACCTGGCGTCGAACGCCTGCGTCGCCGCGACGTTGCGCGAGTGCGCGAGCATGCCGCGGTGGGTGAGCATCGAGCCCTTCGGAAAGCCGGTCGTGCCCGAGGTGTAGAGCTGCACGAAGCAGTCGCCCGGCGCCGAGGGGTGGGCGCGGCCGTCGGGCTCGTGCGCGGCGAGCCAGGCCTCGTACTCGTCGCCCTCGCCGCCGATGCGGATGACGCGCTCCACCGCAGGCAGGTGCGCGCGCAGCTTCTCGGCCGCGCCGGCGAACTCGGGCCCGACGAAGAGCAGCCGCGCCTTCGAGTCGTTGATGACGTAGGCGATCTCGGGCGGCGCGAGCCGGAAGTTGACGACGGCGTTCGCGGTGCCGATCTGGGCGCAGGCGAGCGTGAGCTCCAGGCACGAGGGATGGTTGAGGTCGAGCACGGCGATGCGGTCGCCGGGCTGCAGGCCTTCCGCGCGCAGCGCCGCGGCGGCGCGGCGCACGCGGCGCGCGAGCCCGGCCCAGGTGGTGTCCGATCCGGCGAAGCGGATGGCGACGGCGTCGGGCTTCTGTGCCTCCCAATGGGCCAGGATCGCGGCGAAATCGGTGGGCTGGTCGGACACGCTGTCTCCTCACGGCTGGACGCCTTCGGCATGCTATCTCCGGGGGAGCGCTCCCGGGACGCGAGCTCGCGCGTCGGTCAATCCCGATGGACGCGGGCGAGTCGCGGTGCCTAGAATAATTTCCCGAGGCATCAGAGACCCTGTCCTGAGCTTCTCAACCCGCCGGGAGCACTCACATGGCGAAGAAAGCAAACGAAGCTGGTGTCTATCGCGTCACCGAGATCATCGGCACCAGCCGTGTTTCATGGGAAGACGCCGCCAAGAAGGCCGTCGAGACCGCAGCGAAGTCGCTGCGCGACCTGCGCGTCGCCGAGGTCAGCAAGCTCGACATGAAGATCGAGGGCGGCAAGGTCGTCGCCTACCGGGCGCGGGTGTCGCTGTCCTTCAAGTACGACGCCTGACCGGGCAACTCCCGGCCCGCGGCGAAATTCGCGGGCTGGACGGCGATCCCTGCGCATTCATCGGCGCCAGACGCTCACCTTCCAGTTGTCGATTCCGTGAGCGATGGAATCGCCCTGGATGCCGAACGAGATCCGCCAGTAGCCGAAACGCATCTGCAGTCCCGCCGCGGAAAAGTCGGGGCAGGCTTCACCGGCCCCGCACCCCGGGCCCGAGACGAGGTTGAAGTCCCGCGCCTGCAGGCTCGATTGACTCGCGACGGCGCTCCACTGCGTCGTCAGGTACGTCGGCCGGAAGTTCTCGATCGGTGTCGATCTCAGGTTCGCGACGTACCGGCGGCCGCCCTGCTCCAGCACCATCGCCGACTCGGTGTATGTCGAGACGTTCGCCTGGAGAGCGATGCCGTCCTCGGCATAGTCGATGACGTAGACGGCGCCATCCACCTGCGGCGAATAGACGGAGGGCAACGAGGCATAGAGCGCCCGCGCGGCGCCCGATTGCGGCCCGATCGTGAAGGTCATCTTCCTGAAGCTGCCCGGGTTGCCGCCGGCGTCGACGTGCTGTTCGGAATGCGACCCCGCCGGGGCGTTCGGATCGGCAAGCACTGTCCAGTCGGCCGGCGCGAATTCGCCGTCCGCGAACACCACGGGCGGCGTCGCGGAGACCGCGAGCCGGCCCAGCGCCTGCACCGAGCTCCCGCTCGCCTGGGCGACGACCCTCACGATCGTCCGGTCGTCGGCCAGGTTCACGCCGACCAGTGAAAGCGTCCTCGCGTTGGCTCCGGCCACGTCGATGTAGGTCGCACCACCGTCCGAAGACCGGCTCCATTGATAGCGGACGGTGCCGACGAAGTCGGCGGGGTCGGCGGCGAACGTGACCGAGCTGCCGACCAGCGCGGTGACGTAGGCGGGCGTGACCGCCGCCGACGGCGGTGTCGGCGCGTTGCAGTTGAATCCCGGCGGGCAATCGCTCGGCAGGAAGGCGATGCCGCCGCCGCCGCTGCCGACGATGCTGGCGAGGCCGAGGGCCGCGATGCCTGCAAGCATCAGCGCGCGCAACGCGTGGGTGATCAGGGGATTCCTATCGCGCATGGGACTGCTCTCCTTCTTGATTAGCCAGGCGCAGCAAGACGGCAGCCGCGAGGCCGCCGAGCACCGCCGCGACGATGTCTCCCGGATCGAACGTGCCGCGAAGAAAGTAGTTCGCGAGCGGCTGCCCGAGCCGGACCGGATCGAGCAGCGCGTGCATCGCGTGCGCGAGCGATTCGCGGATCGACGGGTGCTGGCCGCACTCGAAGGCGACATCGATGCCGCACCAGACGGCGCAGGCGGCGTAGCGCGATCTCGCCTCCCGCAAGACCGCGGCGGTCAGCAGCGCCAGCACAAACGGGTGGGCGAAGCTCGGCAGCGAGTCGCCGAGCGCGCCGAACAAGGGGCGGGCGTGATGCCATCCGTCGAGCGACGGCATGAGCATCGCATGCGCGAGCGGCCGGTCGGTGACGTAGACGAGCAGGCCGAGCGCCCAGACGAAGCCGGCGATGACGAGCAGCGCCTTCGCGCCGATTCGCGGCGTGGCGGGATGAGGGTGGGCGTTCATGTGGGCGTGAAACCAGGGCAGCCGAGATTGCCATGCGGTCGCTTGCTCATGGCTGACACGATGCTGACAGATCGCTGATGAACCGGGAGCCGACGGGTACCATCGATCGCGCGCTGCCCTTGCAGCGGGCGTGACCCGATGACCACCAGACGCCAGGCGCTGCGACAGCTTGCATTGCTCGCTTCCTCCTCGGGCTTGCCTCTCGCATCGGCCGCCGACGCACCGAAACGGATAGGCATCATTTCGGAATCCTCGGCCGAGGCCGCCAAGGACACGCTCCTCTGGGAACCCGCTTTCTGGGAGCTGATGGCCCAGCGCGGCTGGAGGGTCGGGCACAACGTCGTGGTCGAGCGTGCCTTTGCCGACACCCGGTCGGATCGTCTCCCGCGGCTGGCCCAGGAGCTCGTGCGCAAACGTGTCGATGTCATCCTCTGCCTCGGCGATCAGGAGGCGATGGTCGCGGCCGCCCGTGCCACGAAGACGATTCCGATCGTCGTCTTCGAGGTGTTCGATCCCGTCGAACAGGGACTGGTCGAGTCCTTCGCGCGCCCCGGACGCAATGTCACGGGCATCAGCCTGTCGCGGGGCCCGGACCTGGCGATGAAGCGGCTGCAATACCTGCGGACGATCGCCCCCGTGGCGACGCGCCTTTGCTGGCTATGGGGCCATGACACGAGCGTGGCCACGCGAGTCGACGGTAGCCGCTACGACGTTGCCGAGGCGCTCGCGACCTCGGCCCGGAAACTGCAATTCGAGACGCGCATCTACCGCGTCACCGGCGCGAGCGATATCGACAAGGCTTTCGCCGATACGGTGGCATGGGGGGCCCAGGCCCTGACGACGAGTGGTTTGCCCCCTTACCTGGCCCGACAAGAGGTGGCTCGATTCGCCCTCCGCGAGCGCTTGCCCAGCGTGTTCGCGGTGGCCGAGTTCGTCCAGGCGGGCGGCTTGCTGTCGTACGCAGTTGCCGGTTCCGAGGTCGACTCGCTGACCGGGCGTTGGGTCGAATACATCGATCGAGTCCTGCGCGGGGCGAAGCCCGCGGACATGCCCGTCATCGGGGCGGACCGCTACGAGCTGCAGATCAACATGAAGACGGCCGGGGCGCTCGGGTTGAACATCCCGCAATCGATCCTGTCGCGGGCCGAC
>JBDTPG010000156.1:0-6344 GCA_039932815.1 Caldimonas sp.
CCGGTGATGTACCAGCACATCTTCTGGTTCTTCGGCCACCCCGAGGTCTACATCATGATCCTGCCGGCGTTCGGGATCATCAGCGCGATCATCCCGGCGTTCGCGAGGAAGCGCCTGTTCGGCTACACCTCGATGGTCTACGCGACGGCGTCGATCGCGATCCTGTCGTTCATCGTCTGGGCGCACCACATGTTCACGACCGGCATGCCGGTCACGGGCCAGCTCTTCTTCATGTACGCGACCATGCTGATCGCGGTGCCGACGGGGGTGAAGGTCTTCAACTGGATCGCGACGATGTGGCGCGGCTCGATGACGTTCGAGACGCCGATGCTCTGGGCGGTCGGCTTCATCTTCGTCTTCACGATGGGCGGCTTCACCGGCCTCATCCTCGCGATGGCGCCGATCGACATCCAGCTCCAGGACACCTATTACGTCGTCGCCCACTTCCACTACGTGCTCGTCGCCGGGTCGCTGTTCGCAATGTTCGGCGGCGTCTACTACTGGGGCCCGAAGTGGACCGGCGTCATGTACAACGAGACGCGCGGCAAGATCCACTTCTGGACGTCGCTGATCTTCTTCAACGTCACCTTCTTCCCGATGCACTTCCTCGGGCTGGCCGGCATGCCGCGACGCTATGCCGACTATCCGATGCAGTTCACCGACTTCAACATGCTGGCGTCGATCGGCGCCTTCGGCTTCGGCCTCTCGCAGGTGTACTTCTTCTTCGCCGTCGTGCTGCCGATGATCCGCGGCAAGGGCGAGACCGCGCCGCAGCAGCCGTGGGAAGGCGCCGAGGGGCTCGAGTGGGAGATTCCGTCGCCGGCGCCGTTCCACACCTTCGAGACGCCGCCGCTGCTCAACAACGCCGGCACGAAGATCGTCGGCGCGAAGGTGCCGCCGCACCTCGACTCCTCGGGCGGCACCGCGGTCCTCGCCTGAACGCTGCTGCGATGGCCTCCGAGCACGAGAAGAAGACGAACCTGCGCCTGGCGCTGGTGCTGGCGTCGATCGCGCTCGTCTTCTTCATCGGCTTCATCGCCAAGAGCGCGTTCTTCAGCTAGCCGATGTCGTCGACCGCGATCACCCGCGCCAGAACCCTCGTCGCCGACAACCGGCGCATGGTCGGCAAGCTCGCCGTCGTCGCGGTGCTGATGTTCGGCTTCGGCTACGCGCTGGTGCCGATCTATCGGACGATCTGCGAGGCTCTCGGCGTCAACGTGCTCGCGCGTGCGGAAGTGCAAAGCGGCGAAGCGGTCGGCAGCGTTGCCAACTCGCAGGTCGACCTTGCCCGCACCATCACCATCGAGTTCGACGCGAACTCGCGCGGCCCCTGGGACTTCAAGCCGGCGCAGGCGAAGATCGACGTCCATCCGGGCGAGGTCACGACCGTGATGTACGAGTTTCGCAATCGCCAGAACCGCACGATCGCGGCACAGGCGTTCCCGAGCTACGCACCCAACGTCGCGATGGCGCACTTCAAGAAGCTCGAGTGCTTCTGCTTCACCGAGCACGTGCTGAAGCCGGGCGAGTCCAAGCAGTGGCCGGTCGTCTTCGTCGTCGATGGCAAGCTGCCGAAGGACGTGCGCACGATCACGCTCTCGTACACCTTCTTCGAGGTCGGCGGCAAGATGCCGGTCGAGCCGTCGGCCGCGGCCGCGCCGGCTCCCACGGGCAAGGTCGCGTCGTGACCGGGGGCGACGCCATCCCGCACGCCGGACGTCGCAAGGCGTCGCTGCTGCGCACGCTGCTGGCGGTCCTCTGGTCGTTCTTCGGCGTGAGGAAGCGCAAGGACCTCGAGCGCGACGTCGGCGAGCTCAACCCGTTCCATCTCGTCGTCGCCGGCGTGCTCGTCGCGGCGATCTTCGTCGGCGCGCTGATCGCGCTCGTCAACTGGGTGATCAAGAGCGGCGTCGCCGCCTGAACGCCCGCCAAAGAATCCGGAACACGCAGGAGAACCACCTCATGTCGGCAACGACCCCGGCGGGCGCCCAGCCCTACTACTTCGTCCCCGCGCCGTCGCGTCACCCGGCGTCGGCGGCGTTCGGCCTGCTCCTCATCATCTTCGGCGCCAGCCAGTGGGTCAACGGTGCGCCCTGGGGCGCCTGGGTCGTCTTGACCGGCTTCGTCGTCTGGGCTTTCGTGTTGCAGCAGTGGTTCCGCCAGGCGATCAGCGAGAGCGAGGGCGGCCTGTACGGCAAGCGCATCGACGTCTCGTTCCGCTGGAGCATGAGCTGGTTCATCTTCTCGGAAGTGATGTTCTTCAGCGCCTTCTTCGGCGCTCTCTACTGGGCACGCGTGCACGCGTTGCCCGACCTCGGCGACCTCGACAACGCCATCCTCTGGCCGGACTTCAAGGCGGTCTGGCCGAGCGTTGCGGCCGGCTACACCGGGTCGCCGGCGGGCATCGTCGATCCGTTCGCGACCATGGGGCCGTGGCCGATCCCGACCCTCAACACCGCGATCCTGCTCAGCTCCGGCGTGACGGTGACGATCGCCCACCACGCATTGGTCGCGAACCATCGCGCCCGCGCCATCGTCTTCATGTGGCTGACGGTGCTGCTCGGCATCACCTTCCTGGGCTTCCAGGCCTACGAGTACATGCATGCCTACAGCGAGCTCAACCTGAAGCTCAGCTCGGGCGCCTACGGCTCGACGTTCTTCATGCTGACCGGCTTCCACGGCTTCCACGTGTTCATCGGCATGCTGATGCTGCTGTTCATCACGATCCGGATCATGCGCGGCCACTTCACGCCGGAGCGCCACTTCGGGTTCGAGGGTGCGGCCTGGTACTGGCACTTCGTCGACGTGGTCTGGCTGGGCCTCTACATCGTCGTCTATTGGCTCTGACAGAGCGGCGATAACGCCGCTCGTTCTGCGCTCCGCTCAGCGCCCGAGCGGGATGCCTGTCGGGTGGATCCAGCCGAGCGACCAGGCGATGACGATGCAGGCGAAGAGGAGCACGGAGACCGCGATGCGGACGGCGAGGGCGCGCATCATGTCGCCGCCTTTCGAGCCTTCCTTGCGGCCGCCGCGCAGCATGGCCACGCCGGCCCAGGCGAGCGCGCCGAGGATGACGGCGAAGGCGATGCCGATCAGGATATTCATTGCCGACGATTATGGTCGGCGGTTCTCGTCGTGAAGGCGCCAGGCCCTTCGTGACGACCGAGCTCCGCCCTGCCAGGATCGAGCCGCGCGCCAGCCGGGCACGCGCCGTCGTGACGCTGCTTGCCACGCTCGCCGGTGTCGCGCTCGCGGCGCGCCTGGGCTTCTGGCAGCTCGACCGTGCCGACCAGAAGATCGCCCTGCAGGCGAGCCTTGTCGCGCGGGGGCGCGATCCCGCACTCGACGGCGCCGCGCTCGCCCGCTCCCCGATCGCCGCCGAAGCCCAGCACCATCGCCGCGCGAGCCTGCGCGGCCGCTGGCTCGCCGACCGGAGCGTTTTTCTCGACAACCGCCAAATGGACGGCAAGGTCGGCTTCTTCGTCGTCACGCCGCTCGCCTTGAGCCCCGGGTCGGGCGTCGTTCTCGTCCAGCGCGGCTGGGCGGCGCGCAATTTCGGCGATCGCACCGCGCTGCCGGCGCTCGCGACGCCCGACGGCATCGTCGCGGTCGAGGGCATCGTCGCCCCGGCGCCATCGCGGCTGTTCGAGTTCGCCGACGCTGCCAGCGGGCCGATCCGGCAGAATCTCGACATCGCTTCGTTCGCGCGCGAGACCGGGCTCGATCTGCTGCCGTTGTCGGTCGTGCAGCAGGACGTTCCGGGCGCGGCGGTGGACGGCCTGCTGCGCCACTGGTCGGCGCCGGCCGCCGACGTGCAGAAGCACTACGGCTATGCCGCGCAGTGGTTTGCCATCGCGGCCGGCATCGCCTTCCTCTATGTCTGGTATCGATTCATCCGTCCCGGCAAGCCCTGACTCGGCGCTGCTCGTCAACTTCAGCGTCCATTCGCTGCCGTCGACGCGCGACGCCGCGCTGCGCCGGACTGCGCGCGGCCGCTGGCTGATGATCGCCGTGCTGCTCGTCTGCGCCGCGCCGGTCATCGCCTCGTACTTCGCCTACTTCGTGCTGCGCCCGCAAGGACGGACGAACTACAGCGAGCTGATCGTTCCGGCGCGATCGCTGCCCGGATCGTTGCCGCTCGCCGACCTCGACGGCAAGCCGGTCGCGCCGCTCTCGCTGCGCGGCCAGTGGCTCGTCGTCGTCGTCGCTGGCGGTGCGTGCGACCTGCGCTGCGAGCGCCATCTCTGGCTGCAGCGCCAGCTGCACGAAGCGCTCGGCGCCGAGAAGGACCGCGTCGACAAGCTGTGGCTGGTCGACGACGGCGTCGCGCCGCGGCGCGAGACGCTGGCGGCGATCGCCGCGACGAGCGATGCGGGCGGCGTCTTCGCGCCGGCGACGGTCCTGCGCAGCGAGCGCACGGCGTTGAGCGGCTGGCTCACGCCGGCGCCGCGGCAGGCGCTCGAGGATCACCTCTACCTCGTCGATCCGCGCGGCGACTGGATGATGCGCGTGCCGGTCGATGCCGATCCGGCGCGCCTCAAGCGAGACGTCGACAAGCTGCTGCGCGCTTCCGCCGGCTGGGATCGGCCGGGACGATGAGCGCTGCGGCCGCCACCGTCGACCTCGCGCCCTTGCTCGGCGTGCTCGCCGTCGGCACGGCAGTCGCCCTCGTGCCCCTCGCCTTGTTCTGGCGCCGATCGCGCGGCGACGCGCCGGCGCTGCGGCTGCAGGCGTTCGCCTGGTTCCTGCTCTTCCTGAGCTTCGACCTGGTCCTGCTCGGCGCCTTCACGCGCCTCAGCGACTCCGGCCTGGGCTGCCCCGACTGGCCGGGCTGCTACGGCCATGCCAGCCCGATCGGCGCTGGCGCGCACATCGCGGCCGCCGAGGCCGCCGTGCCGACCGGCGCCGTCACCACGAGCAAGGCGTGGATCGAGATGCTGCATCGCTATGCGGCGACGGCGATCGGCGCGCTCGTCGTCGTCCTTGCCGCGCTGGCGATTCGCGCGTCGCGCCGCTCGGCCGGCCGCATCGGCTCGGGCTGGGCGCTCTGGACGCTGCTCTGGATCTGCGTGCAGGGCGCGTTCGGCGCGCTCACCGTCACGTGGCGCCTGTATCCGGCGATCGTCACGCTGCACCTGGTCGGCGCCATGGGCCTGCTCGCGCTGCTGGCGATCCAGGCCGAGCGCTATGCGCCGCGGCCGCTGTCGCTTTCGCCCGGCCTGCGCGCCGGGCTGATCGCGGTCGCAGCGCTGACGGTCGTGCAGGTCGCCCTCGGTGCCTGGGTCAGCAGCAACTACGCGGTCCTCGCCTGCAGCGACTTCCCGACCTGCCAGGGCGCGTGGTGGCCCGACATGG
The DNA here is from genome assembly GCA_039932815.1 of Caldimonas sp. Classification (GTDB taxonomy): domain Bacteria; phylum Pseudomonadota; class Gammaproteobacteria; order Burkholderiales; family Burkholderiaceae_C; genus Schlegelella_A. The sequence goes on from JBDTPG010000156.1 coordinate 5,356, forward strand.
ACTTCGCCGAGGGCTTCGTCGTGCGCCGGCCGCTCGGCAGCGGCAGCGACGGCTACCTGCCGTTCGCGGCGCTCACCGCGATCCACATGGCGCACCGTCTGGGCGCGCTCGTGCTGGTGGCCGCGCTCGCCGCGCTCGCGGCCTGTCTCCATCGCGCCGGCGCCGCAACGCGGCCCTGGGCACTCGCCTTGCTCGGCCTGGTGGCGTGGCAGGCGGCGAGCGGTCTGGGCAACGTCCTCCTCGGCTGGCCGCTCGCCGCCGCGATCGCGCACACGGCGGGGGCGGGCGCCCTCGTCGTCGTCCTCACGGTACTTCTCGTGCGCAGCGCGCCGGTTTGCGCCGGGGCGTCTCCGGTCGATGCCGGCGGCGCGCCCGCGCTGGCTTCATAGAATCGATTCGATGATGTCGGAAACTCTCGCGCCGGTCGCCCCGCGCAGCGTCTCGCTGGCGACCAAGCTGCGCCAGTACTACGCGCTCACCAAGCCGCGCGTCGTCCAGCTGATCGTCTTCTGCGCCCTGATCGGCATGCTGCTGGCGACGCCCGGGCTGCCCGACTGGCGTCCGGCGCTCGCCGGCGTCGCCGGCATCTGGCTCGTCGCGGCCGCCGCGGCGGCGTTCAATTGCCTGGTCGAGCAGCGCATCGATGCCCGCATGGCGCGCACCTCGTGGCGCGCCACGGCGACCGGCGAGCTGACGACCGGGCAGGCGTTGGCGTTCTCGGTCGCCCTCGGCTCGGCCGGCGGCGCCATCCTCTGGTTCGCGGTCAATCCGCTGACGATGTGGCTCACCCTCGCCACCTTCATCGGCTACGCCGTCGTCTACACCGTGGTGCTGAAGCCGATGACGCCGCAGAACATCGTCATCGGCGGCGCCTCCGGAGCGATGCCACCGGTGCTCGGCTGGGCGGCGATCCGCGGCGACGTCGGCCCCGAGGCGCTGATCCTCTGCCTGATCATCTTCCTCTGGACGCCGCCGCACTTCTGGGCGCT
>JBDTPG010000157.1:0-6340 GCA_039932815.1 Caldimonas sp.
CTCGCCAACCTGCGCCGCCTGATGCGCATCGACTCCCTGTCCGGGCAAGCGATGCTGACCGACCTCCTGCGCTACCTCGAGGTGGCGTTGCCGCGCATGCGCGACGATCACTCGACGCTCGGCCGCGACGCCGAGCTGATCCGCGCCTTCCTCGCCGTGCACCAGGTGCGCATGGGCGAGCGCCTGCGGGCCGAGATCGATATCCCGCGCGAGCTCGCTTCGCGCAGGGTGCCGCCGATGATGCTGCTGACCCTGGTCGAGAACGCGCTCAAGCACGGGCTCGGTCCCTTGCCCGAAGGCGGGTCGGTGCGCGTCTCTGCAATCGATTCAGACGGCCGCCTCGTGCTCAGCGTCGCCGACACCGGGCAGGGCCTCGTTCCCGGCAGCGGGGGAGGCACCGGGCTGGCGAACATCCGCGCCCGGCTCAAGGCCGGCTACGGCGGCGCCGCCGCGCTCAGCCTCAGGCTGAACGAGCCGCGCGGCGTCGTCGCCGCGATCGTCCTGCCGAGCGCCGTTGCATGAGCGCGCCGCGCATTTTCGGGTGGGTACGCGATGCAGCGCACGACTTCGGCTGGCGCGACATCGTCTGCGTGCTCGCTATCGGCGTGTTCCCGCTGTTGTTCGGCCCGCACGGCGGCGGCTTGTTCGTCACCTTGCGCGACGTTCGCGAGGTCGATCCCCTCTTCGATCCCAGCAAGCATTTCATTCGGGGAGTGATCCAGTCAGCCGCGACCATCGGCTTCCCGCTCGTGTTCGCGTTGAAAGTCGCCAACCGCGCGATCGTCGACGCGGTGCCGCGCTGGCTGGCGTACGGCGCCGTGTTGCTCTCGGTCGGCGCCGTCCATCACTTGTTTCTCCTAACAGCTCTCGCCCATGACGAAGGGCAAGCAACCTCTCCGGGAGAGATCGCGTGGTACTACATGACGATCTTCCTGCAGGGCGGGATCGGCCTCGTCATCTACGCGCGCTGGCGTGCCGCGCAAGAGTCGATGCGCCTGGTGCAGGCCAACGAGACCGAGCGCGCGCGAACCGCGCAGCAGCTGCAGTCGGCCCGCCTGCTCGCCTTGCAGGCGCGCGTCGACCCGCAGCTCCTGTTCGACTCGCTCGGCCGAGTCGGCGTTCTCCAGCGCACCGACCCGGCGGCTGCCGAGGTGCTGCTGAGCGACCTGATCGCCCTCCTGCGCGCCATGCTGCCCGGCGCGACCGCGCTCACGTCGACCGTCGAGCGCGAGTTCGCGGTCATCGACTCGTGGCTTCGCGTCACGGGCGCGGTATCGAGCGTCCGGACCGACGTCGCGCTGCGTGCGGCTCCCGCGGTGACCCAGTGCCGTCTCGCGCCCCTGCTTGCATTGCCGCTTTTGCGCGCTGCGCTTGACGTTCCCGGAGCGCACGCCATCCCCTTGCAACTCGACGCCGCCACGGCGGGCGGCCGGCTGCTCGTCACCCTAGGTGCGGCGCCCGGTGCGGAGACGCGCGCAGCCGAGGTTCTGGCGCGCGCCGATCTCGCCGCGCTGCGCGAGCGACTGTCGACGCTGCACGGCGATGCCGCGCAACTCTGGCTCGCACGGCCGCCGACGACCGTGACCTTGGACCTGCCGTTCTCGATCGACGACGGCGAGGCGCCGATCGAGCCTGCGGACCAGCCCGAATCAGCCCAGGCGCTCGGCGCGATCGCGCAGGCTGCAGCGGCATGACGACGGCCGTCATCGCCGAGGACGAGAAGCTTCTCGCGGGCGAGATCCGCGAGGAACTGGCCAAGCTCTGGCCCGAGCTCGACGTGCGCGCAGTCGTCCACGACGGCCACCAGGCCCTGCGTGCGATCGAGGAGCATCGGCCCGACGTCGTGTTCCTCGACATCCAGATGCCGGGCCCGAACGGGATCGAGATCGCGCGCTTCACCGGCAGCCGCTCGCACGTCGTCTTCATCACCGCCTACAACCAGTACGCGGTCCAGGCGTTCGAGGAAGGCGCGGTCGACTACCTGCTGAAGCCGATCGACGCGACCCGCCTGGCCCGCGCGCTCAGGCGCGTGAAAGAGCGGCTCGTCGCGCCGCCGGCCGACCTGAGCCGCCTGCTCGAGCAACTGCAGCTCGCGCCGTCAAAGGAGGCACTGCGCTGGATCACGGTGCTGAAGGGCCGCGAGGTCGTGCTCATCACCGTCGACGACGTCTGCTACTTCCGTGCCGACACCAAGTACGTCGCCGTCGTCACCGCCGACGGCGAGGCGCTGATCACGACGTCGCTCCAGGAGCTGCTCGCCAGGCTCGATCAGAAGGTGTTCTGGCAGGTCCATCGCGGAACGATCGTCAACGTCAACGCGGTGCGCAGCGTTCAGCGCGACATCGCCGGCCACCTCGAGCTGCGCCTGAAGCAGCGCAGCGAGACGCTGCGCGTCAGCTCCTCGTACGCGCACCTGTTCAAGCACATGTGACCGGCATGCAGCACGCAGACCCCGCCGCGTTGAGGCCATCGCGTTTGGCTCCGCTGGCGCGCTCCGCGCTGTCGGCGCTCGGCTGTGCGGCGTCGATCGCCGCCGCGCAAGTCGCTCCCGACTCCACGCTCGAGCGCGTCGAGATCACCGGCTCGCGCCTGTCGCAGCTCGACGCCGAGACGGCGTTGCCGGTCGACGTGATCCGGCGCGAGCAGATCGAACGAAGCGGCGCGACGACTGTCGAGGAGCTGCTGACGCGTCTGTCGGCATCGGCACATACCGACAAGGAGGCGAGCAGGATCGGGTCCCTCCAGTCGCCGGGCTACTCGAGCCTGAGCATCCGCATCTTCGACGGGGCCGCAACGCTCATCCTCCTCGACGGACGCCGGCTCGCCAACTATCCCTTCTCCGCCGGCAGCAGCCCGGGGGTCGACCTGAACGCGATCCCGCTCGCGGCGATCGAGCGCGTCGAGATCCTGAAGGACGGCGCGTCGGCGATCTATGGCAGCGACGCGCTCGGCGGCGTCGTCAATTTCATCCTGAAAAAGGACTTCCGCGGCGGCGCAGGCGAAGTGGGCGGAGGGGCGAGCCAGCATGGCGGCGGCGCTCGCGCGAACGCCGCAGCGTTGTTCGGGCAGGGCGACCTCGGGGTCGATGGCTACAACGTGTTCGTCGCGCTCGACGCGCGACGCCAATCGCCGATCGTCGCCCGCGACCGATCGTTCGCCGCGACCGGATACCGGCCGGAGGAAGGGCTGGATGCCACGAGCATCGCCGGGTTTCCCGCGAACATCAACGTCGGCGGCGGCCGGTTCGTCAATCCCGCAGCGCCGGCGTGCACGCCGAGCACCATCCCGCGCGGCGCGATGTGCCGGGGCGACCCTTTCGCTTGGACAACGATCCTGCCGAAGACGGAAACGCTGAGTTTGCTGTCGAGCGGCGTCCTTCGTCTCGGCGCCACGGGCGAACTCTATGCGGAGCTGTTGTCGACGCAGCAGCGCTTCGAGTCGCAGTTGTCCCCGCAGGCCGTGAACCCGGGGACACTCGGCCTCGGACCGCTGCTGCTTCCGCAAGGCAGCCTGTTCTACCCCACGGGGCTCGGCCTCAGCGGTGATCTCGACGTTCGCTACCGATCCGAGCCGCTCGGCCCCCGTGCCAGCGGCGGCGTCGCCAACCAGGGACGTGCCCTGATCGGCTGGCGCGGCGACGCCGCCGGCTGGGCGATCGACAGCGCGCTCGCGCTCGCGCGCGGTCGCGCAACCAACGAATACCGCCACGGCTACATCGATTCGCAGGCGATCGTCGACGCGTTCGCGACGGGCCTGGTGAACCCGTTCGGGGCGTCGGACGCGGCGGGCAACGCGCTCCTCGCCGGCAGCGAGCTGCGCGGAATCTCGCGCCGCGCCAAGAGCACGACCGACTCGATCGACGTGCGTGCGCGCCGGGATCTCGCGCAATGGCAATACGGGCCGGTCGCGCTCGCCGTCGGCGCCGAAGCGCGCCGCGAATCGATCCGCGACGAAGCGACCGCGGTCGCCGGCCGCGCGGTCGGCGCCGCCAACTCGAGCGACTTCATCAGTGCGGTCGAGGGCAAGCGCCGCTCGCAGGCGATCTTCGCGGAGCTGGGGCTGCCGCTCGTACCGAAGCTCGAGGCGCTGCTTGCCGCGCGCACCGACCGCTTCAGCGACTTCGGGACGACGACGTCGCCGAAGGCGGCCCTGCGCTGGCAACCTTCATCGTGGCTCGTTGTGCGCGGCTCGGTCGGACGCGGCTTTCGTGCGCCGTCGCTCGGCGAGCTCTACTCGCCGCAGCAGTCAGCGTTCGTGCCGACGGGACTGCCCGATCTGGTGCGCTGCCCGGTCACCGGCGCGCCAGCCGACTGCAACGTCGAGGCGACGCTCGTCTTCGGCGGAAACCCGAGCCTGCAGCCGATGCGAACGAAACAGACCACGGTCGGCCTCGTGGTGCGGCCCGCACGCGACGCCACGCTCGGCCTCGAGTTCTGGCGCGTCACCACGACCGGCTACATCTCGCAGCAAAGCGTCCCCACGGCGCTGTCGGGAGCCCCGGAGTTGGAAGGACCCGTCGTCGTGCGTGGCCCGAGCGACCCGGCGACGCCGGGCTTGCCCGGGCCCATCACGAAGCTGAGGCTCACCAACCAGAACATCGGGCGCTTCCAGGCCAGCGGCATCGACGTCGACGCGAAATGGGCACAAGAGGTCGCAGGCATCGGCAAGGTCTGGCTGGCGCTCAACGGCGAGTACACCACCGAGGTGAGCGGGCAGTTCGACGGCGTCACCAATTCGTCGGTCCTCGGCGCGACCTCGATCGAGGGGCTGGTCGCTGCGCGCTGGACGCATCGTCTGGCGCTCGGACTCGACCACCATCCGTGGGCGACGACGCTCGCCCATCGGCTGCGCAGCAGCTACGTCGACCTGCCAGTGAACGGATTCCCCGACCGCCGCGTCGCGACCGAGCAGGTGTGGAACGCGCAGCTCGCCTGGAAGGGCTGGCGCACCCCGCTCGGCGAGACGACGCTCGTGTTCGGCATCGACAACCTGACCGACCGTGACCCGCCGTTCACGCGCCGCTTCGCGAACGGCTACGACCCGACCACCGGCGAACCGCGGGGCCGGTTCTACTACGTGGCGCTGCGTCTTCGCTCGCGTTGAGCTGTTGCGTCGCAGAAGGGCGCCTCAGTCGCGTTCGGCGAACTGCTTCGACGCGAAGCCCCACACCATTCGCGACGCATCCGGGCCCTTGCCGTCGCTGAAGCGCTCGTCGTGCGCGCCGCCGCTCCACGCGTGTCCGAGGCCCCCGACCTCGACCAGCGTCGCCCGGGTGATGCCCTTGCTCTTGTAATCGGTCACCGTCATCGGATAGCGCTTGCCGCGCCGGACACCGCGTTCGGCGCCGGCAAGCGCGCCGGACGCATCGGCCCAGACCTGCGCAGCGGCCCGGCCATTGCGGACCAACACCACCCTGTCGCTCTCGCCCTGGATCACCATCAGCGGCGGCCAGGTGGCCGCGTTCGCCAGCGTCGGCATCGGCCCGGGGCTGCGCCGGCCCTGCATGGCGCCGACCGCCGACAGCGTCGAGTGCGCCGCGCCGGGCGCGACACCCGAGTGCATCGTCACGGCCTTGAAGCGCTCGGGATGGCGCGTGACCAGCAGCGCCGCCATGCTGGCCCCGGCCGATAGTCCGGCGATGGCGACGCGATGGCGATCGGCCGAGTGGAAAAGGCAGACCTGGCCGATCGCCGCCATGATCAGCGCCGCCTCGGCTCCCGCGCGCCCGGAGCGGGTGTCGAACCAGTTCCAGCAGCCTTTCGCGTTCGCGAGGCGATCCTGCTCGGGATAGAGGACGAGGAACCGCTCGCGCGCGGCGACGACGTTCATCCGCGTGCTCGCGGCGAAGGTCTTCGCGTCCTGGCCGCAGCCGTGCAGCATCACCAGCAGCGGCAGCCGCTCGCCGAACTTCGCGTCGGCGGGACGGAAGAGCCGATAGCGCTGCGCGCCCGTGGGCCCGAAGGCCAGGCCGGGGAGCCAGTCGCCGGCGCCGGCGCGGCCCGTGCGCGCTGCCGACACCGGCGCGAGAGACCGGCCCGACGGGAGCGAGCCTGCGCTCAGGCCCAAGCGCGTCAGCGCGGCGAGGTTCCGGTTGACGAGGGCAGGCCAGGACGACGAGGCCCGTCGCTTCGTCACCGACTTAGCGTTTCTTCTTCCGCTTCGCCGCCGAGGCGCCCGTCATGGCATCGGCCCAGAGGGCGAAGACGTCCTGGGCGGCATGGTTGACGGCGGCGTTGGATTGGCGCCTGGCTTCGGCGGCGATGCGGCCTCTCGCCGAGTTGGCGACGGAGTGGGCCCCGCTCAGCCACATGCTCATGAACGGATTCTTCTTCAGCCACGG
>JBDTPG010000158.1:0-6327 GCA_039932815.1 Caldimonas sp.
CGCGGTGCTTCAGGCGCGAGAAGATGCCGAGCACCTTCAGGTGGCGCTGCAGGCCGATCCACTCGACGCTGCGCCAGAACGCGCCGAAGTCGACCGCGACCTCGAGCTTCGCCTTGCGCGCCGCTTCCCAGTAGCGGATCGCCCAGTCGAGCTCCTGCTCCTCGTCCCACGAGATGAAGGCATCGCGCAGCAGCGAGGCGACGTCGTAGCCGATCGGCCCGGCGACGGCGTCCTGGAAGTCGAGGATGCCGGGGTTCGGCTCGGCGACCATCAGGTTTCTCGGCATCCAGTCGCGGTGCACCGCGACGATCGGCTGCGCCAGCGCGGCGGCGACGAGCTGGTCGCACGCTTCGTCCCAGGTCGCGGTCTCGGCGGCGTTCCAGGCGACTCCGCATTCGCGCGTCACGCACCAGTCGGGGAACAGGGCGAGCTCGCGCCGGAGCAGCGCATCGTCGTAGGGCGGCAGCGCTGAGGCCGGCACCTTGCGCTGCCAGGTGACGAGCGCGGCGATCGCGTCGCGCATCAGGCGGTCGGCGCGGCGCAGGTCGCCGCTCGCCTGCCCGGCCTGCAGTGCGTGAAGGTAGAGCTCGCTGCCGAGGTCGTCGAGAAGAAGAAAGCCGAGGACAGCGTCTTCCTCGAGGACGCGCGGCGCGTGCAGGCCGGCCGCGGCGATCAGGCCGGCGACGTGGACGAACGGCCGCACGTCTTCCTGCGGCGGCGGCGCGTCCATGACGACGACGGTGCCGCCGTCCTGGCGGTCGGCGCGGAAGTAGCGGCGAAAGCTGGCGTCGCTCGACGCCGGCCGCAGACTCGACGCGACGACACCGTGACGCGGGCCGACGCGGCCGAGCCAGGCGAAGAAGGCGGTGGCGCGGGCCGGGTCGCTCCAGGCGATGGCGTTCGAATGGGACGGGGTCACGGGGCGATTTCGAGAGGGCGGAGAACAGCGAGGAAGGGAACGCCTCGTGGATAATCGATTCTACAAATCGGTGCCGCTTCGGCCGCAGGCCCCGGCAGCCGTCTACGTCCGGCGGCGCCCGCACGCAAAAGTCGGCCTCGCGCTTGCGCATCCGCCCGCCTCGCCCAGTGAGTCCAGCCGCTCGCCAAGATTCACGATCAAGCGTCCGCGAGCGGCCACGGGTCGGTACGTCGTGGCGGGTCGCGCCGCTGGCCGCGTTCACCTTCGCTGCGCTAGCCCAGCCGATGCCATCGGTTCCAGCCGCCTCGGCGGCGAGCGTCGCCAGCCCGGCGCCTGCGGCGGGCTCGGCCGTGCCGGGCGTCACCGAGGGCGGCATCGTGCTGCGCCGCGCCGAGACGCTTCAGGCACCCGCGCGCGGCGAGGCGGCGCGCCGACTGCCGATCATCCTGCGCGCGCGCGACGTGCGCGGCCGCCCCGACCTCGATGCCTCGGCCGAAGGCGACGTCGAATTCCGGCGCGGCGGCATGGTCATCCACGCCGACAAGCTGACCTACGACCAGGCCGAGGATCTGGCCCGAGCGACCGGGCATGTCGTCGTCACCCGCGACGGCAACGTCTTCAGCGGCCCCGAGCTGCAGCTCAAGGTCGAGCGCTTCGAGGGCTTCTTCCGCACGCCGACCTACCGCTTCGCGCGCACCGGCGCCGGCGGCAAGGCGAAGCTGATCGAGTTCATCGACGACCAGCGTGCGTCCGCCACCGATGCCACCTACTCGAGCTGCACCATCGAGGACGGCGACGGCGAGCCGGTCTGGATCCTGAAGGCGCGCGAGCTCCACATCGACAACGAGACCAACGAAGGCATCGCGCGCGGCGCCGTTCTGCGCTTCTACGGCGTGCCGATCCTCGCCTCGCCGGTGCTCAGCTTCCCGCTCAACGAGGAGCGCAAGTCGGGCTTCCTGCCGCCGAGCTTCGGCATCGACAGCCGCAGCGGCCTCCAGGCCGCGATCCCGTACTACTGGAACATCGCGCCCAATCGCGACGCGACGTTCACGCTGCAGGAGAGCGTTCGCCGCGGCCCGTCGGTCGACAGCGAGTTCCGCTACCTCGAGCCCTCGTTCTTCGGCTCGGTCAACGGCAAGATCATGCCGCGCGACGCCGTCGCCGAGCGTTCGCGCTATTCGCTGCGCGCCGACCACGAGGGGTCGCTGCCGTACAACGGGTACGTGCAGTTGAAGGCGATGCGCGTCTCCGACGACGACTACTGGAAGGATTTCCCGGGCGAGGTGAAGAGCCTGACGCCGCGCCTGCTGCAGACCGACCTGCTGCTGACCCGGCCGTTCGGCGACTGGTCGACCTACGCGCGCGCGCTGCGCTGGCAGGTGCTGCAGACCGTCGACCCGACGACGCGGATCGATTCGCCGTACGAGCGCATGCCGCAGGTCGGGGCGCGTTACGCCGGGCCGTGGCGCGGCGGCCTCGACGTCGGCTTCGAGACCGAATTCAACCGCTTCGCCAACCCCGACGACACCTACCTCGCCCAGCGGCAGACGGGCCTGCGCACGCACGCGATCGGCAGCATCGCGCGCCCGTTCGTCTCGCCCGGCTGGTCGCTGACGCCGCGGCTCTCGTTCAACGCCGCCAGCTACTCGCTCGACCTGCCCCTGTCCGACGGCCGGCGCAACGCCTCGCGCGTCATCCCGACCGTCAGCGTCGACAGCGCCTGGACGCTCGAGCGCGAGACGAGCTTCTTCGGCCGCGCCGTCCGCCAGACCCTCGAGCCGCGCCTCTTCTACGTCAACACGCCCTTTCGGCGCCAGGACGACCTGCCGAACTTCGACGCCGCGCCGAAGGACTTCAACTTCGATTCGCTGTTCACCGAGAACTCGTTCGCCGGCGTCGACCGCGTCTCCGACTCGAACCAGCTGACCGCCGGCGTGGTCTCGCGCGTGCTCGATCCCGACACCGGCGCCGAGGCGCTGCGCGTCGGCATGGCGCAGCGCTATCGCTTCCGCGACCAGCGCATCACACCCGACAACGTGCCGCTGACACAGCGCTTCTCCGACGTCCTCGTCTTCGGCTCGACCAGCCTGGTGCCGCGCTGGATCTTCGACACCGCGGTGCAGTTCAATCCCGACAGCCACCGCATCGAACGCTCGCTCGCCAGCGTCCGCTATTCGCCCGGCCCGTACCGGACCGTCGGCCTGACCTACCGGCTGGCGCGCGATCTCTCCGAGCAGGTCGAGCTCGGCTGGCAATGGCCGGTCTACGGCCCGGGCCGAGGCGCCGATGGAAGCGAGCGCAAGGCCGGTGGCAACGGCTGCAACGGCACGCTCTACAGCGTCGGCCACGTCAACTACAGCACCCGCGACAGCCGCCTCACCGATTCGATCGCCGGCTTCGAGTACGACGCCGGCTGCTGGATCGGCCGGATCGTGGTCGAGCGGCTGTCGACCGGACGCAGCGAAGCGACGACGCGGCTGCTGCTTCAGCTCGAGCTCGTCGGCCTGTCGCGGCTGGGTTCGAATCCGCTCAGGGTCTTGAAGGACAATGTTCCCGGCTACCAGCTCCTGCGCGAGGAGCGCACGACGACCTCACCGTTCACTCCCTATGACTGACTTGAAACTCCTCTGCCGGCGCATCGTCGCCGCGGGGGCCCTCGGCCTCGCCGCGGCCCACCTGGCGGCGCAGACCGCCGACTACATCGTCGCCGTCGTCAACCAGGAGCTCGTCACCGCGAGCGAGGTGCAGCAGCGGCTGGCGCGCGTGCGCGACGAAGCGACCCGCAACCGCACCCCCCTGCCGCCCGCGGCGACGTTGCGCAAGCAGGTGCTCGACACGCTGATCGACGAGCGCGTGATGGTCACCAATGCGCGCGACAGCGGCACCCGCATCGACGATCCCGAGCTCGACCGCGCCGTCGCCAACGTCGCGACGCAGAACCAGATGACGATGCCTCAGCTGCGCGAGCGCCTGCGCGCGGAGGGCATCCCGTTCGCGAAGTTCCGCGACAACATCCGCGACCAGATGCTGGTCGAGCGGGTGCGCGAGCGCGAAGTGGTGAGCCGGATCAAGGTCAGCGACGCCGAGGTCGACGAGCTGATCGAGAAGCGTCGCGCCGCCGCCGGGGCGAGCGCGCAGATCAACGTCGCCCAGATCCTGGTGTCGGTGCCCGATGGCGCCGCCGAGTCCGTCGTCGCCGAGCGGCGCGCCCGCGCCGAGGCGGCGCTCAAGCGCGTGCGCGGCGGCGAGGCCTTCGCCACCGTCGCGCGCGAGATCTCCGAGGACAGCAACCGCAGCCAGGGCGGCGAGATCGGCCTCAGGCCGATCGACCGCCTGCCCGACCTGTTCGCACGCGCGGTGCAGGGCCTGAAGCCGGGCGACATCCTTCCGGAGCTGATCCGCAGCGGCGCCGGCTTCCACGTCCTGAAGCTCGTCGATCGCAAGGACTCGGCGGCGTTCACGGTCGATCAGTCGCGCGCCCGGCACATCCTGCTGAGGCCGTCGCCCGAGCTGACGGCTGAGGCCGCGGCGCGCCGGCTGGTCCAGTTCAAGCGCGACATCCTCGCTGGCGCCAAGACCTTCGAGCAACTCGCGCGCGAGAACTCCGAGGACGGCAGCGCGCCGCAAGGCGGTGACCTCGGCTGGGCAGCGCCGGGCTCGTTCGTTCCCGAGTTCGAGGAAGCGATCGCGGCTCTCCCGGTCGGCGGCATTTCCGACCCGGTGACGACGCGCTTCGGCCTGCACCTGATCCAGGTCGTCGATCGGCGCCAGACCACGCTCGACAGTCGGCAACTGCGCGAGCAGGCGAAGAACATCCTGCGCGAGCAGAAATTCGAGGCGGCGTTCGCCGAATGGCTGCGCGACCTGCGCGGCCGCGCCTACATCGAGTTCCGCGATCCGCCGCAGTGAGCGAGTCGCTGCCCGAGCGGCGCGCGTGAGCGGCCGCTAGCCATGGCGCACGCCAGGAAGCGATTCGGGCAGCACTTCCTGGTCGACGGATCGGTGATCGATCGCATCGTCGACGCGATCGATCCGCGCCCGGGCCAGGCGCTGGTCGAGATCGGCCCCGGCCGCGGCGCGCTGACCGGCCCGTTGCTCGATCGCTGCCAGGCGTTGACCGTGATCGAGCTCGACCGCGATCTCGCCGCCCGCCTGCGCAGGAACGAGCGGCTCGACGTGATCGAGGCCGACGTGCTCGACGTCGACTTCGCGCGCCTGCCGGCCGCTGCGTCGGGCGGCAAGCTGCGCGTCGCCGGCAACCTGCCCTACAACATCTCGACGCCGATCCTGTTCCACCTTCTCGAGGCGAGCCACGCCATCGCCGACCAGCACTTCATGCTGCAGAAGGAGGTCGTCGCGAGGATCGCCGCCCGGCCGGCGACCAAGGACTACGGCAGGCTCACGGTCATGCTTCAGTGGCGCTACGCGATCGAGGAGCTGTTCGACGTCGCGCCCGAGTCCTTCGAGCCGCCGCCGCGGGTCGACTCCGCCGTGCTGCGGATGACGCCGTTGCCCATGCGCGAGGACGTCGATCCTGCGCTGCTGCGCGAACTCGTCACAGTCGCCTTCTCGCAGCGGAGGAAGCTTCTGCGCCACACCCTCGGTCGCTGGCTCGACCAGCGCCCCGACGCGCCGCCCTTCGACGTCCAACGCCGCGCCGAGGAAGTTGCAGTGGGCGACTACATCACCCTCGCCGCATCGCTCTCAAAAACGACCCCAACGGGGTCGGCCCCTCCCTCTCGGAGGGAGGGGAGCGCAGCAGGGAGGGAGCAGCCCTGACAGCCGCAGGCGTAAGGCCTTCGGCCTTACGCCGCTTCAACCCACCCCGTGTCGAACGCGCTGCTCATCAGCGGCATGTTCGCGCCGAAACTGCTGTTCGCCGCCGTCTTGGCGGTCTTGACCGGCTTGTCGCTGCCGTTGACGCCGTGCGCTGCTCCGGGGGCCACCTCGGTAGCCCGCTCCCATGACCCTGATTCTTGGGAGCGGGCTACTGAAAAGAATAGAAGCACCTGAACGGAATCTTCCGCTCCGCCCAGAAGTCAGCGGCGTCGCGGAAGACGTCGAGCAATTGCTCGCGCGCCTCGCGGTCGAAGCGCGGGTTGTCGGGGAGTTGTTCGAGGACGACGACGAAGCCGGGTTGCGGGCCGGCCTTGTGGACGAGATCCGTCATGCAGTCGAAGAGCGCGTCGAGGTTCTTGCCGAAGTGAGCCGGGAAGGTGAACGAATCGGCGATCGCTTCCAGCACGTCCTGTTTGGATTGCGCCGTGGTCAGGTTGGCGTAGAGGAAATGCTGGTCGGCGTGGCGCGCCGCATGCATCAGGTCGTCGACCCGGTAGGCCCGGATCGACTGGACGATATTCGGACGGACTGTCTGCAAGAGCATGTCGCGTTCCTCCTGTTCAAGAAAA
>JBDTPG010000159.1:0-6319 GCA_039932815.1 Caldimonas sp.
GGTGTGCAACGCGGCGACGTGGACGATGCCGCATTTCCCGCGCTACCTGTGGACGTTGCCGATGTTCCACTGCAACGGCTGGTGCTTCCCGTGGACGATCGCGCTGCTCGGCGGCACGCACGTCTGCCTGCGCAGGGTCGACGCGGCGGCGATCCTGGCGGCGATTCGCGACGAGCGCGTCGATCACTACTGCGGTGCACCGATCGTCCATAACCTGTTGATCGCGGCGCCCGCCGAGCTGCGCGCCGGCATCGCGCAGAAGGTGAGGGCGATGGTCGCGGGGGCGGCGCCGCCCGCGTCGATGATCGAGGGCATGGCGCGGATCGGCTTCGACATCACCCACGTCTACGGCCTGACCGAGGTCTACGGCCCGGCGACCGTCGCGGTGAAGCGCGATGCGTGGCAGGGCGAGTCGCTCTCCGAGCAGACGCGGCTGAACGGCCGGCAGGGCGTCCGCTACGCGCTCGAGGAAGGGATGACGGTGATGGATCCGGCGGCGATGCGCGAAGTGCCGGCCGACGGTGACACCATGGGCGAGATCATGATCCGCGGCAACATCGTCATGAAGGGATACCTCAAGAACGCCAACGCGACCGTGGCGTCGTTCGCCGGCGGGTGGTTTCACACCGGCGACCTGGCCGTGATCGAGGCCGATCGCTACGTCAGGATCAAGGACCGGAGCAAGGACATCATCATCTCGGGCGGCGAGAACATCAGCTCGATCGAGGTCGAGGATGCGCTCTATCGCCATCCCGACGTGCTCGCGTGCGCGGTGGTCGCGAAGGCCGATCCGAAGTGGGGCGAGACGCCGCTCGCCTTCGTCGAGCTGAAGAGCGGCGCCAGCGTCACGGCCGCCGAGCTGGTCGCCCACTGTCGCGAGCTGCTCGCCGGCTACAAGGTGCCGCGCGAGATCCGTTTCGAGTCGATCCCGAAGACGGCGACCGGCAAGATCCAGAAATTCCAGTTGCGCGAGCGTGCCGGCTCCGCGCCGGCGATCGAACAGGCAGCGAAAGGGAACCAGCCATGAACGACCGAGTCGCGACGGATCTCGCCCCCTTCGTGCGGCGTGCGATCGACCAGCGCGGCGTCGTCACGCTGACGCTCGATCGGCCGCAGTCCTTCAACGCGCTGAGCGAGGGAATGCTTACCGCGCTGCAAGCCGAATTCGACACGCTCGCCGCCGACGAGGCGGTACGCGCGGTGGTCATCGCCGCCGAAGGCAAGGCGTTCTGCGCCGGCCACGACCTGAAGGAGATGCGCGCGGCGCCTTCGCTCGCTTACTACGAAGAGCTGTTCGCGCAGTGCGCGCGCGTGATGCTGACGATCCAGCGCCTGCCGGTTCCGGTGATCGCGCGCGTCCAGGGGATCGCCACCGCGGCCGGCTGCCAGCTCGTCGCCGCCTGCGATCTCGCCGTCGCCGCCGAGAGCGCGCGATTTGCCGTCAGTGGGGTCAATCTCGGCCTGTTCTGTTCTGCACCGAGCGTGCCGCTGTCGCGCAACGTGGCGCGAAAGCCCGCGTTCGAGATGCTCGTCACCGGCGAGTTCATCTCGGCCGAAGAGGCGCGCGCGCGCGGCCTCGTCAACCGTGTCGCGACGGCCGAAGCGCTCGACGGCGCCGTCGAGTCGCTGGTCGCAGCGATCGTCGCCAAGCCGCGCGCCGCGATCGCGCTCGGCAAGTCGCTCTTCTATCGCCAGCTCGAAGTCGGCAGCGAAGCGGCGTACGACGATGCGGCACGGACGATGGCCTGCAACATGATGCAGGAGCCCACCCTGGAGGGCGTGCAGGCGTTCATCGAGAAGCGCAAGCCCGACTGGCCGGCCTAGGCCCGTTCTCTCGATCGACACGTCCGCCGTTCACCTCTTCGATCCGACGAGCGGCGCGACGCCGGCCGCCTGAGACAAATCCGGTTACCGCAGACACCGTGACGGACACCACGGCCGGGTGAGCCCGGCTGCCGGCCGGTCAGACCCGTCCGACACGGCGACGAGGCGATCTCCTACGCTGGGCCCATCGGCTGATCGCGCCATGAAGGCGGCGAAGCCGCTCGGTTCTGCGGCGTCCAAGCCGCGCGGAGATTGTCATGAAGCGTCTTCAACTCGTCGCCGGCGCATGGCTGTTATCGACCTGCCTCGGCGCGTTCGCGACCGAGGTCGCCTACCTCACCGAGCCGACCCGCATCGCCTCGGCCAAGGTCTCGGCCGCTGCGGACATGCGCGCCTACCGCCTGGACGCGGCGCGTCACATCTATGAGTCGTACCGATCGCGCATCTACAAGGGCCGGCTGCCGCCGTTGATCCACGGCGTCGTCGTCGTCGAGACGACGGTCGATGCGAGCGGCCATCCGCGCGACGTCAAGCTCGTCCGCGGGCCGTCGCATGCGCCCGACGTCAGCGTCGCGGTGATCGAGATGATCAAGCGCGCGGGCCCGCTGCCGGTGCCGAGCCGGCTCGGCGGCGCCCGCTTCACCGAGATCTGGCTCGTCCACAAGGACGGCCGTTTCCAGCTCGACGCCCTGACCGAAGGCCAGGACTGAGCGACTGCGGTCGCCGGCTCACATGCCGGCGGTGAAGCCGCCGTCGACGTAGAGGACCTGGCCGGTGACGAAGCGCGCCGCCGGCGAGGCGAGGAAGACCGCCGCGCCGGCCAGCTCGTGCGGCTCGGCCCAGCGGCCGGCAGGCGTGCGCCGCTCGACCCAGGCGGTGAACTCCGCATTGGCGGTCAGCGCCGCGTTCAGCTCGGTGCGAAAGAAGCCGGGCGCGATCGCGTTGACCTGGATGTCGTGCGGCGCGAGCTCGACGGCGAGCCCGCGCGTCAGCATCGCGATGCCGCCCTTGCTCGTCTGGTAGGGCACGGTCGTCGGCCGCGCCAGGCTCGACATCAGCGAGGCGATGTTGACGATCTTGCCGGCCCGCTTCGCCTGCATCGCCGGAATCACGGCGCGCGCCATGTAGAACGGCGCGTCGAGGTTGGTTGCCATCAGGCGGCGCCAGTCGGCATCGCTGAAGTCGACGATCGGCGCGCGGTGCTGGATGCCGGCGTTGTTGACGAGGATGTCGACCGGCCCCAACGCGGCCTGCACCGCGGCGACGCCGCCGCGCACGGCGTCGGGATCGGCGACGTCGAAGGCGGCGACCTCGACCGCGAGCCCTTCGCCGCGAAGCGTCGCCGCTGCCGACTCGAGCCTGGCCCTCGTGCGGCCGTTGAGGACGACGCGCGCGCCCGCCGCGGCGAGGCCGCGCGCGATCGCGAAGCCGAGGCCCGAGCCGCCGCCGGTGACCAGCGCCAGCTGGCCGGAGAGATCGAATCCGCTCGGCGCGGTCATGGCACGGGCGAGAGCAGCGGCTTGCCGGCGAAGTGCGCCTGCAGGTTGCCGAAGGCGAGGTCGGCCATCGCCTGGCGAGTCTGCCAGGTCGCGCTGCCGATGTGCGGCGTCAGGACGACGTTGTCGAGGCCGAGCAGCGCACTCGGCACGTTCGGTTCGTTCTCGAACACGTCGAGGCCGGCGCCGGCGATCGTGCCGTCGCGCAATGCGCTCACCAGCGCCTCCTCGTCGACGACCGAGCCGCGCGCGACGTTGACGAGGTAGCCCTTCTTGCCCAGCGCCGACAGCACCTTGGCGTCGATGAGCTTGCTCGTCGCCGCGCCGCCCGGCGTGATCACGACCAGGAAATCGACTTCGCGCGCCAGCGCCTCGGCGCTCGCGAAGTAGGGGTAGGGCGCCTCTGGCCGCGGATTGCGCGAGGTGTAGGCGATCGACATGCCGAACGCCTCGGCGCGCTTCGCGATCGCCATGCCGATGCGGCCGAGGCCGACGATGCCCATGCGTGCACCGCTGACCTTCCTCGCCAGCGGCATCGGCCCGTTCGCCCAGGCGCCGCTGCGAACGTAGCGGTCGGCCTCGATCAGGCGGCGCGAGACGGCGAGGACCAGCGCCATCGCCAGGTCGGCGACCTCGTCGTTGAGGACGTTCGGCGTGTGCGTGACGGCGATGCCGCGCTCGCGCGCCGCGGCGACGTCGACGCCGTCGTAGCCGACCCCGAACACCGAGACGATCTCGAGCCTGGGCATCTGCGCGATCAGCTCGCGCGGGACCTTCGATTCGCCGCTCGCCGCGATCGCGCGGATGCGCGGTGCGGCGGCGGCGAACGCGGCGAGGTCGCTCTGGTGGATGCGGTCGTGCACTTGGAACGCGCCGCGCAGCGATTCCATCATCGGCGGCCAGAGCTTGGTCGCCGTCAGCACTTCGATCCGATCGGTGTCAGCCACGGCTTGTCCTCACATGCCCACGTAGTTGGGTCCGCCCCCGCCCTCGGGCGGAATCCAGACGATGTTCTGGGTCGGGTCCTTGATGTCGCAGGACTTGCAGTGGACGCAGTTCTGCGCGTTGATCTGCAGCCGCTCGGTGCCGCCTTCGTTGACGAACTCGTAGACCGCCGCCGGGCAGTAGCGGCTCTCCGGGCCGGCGTAGCGTGCGAGGTTGACCTGCACCGGCACGCTCGGGTCCTTCAGCGTCAGGTGCGGCGGCTGGTCCTCGGCATGGTTGGTGTTGCTGACGAAGACGCTCGACAGGCGATCGAAGGTGACCACGTTGTCGGGCTTGGGATAGACGAAGGGCTTGCATTCGGCCGCAGGGAGCAGGTACTCGTGGTCGGCCTTGCGCCGATGGATCGTCCACGGCGGCGACTGGATGCCCAGGCGCGGCAGCAGCCATTGCTCGATGCCAGTCATCACCGCGGCGACGAGAAAGCCCTTCTTGAACCACTGCTTGAAGTTGCGCGACTTGTCGAGCTCGGCGCGCAGCCAGCTCTTCTCGAACGCCGCGGGGTAGGCCGCCAGCTCGTCGTGCTGGCGCCCGGCGACGAGGGCATCGAAGGCGGCCTCGGCGGCGAGCATGCCGCTCTTGATCGCGGCGTGACTGCCCTTGATCCGGCTCGAGTTGAGATAGCCCGCCTCGCAGCCGACGAAGACGCCGCCCGGAAACACCGTCTTCGGCAAGCTCAGGATGCCGCCGGCGGTGATCGAACGCGCGCCATAGCCCAGGCGCTTGCCGCCCTCGATCGTCTTCCTGATCTCGGGGTGGCTCTTCCAGCGCTGGAATTCCTCGAACGGGCTGAGGTAGGGATTCGTGTAGTCGAGGCCGATGACGAAGCCGAGCTCGACGAGGTTGTTATCGAGGTGGTAGAGGAACGAGCCCCCGTACGTCGAGGAGTCGAGCGGCCAGCCGGCGGTGTGCAGCGTGAGCCCGGGTTGCGCTTGCTCGGGCCGCACTTCCCACAGCTCCTTCAGGCCGATGCCGTAGCTCTGCGGGTCACGACCTTCGTCGAGCCGAAAGCGTGCGATCAGCTGGCGACCGAGGCTGCCGCGCGAGCCTTCGGCGAAAACCGTGTACTTGGCGTGAAGCTCCATGCCGAGCTGGAAACTCGCCGTCGGCTCGCCGTTCTTGCCGATGCCGAGGTTGCCGGTGGCGACGCCTCGCACCGAGCCGTCGTCGCCGTACAGCACCTCGGCGGCGGGGAAGCCCGGAAAGATCTCGACGCCGAGTGCTTCGGCCTGCGTCGCCAGCCAGCGGACGACGTTGCCGAGGCTGATGACGTAGTTGCCCTCGTTGCGAAAGCAATCGGGCAGCAATGCGTGCGGCGTCTTCGTCGCGCCGGTTTCGGTAAGGAAAAGGAACTTGTCGCCGGTGACCGGCTGGTGGAGCGGCGCGCCCTTTTCCTTCCAGTCGGGGATCAGCTCGCTGATCGAGCGCGGATCCATGATGGCACCCGACAGGATGTGCGCGCCGGGCTCGGAGCCTTTCTCGAGGACGACGACCGAGATCTCGTGCGAGCGTTCCGCGGCGAGCTGCTTCAGCCGGATCGCGGTGGCGAGGCCGGCCGGGCCGGCGCCGACGATCGCGACGTCGTACTCCATCGCCTCCCGGGGCCCGTGCTGGGCGAGGATCTCGTCAGGGGTCATCGCTGTCTCGCTTTTCTTGTCGACCGGGTGCGCGTCTAAACTGTCGGTCGATTCTAAGGACGCAGTCGCTGCACGATTCATGAGCTACCAGATCGATCTTTCGGGCCGAGTCGCCCTCGTCACCGGGGCCTCGGGCGGCCTCGGCGCCCAGTTCGCGCGCGTCCTCGCCAAGGCCGGCGCGGCCGTTGCCCTCGCCGGGCGCCGCATCGAGCGGTTGAAAGGCCTGCGCGCCGAGATCGAAGCCGAGGGCGGCGATGCCCACGTCGTCGCCCTCGACGTCACCGATCACGACAGCATCCGCGCTGCGGTCGCGCACACCGAGACCGAGATGGGGACGATCGACATCCTCGTCAACAACTC
>JBDTPG010000160.1:0-6308 GCA_039932815.1 Caldimonas sp.
AACTCGTCGATGACGATCGCGATGTGGTTGCGGTTGGTGCGGAAGTCGCGCAGCAACTCGTTGAGCGCCTTCGACTCGGGGACGAAGAACGCGGGCCGGAGGAGCGTGCGCAGGTGCAGGTCGGGCGATCGCTGGAGCTTCAGCAGGTCCTTGGCCATCAGGATGCCGATGACGTTGTCGCGGCGCTCCTCGTAGACCGGAAAGCGCGAGTGGCCAGTGTGGATGATGA
Source organism: Caldimonas sp. (assembly GCA_039932815.1). Classification (GTDB taxonomy): domain Bacteria; phylum Pseudomonadota; class Gammaproteobacteria; order Burkholderiales; family Burkholderiaceae_C; genus Schlegelella_A. Next base: position 230 of record JBDTPG010000160.1, read on the forward strand.
CGTGCAGCATCTCCTCGAACGGCGCGTCGATGTCGAGCAGATCCATGTGGCGGGTGGCGACCATGACATCGCCGGCGGTCATGTCGGCCATCCGGATGACGCCCTCGAGCATCATCCGCGACTCGGGCTGGATCAGCTCCTTGTTCTCGGCGGCGGCGAGCGATTCGATCAGCTGGTCGCGCGAGTCGGGACCGGGCGCGACGAGGTCGAGGAGCTTCTTGAAGACGGAGCGTTTCTCGGCCGCAGCGGCGGCCTTGTCGGCGCCTCGCGGGGCGCGGGCGGCGGAAAATTCGGACATGGGGGTCGAGCGCGGCCGCAGGGAAGCGGCCGAAAAGCGGAACTTGACAGCTTACCGCAAGGGTCCGGACTCCTTCTTGACAGGCCTGATACCTTGAGGGCACGCCGCTCGTCCCGATATGGCACGCTCGCCTCCCGACGCTGCCGAACCCACGTTTTCGACCCGACCCAAGGTGCCCCGACCATGAGCCTGATCCCCGCCACCATCCTCACCGGCTTTCTCGGCTCGGGCAAGACGACGCTTCTGAAGCGAGTGCTCACAGAGGCGCACGGCCAGAAGATTGCTGTGATCGAGAACGAGTTTGGCGAGGAAAACATCGACAGCGAGATCCTTGTCCAGGACGCCAGGGAGCAGATCATCCAGCTCAACAACGGCTGCGTCTGCTGCACGATCCGCGAAGACCTGCGGACCACGCTCGCCGACCTGGCCGAGAAGAAGAGGAAGGGCGAGATCGATTTCGACCGCGTCGTGATCGAAACCACCGGCCTGGCCGACCCCGGCCCGGTCGCGCAGACGTTCTTCATGGACGACGAGATCGCCGAGACCTACCTCCTCGACTCGATCCTGACCCTGGTCGACGCCAAGCACGGCGACCAGCAGCTCGACGACCGCCAGGAAGCGCGCCGCCAGGTCGGCTTCGCGGACCAGATCTTCCTCAGCAAGACCGACCTTGTCGACGACAAGACGGTCGAGGCGCTGATCCATCGCGTCAAGCACATGAATCCGCGCGCGCCGCAGACGCGGGTGAACTTCGGCGAGGTGCCGATCAAGGACGTCTTCGACCTGAAGGGCTTCAACCTCAACGCCAAGCTCGACATCGATCCCGACTTCCTGAAGGAGGCCGAGCACGGTCACGACCATCACGGGCACGACCACGACCACGAGCACGGCGAGCACTGCGACCATCCGCATCACCACGCCCACGACGACGACGTGAAGTCGTTCGTCTTTCGCGCCGACAAGGCCTTCGACGCTGGCAAGCTCGAGGACTTCCTGGGCGCCATCGTCCAGGTCTACGGGCCCAAGATGCTTCGCTACAAGGGGGTGCTGCACATGAAGGGCGCCGACCGCAAGGTCATCTTCCAGGGCGTTCACCAGTTGATGGGCAGCGACCTCGGGCCGAAGTGGGCACCGGGCGAGAAGAAGGGCAGCAAGATGGTCTTCATCGGCATCGACCTGCCGCAGGACATCCTCAGGCAGGGCCTGGAGCAGTGCCTGGTCTGAGCTTTGGGCAGCGCGTCCGGCCGCTGAATTCGCGCTGCCGAGGCCTCTCGACAAAGGCCGTTGCCCTGGCCGAGGGCGTGACTACAATCCGCGGCGGTCGAAAATGGCCGCGCCTTCGCGACGCGCCTTGCGAGAGAGGTCGCGCCGCCGTTGCGAGGAGAACCCGTGAAGAAACCAGTCGCCAAGAAGACAGCAAAGAAGGCCGCACCGGCGCGTGCTCATCCGGCCGCCAAGAAGAAGGTCGCGCCCGCGCGATCCCCCGCCGCGAAGGGCAAGGCGCCCATCGCCAAGAAGAAGGCTGTCCCCGCGAAGAAGCCTGTCGCCACCAAGAAGGCCGTCGCCAAGAAGATGCCAACGAAGAAGGTCGCGCCCGTTGCGGCGAAAAAGAAGCCGGTGCCTCAGCCGGCCAAGAAAGCAGCGCCGGCTGCCAAGCTGCCGGCCGCGCCGAAGCCCGCGCCGGCCAAGACGGCCACCGCGCCTAAGCAGGTCGCTGCGACGGCAGTTGCGAGCGCCAAAGTCGCCGTACCGGTGCCGACGCTGGCGCCGGGAGCGCCCGTTGCCACGCCCAACGGCTTCGTACCGCGCAAGCCCGGCCGCGGCACTCCCAAGTATTTCGTCGCGCCGGTGCAGGCCCCGCTGCCGCCGCCGACCTCCCGATTCGCCGACCGGTTCGCGCCGCCGCGGCCTCCGACCCGACAGATGAACAAGCAAGAGACCGACACACCGCGACAAGCGCACAAGGCCGATCCGAAGCTGGCCAACGCCTGGAAGACCAAGGCCGGCCGCGACCTCAGCGACGACGAGCTGCTCGCGATGCCCGAAGCGGAGTACATGAACGAGAAGCAGCTCGATTTCTTCCGCATGAAGCTGCAGGCGTTGAAGGACGACCTGCTGAGCAATGCCGGCGAGACCACCGAGCACCTGCGCGAGGACACCTCGATCGTTCCCGACCCCGCCGACCGGGCGACCATCGAGGAAGAGCACGCCCTCGAGCTGCGCACGCGCGACCGGGAAAGAAAGCTTCTCAAGAAGATTTCCCAGTCGCTCGGCCGCCTCGAGTCGGGCGAGTACGGTTTCTGTGACGAAACCGGCGAACCCATCGGCCTCGGCCGCTTGATCGCCCGACCCACCGCTACACTGTCGCTCGAAGCGCAGCAGCGGCGGGAGCTGAAGCAAAAGATGTTCGGCGACTGAGCTGCGCACCCGGGCCGACCGCCCGGGTCGCCCGGCAGCGGGCGGTGGTGGCGCCTCCGCTCAGGACCTCTCGATGGCGGAATCCAAAGACACGACGAGCTTCTTTCGCAAGGTGGTCAAGTTCGTGGCCAACCCGGCGACGGAGTGGGCCGAGCTCGACGCGCCTACCGACGAGAGCCGCGAGAGCGACTACGCCAAGGGCGAGCTCAAGGCGATGATCGAGCGCAAGCGCCGCAACGACTTCGTCCGCAAGCGCGAGTTCGACATGCTGCGCAAGGTCAGGCGCGAAGGCCTCACCGGCGAGCAGCTCGCCGCCCTCGGCGGATCGTCGCGCATCGACGATTCGCAACCGCGCATCTCCGACCAGCCGGTGCGCCAGGACGCCGGCGTCAAGGCCAAGATCGACGAGATCGAGCAGCAGATGGTCGGCGACGGTTACTCGAACACGCAACGGCGCGCCCCCGAGTTCTACAACGCGCCGACCCAGCCGGCGCCGCTCGACCTCTCGGCGGTCCGCCCGGCAGCGGCTCCCGCTCCTGCTCCGGCGCCCGCGCCCGCGCCCTCGACGGCGGCGGCGGCGGCGGCGGCGCACGGTGCGCGGGTCGAGGATTTCGTTGCCGCAGCACCGGTCGCGCTCGCGCCGCCCCCGCCGGCATCGCGCGCCGCCTCGGTCGCGCCGATCCACCTCGAGATGCCGATGGCCGAGGACTTCGCCAAGGCGTTTTCGGCCGGTAACACCGAAGTCACGCACGACCCCGACCTCGACGAGGCCGTGATCGCCTTTGCCAACGCGGACTTCGAGCAATGCGAGCAGGCCCTGTCGAGCCTGACCAGCCTCGGCGGCAACCGCGCCCAGCACGCCGAGACCTGGCTCGTCCTGTTCGATCTCTATCGCGCGACCGGCCAGCAGCACAAGTTCGAGAGCCTCGCGCTGGACTACGCGCAGCAGTTCGGCTGGTCGGCGCCGCAGTGGTTCTCGATGCCCAAGCTGGTCGCCGAGGCGGCCAGCGAGGAGCGCCCGACGAGCTCGCGCATCGAGGGCCAGGTCGGCTGGGTCTGCCCCAACCATCTCGACGCCGACGGCGTCGCCCGCCTCGCCTCGCTGGCGTTGCAGATGCCGCTGCCGTGGGTGTTCGACTGGGGCGCGCTGGAGACGATCGACGCCGAGGCGAGCGGCCGGCTCTCGGAGCTGTTTCGCAGCTGGATGACGCAGGACCTCGACATGCGCTGGCTGTCGGGCGACCGGTTGTTCGCCGTCCTGCAGGAAGCGGCGCCGACGGGCGACCGCGATGCCGATCCGGCGCACTGGCAGGTCCGCCTCGACGCGCTGCGCATGACCAACCGACCCGATCATTTCGACGAGGCCGCGATCGACTACTGCGTCACCTACGAAGTCTCGCCGCCGTCGTGGGAGGCAGCGAAATGCGTCGTCCGCATCACCGGCTCGAATCAGGGCACGACCCAGCCGCCGCTGTCGGTGGTGAGCGACGTCTCGACCAGCTTCCAGGAATCGCAGCTCACCGATTCGCCCCAGATGGTCGAGGTCGGCACGGTCGAGCTCTCGGGCCAGCTGATCGGCGACATCGGCCTGACGCTGAAGAAGATGGACAGCGAGCTCGGCACCGCCAAGATCGTCAACGTCTCGTGCGCACGGCTGATCCGCGTCGACTTCATCGCCGCCGGCGACCTGCTCAACTGGGTGCTGGCGCGGCGCAGCGAGAACCGCACTGTGAGCTTCGTCGACGCGCACCGCATGGTCGCGCTCTTCTTCGGCGCGATGGGAATCAACGAGCACGCGAACGTCAAGGTCCGAACCCTCTGACCGCTTGACCCGGCTCCGCTCGCCTTGACTTTGCAAGGCGAGCCACAATCTCCACCCGATGGACTCCTATCACGGCACGACGATCGTCAGCGTGCGCCGCGGCGGCGTGGTCGCGCTCGGCGGCGACGGCCAGGTGACGCTCGGCAACATCGTCGTCAAGGCGACTGCGCGCAAGGTGCGGCGCCTGCATCACGACAAGGTGCTCGCCGGCTTTGCCGGCGCGACCGCCGATGCGTTCACGTTGTTCGAGCGCTTCGAAGCCAAGCTCGAGAAGCACCAGGGCAACCTCGTCCGCTCCGCCATCGAGCTCACCAAGGACTGGCGCACCGACCGCGTCCTGCGTCGACTCGAGGCGATGCTCGCGGTGGCGGATCACGAGTCATCTTTGATCATCACCGGCAACGGCGACGTCCTCGAGCCCGAATACGGGATCGTCGCCATCGGCTCGGGCGGCTCGTTCGCGAGCGCCGCCGCACGCGCCCTGTTGCAGCACACCGAGATGGCGCCGAAGGACATCGTCAAGCGCTCGCTCGAGATCGCCGCCGACCTGTGCATCTACACCAACCAGAATCACTCGATCGAGACGCTGGATTGAACGGTCCGATGAAATCCAGTATGACGCCGCAGGAGATCGTCTCCGAGCTCGATCGCCACATCGTCGGCCAGTCCGGGGCCAAGCGCGCGGTCGCGATCGCGCTGCGCAACCGCTGGCGCCGCCAGCAGGTCGACGAGTCGATGCGCGGCGAGATCACGCCCAAGAACATCCTCATGATCGGCCCGACCGGCGTCGGCAAGACCGAGATCGCGCGCCGGCTGGCGCGCCTGGCCGACGCGCCCTTCATCAAGGTCGAGGCGACCAAGTTCACCGAAGTCGGCTACGTCGGCAAGGACGTCGACTCGATCGTCCGCGACCTCGTCGACATGGCCGTCAAGCAGGAGCGCGAGACGGCGATGAAGCGCCAGCGCGCGCGCGCCGAGGACGCCGCCGAGGAGCGCATCCTCGAGGTGATCGTTCCGGGCGCGCGCAGCGATTTCGGCCTCGCACCTTCGCCTTCGGCCGACAACACGGCGCGCCAGGTGATGCGAAAGCGCCTGCGCGAGGGCTTGCTCGCCGACCGCGAGATCGAGATCGAGGTCGCCGAGGCGAAGCCCTCGATGGAGATCATGGGCCCGGCCGGCATGGAGGAGATGACCGAGCAGCTGCGTGGCATGTTCGCCAACCTCGGCGGCGGCGGCAAGAAGAAGGCGCGCAAGATGAAGATCGCCGAGGCGCAGAAGATCCTCGTCGACGAAGAGGCGGCCAAGCTCGTCAACGACGACGACGTCAAGTCCAGCGCGCTCGCCAACGCCGAGCAGAACGGCATCGTCTTCATCGACGAGATCGACAAGGTCACCTCGCGCTCGGAGACGCAAGGCGCCGACGTCTCGCGCCAGGGCGTGCAGCGCGACCTGCTGCCCCTCGTCGAGGGAACGACGGTCAACACCAAGTACGGCATGGTGAAGACCGACCACATCCTGTTCATCGCCTCGGGCGCGTTCCA
>JBDTPG010000161.1:0-6305 GCA_039932815.1 Caldimonas sp.
CTTCATGGCGCCCTCCTCACTTCGCGCCCGGCAGCGGCGTGCCGAGGTACGGGAAGGTCGGCAGCAGCGGACCCGCGGCCTTGACCTTCGGGCCGGCCTGGTCGACCCCGTCGTGCAGGCCGAACGCCGCGGCGCCAAGCGGCGCGGCGCTGGGCTTGCACGCGGCACCGAGCTTGTAGGTGTCGGCGTTGCCGTTGGCGACGCAGAGCCCGCCCATGACCGCGATCAGCGAGATGTCGACGACGTCGTCGCTCGGACGGCGGCCGTTCGGATAGCCGGCGAGATCGCCACCGGGACCGGCGAGCAGCCCGCCCAGCAGGCCGAGACGGTTCTGCGACGCTTCGGCCGTCGGCGGAACCGCCGTGTTGAGGCGAAGCATTTCCGAGGCGACGCCCGTCGACGGCGTGGTCGAGAACGCCTTCGGCTGGTTCACGCCGCTGATGCCGGTCAGGAAGGTCGTCACGAGGTCCGTGCGCGGGAAGTTGGTCGGCGCGATGCCCGGCGTCGCGAGCGCGATCTCGACCAGCGCCGGCAACGTCGGGTTGGTCACGTAGGTCGCGAACTGACCGTCGTCCTTCGGCTTCGAGTTGTTGAACCTGTCCTTGTCGGGCAAGCCGATGACCACCTCGTTGACGAGCGGCATGCCGAGACGCGACACCTGGGTCCAGGCGCCGCCGACGAGCGCCGACGTCTGGTAGCCGCTCTTGGGCGCATTGCTGAGGAGCGAGCCCTGGCGCAGGCTCGCCGTCGTCCATCCACCGATCACCGGATCGTTGGCGCCTGCTGCCACCAGGCAGGTCGTCGGCACTTCGACCGCGAGCGTCGTCACGTTGGCATCGGCAAGATCGTCCGCGCCCGCGTCCTTCTTCGAATTGTCGAGCAGAAACGCTGCCTCGGCCGGCGTGAAGTCGGCCGCGCCGGGGACGTTGAGCAGGTCGAAGATGACGCCGAGGTTGACCGCGAAGGGGTCCTTCCTCTGGCCGACGAAGACCTTGCCCGGCGTCGCGCAGCCGGGGATGACGACTGAATAGATGTGCTGCGCGGCATAGGCCGCGTAGTTCGGGATCGTCTTCATGCCGATGTTATCGACTGGCTTGGCGAAGACGCTGCTGCCGCCCGCGGAGTTCGTGAGCGAGCCGCGTGTGCCGGTGCGGCGGTCGCCGCGAACGATGTCGACCGTGAAGCTCTCGGTGACGTTCGACGCGGCGGCGTTCGGCGCGGTGATCTGGCCCGACTGTGTCAGCGGGATGGCGACGTCGGTGCCGCCAATCTTGAGGGTGGTGCCGCGCAGCACGTTGTTGAAGCGAAACTGGAAGGTGATGTCTTCCTTGCCGTCGCCGTTGTTGTCGACGTGGATCTCGTACAGCGCGTTCGGGTCGAGCTTGAAGTAGTTCGGGCCGCCGTAGGCGTTCTGCAGCGGCAGGTAGTTGGCGACCAGCGTCACGTAGCCGGGGCCGGTCAGGCGCGCCGGCTCGTAGCTGTTGAACATGTAGAAGTCGGTGCCGTCGACCTTGGGCGTGGTCGTGATCGACGGGGCTTCGCGGTGGCTCGACGCGTGCGCGGGAACGGCCGACAGGCCGGTCAGTGCGGCGACGGCCGCGACCACCGGCATGAGCCGGACGCGGATTCGGGGCTGGACTCTCTTCATCTCTTGCTCCTCGGTTTAAATCACTTGGAAACGGCCGGGCGGGCCCGGGGAAGTGCGACGAGCCGGAGGCCCGCGCAGCACGATCCGAGGCTCTTACGCAGACTGATCCGGTCCGGATGCAGAATTCCGCGACGATCTCGCGTAATGCCGGCGACGCGCGGACGACCAACCTGCGTCCCCCTGAATGGAGCGATCGATGAAGCGATCCCTGTCCCCTCGGCGCCGCGGCGGCGTGCCGCAGCGCGCGCTGTCCTTCGCGATCGCCGGCATCGCGGCCCTGGTGGGCCACGGCTCCGCGCGCGCGGCCGAGGCGTGCACCGCGGCAAGCACGCGCCTGGTCGCACCGGTGGTCGAGCTTTACACGTCGGAGGGATGCAACTCGTGCCCCCCGGCCGACCGCTGGCTGTCCAAGCTCAAGTCCGATCCGGCGGTCGTCGCCCTCGCCTTCCACGTCGACTACTGGGATCGCCTGGGCTGGAAGGACCGCTTTGCCAGCGCCGCCTTCACCGCCCGCCAGGCGACGCAGCAGGCGAGCAACGGCGCGCGCTTCAGCTACACGCCGCAGGTCGTCGTCGACGGCCGCGACCGCACCGACTGGTCACGGGCGGCCGTGCCGCCGCCGGCGCGGCAGCCGGCGCTCGTCGACGTCGCCCTCGCCCACCAGGGCGACCGCTTCGTCGCCACCGTCACGCCGGCGCCCGGCTCGCCCGAGCGGCTCGCTGCCTATTGGGCCGTCACCGAGCAGGGCCACGTGTCCGCCGTCAAGGCCGGAGAGAACGAAGGCACCACCTTGCATCACGACTTCGTCGTGCGCGACTACGAGACGGTTCCTGCGTGGTCGGCGCGTGGCGGCGCCGCGACCACCTTGCGATTCAAGCCGGCGACCGTGGCTGACGCAGAACATCCGCGCAGCGTGAACCTCGTCGTCGTCGATGCCGCCACGGGACGGCCGGTACAGGCGGTGAAGCTCGGCTGTTGACCGGGCCGGCGGCTAGCTCGGGTCGCGCAGTGCGGCGCGCAGCTCGGCGCCGATCTCCGGCTTGCCGGCGAACGGATCGGTCGGGTTGCGCGCCTGCATGATGTCCTCGTGGCGCGTCTGCGCACTCGCCAGCGACTTGGGGTGGCTGTAGATGTAGAAGCGCTTCGCAGCGATCGCATCGAAGACGAAGCGAGCGACGTCGGCCGCGCTCACCCTGCCGCTGCCGACAGCGCGATCGTTCATCGCCTTGCCGACCAGCTGGCTGCGGGTCGGCTTGCCGGCGGCGAGCGCGCCCGGACGGTTGCGCTGGCTCTCGGTGATGCCGGTCGGAACGAAGAACGGGCACAGGACCGACGCGCCGATCTGCTCGGTGACGAGCCGAAGGTCCTGGTAGAGCGTCTCGCTCATCGACACGACGGCGTGCTTGCTGGCGTTGTAGACGCCCATGTTCGGCGGATTGAGAAGCCCCGCCATCGACGCGGTGTTGACGATGTGTCCTTCGTACGCCGGATCCTTCGTCGCCGCCTCGAGCATCATCGGCGTGAAGACGCGGATACCGTGCGCCACGCCCATCACGTTGACGCCGATCACCCAGGCCCAGTCGGCAGCGCTGTTCTCCCAGATCAGGCCGCCGGCGCCGACGCCGGCGTTGTTGAAGACGATGTGAGGGGCGCCAAACCGTGCCTGGGTCGCCGCGCCGAGCGCCTCGACCTCGGCCGCATGCGCGACGTCGAGGCGAAACGGCAGCACCTGGGCGCCGAGCGCGCGCACGTCGGCGGCGGCACGATCGAGCGCGTCCTGCTGCACGTCGGCCATGACGACGTTCATGCCGCGCTTCGCCGCCAGGCGCGCGGTCTCCAGGCCGAAGCCGGAGCCGGCGCCGGTGATGACGGCCGTGCCGCCCCTGAACTCCTTCATGGGCTCTCCTTTCTGGCCGCCTTGACGTGAAAGCCGATGCGCGGGAAGTGCACGTGCACGCGGCCGGCGCGCGCGTCGTCGCGGGCGATGACCACTTCCTCCGCGTCGAGCCCGACGACCGTTCCGGCGATCTCGTCGTGGGCATAGTCGGCCGCGGCGACGGTGACTTCGTCGCCCGCCGCGAAGCCGGCCGCGGCGTCGACCGACGTCGGCGCGTGGCCTTCGCTTCGGGCGGCGAGCGCGATCGCCTCGTCGCTTCCCATCGGCGTCGACTCGCCGTGCCCGAACGCCTCGATCCGGGCGAACCACGCGAGCACGGCCGCATGCCCGTCGAGCTTCGCCGCGATCGGCGGCGCGCGCCGCATGAACCAGATCGAGTGCGCCGCCGAGACGTCGGCGATCGACGGCACCGCCCCGAGCAGGAACGGCCGGCCGTCGCCGAGCAGGGCCTCGACGCGGCGCAGGTATTCGGTCAACGCCGCACCGGCATCGTGCGCGGGCGCGCGCCGCATCGACGGAGTCATCGCCGCCCGGTCGGCGCCGAACGCCTTCAGGTACTCGGGCGGCACGCCGGCGAAGATGTGCGCGGCCCCGGCGGGCTGCATCGTGAACGGCACCGCGGTCCAGAAAAGGGTCGAGTCGGCCCACTGGGCGACGATCTCGGCCAGGCCGGCGCTCGCCACCGGATAGAGCGGGGGCTCCGGCGCCATCCGGTCGATCACGCGGCACATGAGCTGCGAGTCGCAGTAGACGTCGGCACCGATCTGCAGGAAGGGCGTGCGCCGGTAGCCGCCGGTGAGCGCGACGACGTCGGGCTTGGGCATCATCACCGGCACGATCACCGAGCGCCAGCGCAGACGCTTCATGCCGAGCACCCAGCGCACCTTCTCCGAGAACGGCGAGCTCGGGTAGTGATGGACGATCAGCTCGCTCACGTCTCGAGCCCACGAAGGTTCTTGCGGAATTCCTCGCCTCGGCGCTCGCCGCGATCCATGAACCTTCGACCCGACTAGGCGAGCTTGACGAGCTGCTTGCCGAAGTTCCTGCCCTTGAGCAGGCCGAGGAAGGCGTCGGGCGCCGAGCCGATCCCCTCGGCGACGCTCTCCCGGTACTTGAGCTTGCCGGTGGCGACGAGCATGCCGAGCTCCTTCAGCGCCTCGGGCCAGACCTCCATGTGCTCGCTGACGATGAAGCCCTCGATCGTCAGGCGCGACTGCAGGAGCAGCTGCGGTTGCTGCAGCGGGATCGGCTGGCCGTCGTAGCCGCTGATCATTCCGCACAGGGCGATGCGGCCGAACGCGTTCATGCGCGCCAGCGTCACGTCGAGCACCGTACCGCCGACGTTCTCGAAGCAGCCATCGACGCCGTCGGGCGTCGCCTCCTTGAGCGCCTGGTAGAGCGACTTGGAATCGGCGTGCGCCTTGTAGTCGACGCACGCGTCGAAGCCGAGCTCGCGCGTCACGTAGTTGCACTTGTCGGCGCCGCCGGCGATGCCGACCGCGCGACAGCCGCGCGTCTTGGCGAGCTGGCCGACGACGCTACCGACAGCGCCGCTGGCGGCGCTGACGACGATGGTCTTGCCGGCGGTCGGCTGGCAGATCTTCATCAGGCCGTACCAGGCGGTGACGCCGGGCATGCCGACCGCGCCGAGGTAGGCCGAAAGCGGCACCCTGCTCGTGTCGACCTTGCGCAGCGAGCCGGGAATGCCGGCGTCGGCGATCGAGTACTCCTGCCAGCCGCCGAAGCCGACGACGGAGTCGCCCGCCTTGTAGTCGGGGTGCCTGGAGGCGACGACGACGCCGACCGTGCCGCCCTGCATCACCTTGTCGAGCGGCTGCGGCTGGGCGTAGCTCTTGGCGTCGTTCATGCGGCCGCGCATGTACGGGTCGAGGCTCAGGAAGTGATGGCGAACGAGCACCTGGCCATCGCCCGGCGTGCCGAGCGGCTGCTCGACGAGGCGGAAGTTGTCGGCGCTCGCCTCGCCGCTCGGGCGCGAGACGAGGTGGATCTGGCGGTTGATGTCTGCCATGTCGATTTCCTTCAGTCGGATGCGTTGAGGCGCTGGATTCGCTTGCCGCCCGCCGGCAGGCCTTTCAGGAACTTGAACGTCCCGGTCGCATGGGCGACGAGCTGGCCGTCGGCATCGGCCAGCGAGCCTACGCAGAACGCCATCGACGCCGTGCGATGCAGCCGCCGGCCGCTGGCGACGACGCGGCCCAGTGCCGGCCTCATAAAGCTCGTCTTCATCTCGACCGTGACCACGCCCGACGTCTCGGCGACGCCGTCGTCGCCGGGGGCACGCGCCGCGTGCGCCATGGCGACGTCGAGCAGCGTCATCGACACGCCGCCGTGGGCGACGCCCCACGAGTTGGTGAGCTCCTCGCGCAGTTGCAGCGCGATCTCGGCCTCGCCCCGCTCGAAGCGAAGCAGTTCGAAGCCGAGCATCTCGACGAACGGAATGTGGACGAGAAACTTCAAGATGAATCGATCAGGCGGCGATGATCGCGGAGACGCCACCGTCGATCGGCAGCACTTGCCCGGTGATGTGCTTGCCGGCCTGCGACGCGAACAGCAGGGTCGCGCCCTTGAGATCGTCATCGTCGCCGATGCGCAGCAGCGGCGCATGGCCGGCCAGGCTCGTGGCGCCGATCCTGTCGATCGTTCCCTTGGTCATCTTGCTCGGGAACATGCCGGGCGCGAGCGCGTTGACGTTGATGTTGTACTTGCCCCATTCGCCGGCCAGCGTGCGCGTGAAGTTCA
>JBDTPG010000162.1:0-6261 GCA_039932815.1 Caldimonas sp.
CGCTCAGTAGGTGGCGCGGCCGCCCGACAGGTCGAACACCGAGGCGGTGGAGAAGGAGCAGTCCTCCGAGGCGAGCCAGGCGACCATCGCCGCCGCTTCCCCGACCTCGAGGAAACGTGCCATTGGAATCTTCGAGAGCATGAAGTCGATGTGCTGCTGCGTCATGGTCGCGAACATCGCCGTCTTGGCCGCCGCAGGCGTCACCGCGTTGACGAGGATGCCCTTGCCGGCGAGCTCCTTGCCGAGCGATTTGGTCAGGGCGATCACGCCGGCCTTCGAGGCGCTGTAGTGCGAGGCGTTGGGATTGCCTTCCTTGCCGGCGACCGAAGCGATGTTGACGATCCGGCCGTAGCCCTTGCCGATCATGTGCGGCACGACGGCGCGGCAGACCAGGTACGGCGCGACCAGGTTGACCTCGATGACGCGGCGCCAGATGTCGGGCGCGAGCTCCCACGTCGTTCCATTGCCGCCGGTGATGCCGGCGTTGTTGACCAGGATGTCGATCTTTCCGGCCGCGGCGATCGTACGCTCGGTCGCGGCGGCGACCGCACCCTCGCTCGTCAGCTCCACGGTCTCGGTGAAGACGCGGCCGGCGTTGCCGAGCGAGCCCTTCGCTTCGGCGAGCTTGCCGGCATCGGCGTCCCAGAGCGAGACCGCGGCACCCGAGGCGAGCATGCGCTCGGCGATGGCGTAACCGATGCCCTGGGCGCCGCCGGTGACGACCGCGACACGGCCCTGGAGATCGATCTTGTTCATTGCATGCGTTCCTTGGCGAGGCCCTTGAGCGATTGCGCGGCGTCGGGGCCGGCGCGGCAATCGGCGATGTACTGGCGAATGATGTCGGCAAAGCTCTTGTCGGCGCGCAGGCCCAGGCGCGCCGCGCGTGCCGCCGTCGCTCCTTTCGGCCAATTGGCGACGATGCCGGCGATGACCTCGTCGCGGACGAAGCGGACCCGCGCGCGGACTTCGGGGCCGGCGACTTCCTCGAGCGCGGCAAGCATCTCGGCGACGGTCACGTTGACGGCCGGCAGGTTGAGGCCGAGCCGACCGCCGAGTTGCTCGACGCTCGCTTCGTAGACCGCGATCAGGCCCTCGACGGTTCGCGCCACCGACGTCACCGCGTGCGAGACATCGGGCGAGACCGGGCAGATCGATTCGACGCCGGCGAGCGGCTCGCGCACGATGCCGGAAAAGAAGGACGACGCGGCGCCGTTCGGGCGGCCTGGCCGCACCGTCACCGTCATCAGCCGCGCCGAGCGCCCGTCGATGAATCCCTTCCTCGAATAGTCGGCGACCAGTTGCTCGCAGACGAGCTTGTGCGTGCCGTACGACGTCTTCGGTGTCGGCAGCGTGTCGTCGCCGACGAGCGGCGGCAGGGGCACCGACGGGTCGGGGCCGAACACCGCGAGCGAGCTCGAGAAGACGAACTTCGCTGGCGCCTTGCCGCGGCCGGTCGCAGCGCGCAAGGCGTCGAGGAGGGCGCGCGTGGTGTCGATGTTGGAGCGCAGGCCGAGGTCGAAATCGGCCTCGCATTCGCCCGACACCGCCGAGGCGAGGTGGAAGACCCCGTCGAAGCCTTCCTTGCCGAGCGCTTCGCACTGGCCGGCCAGCGGCCCGACGCGCGTCTCGACGCGGGGGTCCTGGGTGAGCTCGGGCCGCGGCGCGACCTGGTCGGCGAGGACGAGGCGATCGATGGCGTCGGCGCCGAGCCGGCCGCGCGCGAGCAGCGCGGCGGCGAGGCGCGAGCCGACGAAGCCGCCCCCGCCGGTGATCAGGATCTTCATCGGCGGGTGCTCCCCTTGCTGGCGGTCAATGGTTCGGCGGTGCGCATGCGGCGGTCGCCGCCGCGCATGTGCTGGACGGCGCGGCGCCGGGCGAGCGTCGGGTCGCCGGCGGCGATCGCCTCGACGATCGCGGCGTGCTCGATGCGAACCGCCTCGACGAAGTCGGCCCGGGTCGCGTCGTTGCGGCGCGTCACGCGCATCGCCTCTTTGGTGTACTGCTCGAGGAACTCGAGCAGGCGGCCGAAATGCGGGTTGCCCGCCGCCTCGGCGAGCAGGCGATGGAAGGCGAGGTCCTCCTCGACGCCGTCGCGCGCTTCGGCGGCGCTGCGGTCGATGGCGCGCAAGGCCTTGCGCAGCGCCGCGACCTGCATGCGGCTGGCGCGCTCGGCGGCGAGCGCCGCGGTCTCCGCTTCCAGGGCACGGCGGACCTCGCGGACGCGCAGCACGTCGTCGATCGAATCGATGAGGGCGAGGTCGAGCGTGAACGCCTCTCCCGACGGTGCCGCCGTGACGTAGACGCCCGATCCCTGGCGCGAGCGGACCAGCCCGCGCGATCGAAGCTGGTGCACCGCCTCGCGGACCACCGTCCGCGAGACGCCGTGCGTCTCGGCCAGGCGCTGCTCGGTCGGCAGGCGATCGCCGGGGCGAAGGGCGCCGGCGTCGATCTGGCCGCCCAGGCGGGCGGCGAGCCGGTCGGACAGCCGCTCGGCGACCAGCGGCAGCGTTTCCGTCGCGGGGGCAGCGCTGGCGCGATTGAACATGGTGGTCAGGTCATCATACGAATCGGCACGTTCGCGCTCTCTACCGGTTTGCCCTCATGGCGGGGTCAGGGTGCGTTGCCGATACTTCGCCGGCGCAGGTTTTCTGCGGCGTCCAGACATCCCATGGCGAGCGTCACCATCCAGTCGGTCAGGAAGAGCTTCGGCGAGACCGCCGTGCTGCACGGCGTCGACATCGACATCGCCGACGGTTCCTTCACCGTGCTCGTCGGCCCCTCGGGGTGCGGCAAGTCGACGCTGCTGCGCATGATCGCCGGGCTCGAGGAGATCACCTCCGGCGAGATCCGCATCGGCGACAGGAAGGTCAACGACGTGCCGCCGAAAGAGCGCGACATCGCGATGGTGTTCCAGAACTACGCGCTCTATCCGCACATGACGGTGCGCCAGAACCTCGCCTTCTCGCTCATGCTGGCCAAGAAGGACAAGGCGACGATCGACCAGAAGGTCGGCCGCGCCGCCGAGATCCTGGCGCTGTCGGCGCTGATGGACCGCTATCCGCGCCAGCTCTCGGGCGGCCAGCGCCAGCGCGTCGCGATGGGCCGGGCGATCGTCCGCGACCCGCAGGTCTTCCTGTACGACGAGCCGCTCTCCAACCTCGACGCCAAGCTGCGCGTGGCGATGCGCAGCGAGCTGAAGGAGCTGCACCAGCGTCTGAAGACGACCTCGGTCTACGTCACCCACGACCAGATCGAGGCGATGACGATGGGAGACCGCATCGTCGTCATGAAGGACGGCCGGATCGAGCAGGTCGGCTCGCCGCTCGACCTGTATGACCACCCGACGAACGTCTTCGTCGCCGGCTTCATCGGCTCGCCGGCGATGAACTTCGTGCCGGCGACCCTGCGCCGCAGCGGCGGCACGGCCAGCCTCGTCCTCGACGACGGCACCCTGCTCGCGGCGCCGCGCGGCGCCGGCGGCAACGACGGCCAGCCGGTCGTGCTCGGCACCCGGCCCGAGCACCTGCGCCTGGCGAGCGAAGGCGGCATCGCCTCGCGCGTCGTCGTCATGGAGCCGACCGGTG
The DNA here is from genome assembly GCA_039932815.1 of Caldimonas sp. Classification (GTDB taxonomy): domain Bacteria; phylum Pseudomonadota; class Gammaproteobacteria; order Burkholderiales; family Burkholderiaceae_C; genus Schlegelella_A. The sequence goes on from JBDTPG010000162.1 coordinate 3,585, forward strand.
CCGATACCTTCGTCGCCTGCCGCCACGGCAGCACGGAGATGGCCGCCGTCTTCCGCGAGCGCCACGACTTCACGCCGGGTAGCACGATCCACCTCATGCCCGACCTCGAGCGGGCGCATCTGTTCGATGCCGGCAGCGGCGAACGGCTGGCTGCCTGAATGCAGCGCTCACTCCCTTCCCACGACACACACCCAAACGCAGACAGGAGACCCCGATGAGCGATACAACTTTCAACCGCCGCAAGTTTCTCGAAAGCTCGGCCGGCGCCGCCGCCGTCGCAGGGCTGGGCACGGGCGCAGCGCTCGTTTCGCCGGCCGCGCAGGCGCAGACCATCGCCTTCAAGCCGGAAAAGGGCGCCAAGCTGCGCGTCCTGCGCTGGAGCCGCTTCGTCCAGGGCGACATCGACGCCTACATGGTCAACGTCAAGAAGTTCATCGAGAAGACGGGGATCGATGTCCGCGTCGACAACGAAGGCTGGGAAGACGTCCGCCCGAAGGCGGCGGTCGCCGCCAATACCGGCGCCGGCCCGGACATCATCCTGTCGACCAACGACGACGCGAATCTCTATCCCGACAAGCTGCTCGACGTCACCGACCTCGCCGAGTACCTAGGCAAGAAGTACGGTGGCTGGTATCCGGCCGGGCAGGCCTTTCTCAAGCAGGACGGCAAGAAATGGATCGGTCTTCCGCTCGGCGCCGCCGGAGCGATGATGGTCTACCGTGAGAGCATGGTGAAGGCCGTCGGCTTCGACTCCTTCCCGAAGACAACGGACGACTTCCTGAAGATGATGAAAGCCCTGCACGCCAAGGGCACGCCCGGCGGCATGGCGCTCGGCAACGCGACCGGCGACGGCCTGTGGTGCAACTGGCTGGTGTGGGCGTTCGGCGGCAAGCTCGTCGACGCCAACAACAAGGTCGTCATCGACAGCCCCGAGACGCTGAAGGCGCTCGAGTACGGCAAGGAGCTCTACGCGACCTTCATTCCGGGCACCCTGTCCTGGCTCGACCCGAACAACAACAAGGCGTTCCTCGACGGCCAGATCTCGGTTACCAACAACGGCATCTCGATCTACGTGGCCGCGAAGAACTCCACCGATCCCAAGGTCAAGGAGATGGCGGCGGACATCCAGCACGCCGTTTACCCGATCGGACCGGTCGGCGTGCCGACGGAGTCGACCATCTTCTTCAACCAGATGATCATGAAGTACACGAAGTATCCGCAGGCGGCGAAAGAGTACCTGCGCTTCATGATGGAGCAGGAGCAGTTCGGGCCGTGGCTGACGGGTGCGCAAGCCTACGTCGCGACGCCGCTCGACGGTTACTCCAAGCTTCCGATCTGGACCAGCGACCCCAAGAACACTCCCTATCGCGACGCTGTCAAGAACATGCGGCCGGCAGGCTATGCCGGCAAGCTGGGCTACGCGTCGGCGGGCGCGGCGGCCGACTTCATCGTCATCAACATGGTCGCCGAGGCCATCAGCGGCTCGAAGACGCCGAAGGAAGCGATGGAGCGGGCGCAGAAACGCGCGGAAAGGTACTACCGCGTCTGACGGTCTCGTGCGGCCGCGGCGCATGCGCGCCGCGGCCATGTCGTTTGCCCGTCCTTGAGATGACCTTTCTCGAACGACTCCAGAACAATCGCAATGCGCTCGGGCTGCTGTTCATGCTGCCCGCGACGCTGTTGCTGCTCGTCTTCCTGACGTATCCGCTCGGCCTCGGCTTCTGGCTCGGCTTCACCGACACCAAGATCGGCCGCGCCGGCGCATGGATCGGCCTGGAGAACTACGAGTTCCTCTGGGGCGACGCGGTCACGCGCCTGGCGCTCTTCAACACGATCTTCTATACCGTCGTCGCCAGCATCATCAAGTTCGGGCTCGGCCTCTGGCTGGCGCTGCTGCTCAACCGAAACATCCGCTTCAAGACCTTCTTTCGCGCCGTCATCCTGCTGCCCTACATCGTGCCGACGGCGCTGTCGGCGATCGCCTTCTGGTGGATCTACGACGCCCAGTTCTCGATCATCAGCTGGATGCTCGTGAAGATGGGCCTGATCGACACCTACATCGATTTCCTCGGCGTGCCGTGGCATGCCCGCTTCGCCGTGATCGCCGCCAACGTCTGGCGCGGCGTGCCGTTCGTCGCCATCACTCTGCTCGCCGGCCTGCAGACGATATCGCCTTCGTACTATGAAGCCTCGGCGATCGACGGTGCAACGCGCTGGCAGCAGTTCCGCCATGTGACGCTGCCGCTGCTGACGCCGATCATCGCCGTCGTCATGACCTTCTCGGTGCTCTTCACGTTCACCGACTTCCAGCTGATCTACGTCATCACGCGCGGCGGCCCGCTCAATGCGACGCACCTGATGGCAACGCTCTCGTTCCAGCGCGCGATCTCGGGCGGCGCGCTCGGCGAAGGCGCGGCGATCTCGATCGCGATGGTGCCGTTCCTGCTCGCCGCGATCATGGTCAGCTACTTCGGGCTGCAGCGGCGCGCATGGCAGCAAGGGGGACAGGACAAGTGAGCGACGTGGTCGCGCAAGCGAACGCCACGGTGCCGACCAAGGCGCCGACGAGCGACAGCGTCGGCATGAGCTACCTCGAGACGCCGTCGCGCAAGTTCGCGACGATCTACCTGCCGCTGATCGTCTTCCTGATCGTCCTGCTGTTCCCGTTCTACTGGAT
>JBDTPG010000163.1:0-6230 GCA_039932815.1 Caldimonas sp.
TTGATCGCGACCTGGCCGAGCCTTCGCCCGAGCTCGCGCTGCAGCGTCTCGGGCAGGCGGAACGGATTTTCCATCGCGTCGAGCTTGACGAGCCCTTCGCTCTGCTGGATCGCATAAGCGTGCATCGAGCGCACGTCCTGGCGGATGACGCGCGCATAGCGGCCGGACGTCGCGGCCTGCTCGCTCACGAGTCGCCTCCCTCGAGGCGGAGCTCGGCGGCGCGCGCGTGCGCCTCCAGCCCCTCGCCGCGCGCCAGCACGGCAGCGATCGGCGCCAGCGCGGCGGCGCCTGTCCGACTCACCTCGATCACGCTGCTGCGCTTGTGGAAGTCGTAGACGCCGAGCGGCGACGAGAAGCGGGCCGTGCCCGCCGTCGGCAGGACGTGATTCGGCCCGGCGCAGTAGTCGCCCAGGCTCTCGCTCGTGAAAGCGCCGAGGAAGATCGCGCCGGCGTGCGTGAGGAGCGGCTCCCAGCGGTGCGGGTCGCGCGCGCTGACCTCGAGGTGCTCGGGCGCGATCCGGTTGCTGATCGCGCACGCTTCCTCCATCGAGCGGGTGAGGACGAGGGCACCGCGGCCTTCGAGCGAGGCGCGGATGACGTCGCGGCGCGGCTGGGCCGGCAGCAGACGATCGATCGCGTCGCGCACGCGCGAGAGGTAGGCCGCGTCGGGGCAGAGCAGGATGCTTTGCGCGAGCGCGTCGTGCTCGGCCTGGCTGAAGAGATCCATCGCCACCCAGTCGGGCGGCGTCGTCCCGTCGGCGAGCACCAGGATCTCGCTCGGCCCGGCGATCATGTCGATGCCGACGACGCCGAAGACGCGCCGCTTGGCGCTCGCGACATAGGCGTTGCCGGGCCCGGTGATCTTGTGGACGGCGGGGACGCTCGCAGTGCCATACGCGAGGGCGCCGATCGCCTGCGCGCCGCCGATCGTGAAGAGGCGATCGACACCGGCGAGCGCGGCGGCGGCCAGAACGAGACGATTGCGTTCGCCGCCCGGCATGGGCGCGACCATGACGATCTCGCCGACTCCGGCCACCTTGGCGGGCAGCGCGTTCATCAGCACGCTCGACGGATACGCCGCCTTGCCCCCGGGCACGTAGATGCCGACGCGCTCGAGCGGCGTCACCTTCTGGCCGAGCAGGCTGCCGTCGCCGTCGCGATAGCTCCACGAGCGGCCGCACGCCTCGAGCTGGCGCTCGTGGAAGTCGCGGATTCGCGCGGCGGCGGCGTCGAGGGCCCGGCGTTGGGCCGAGGGCAACGCGGCGAGCGCCGCGGCCAGCTCTTCGCGACCGACCTCGAGCGCCGCGATCGTCGGCGCGTCGATCGAATCGAATCGGCGCGTGTACTCGAGCACGGCGGCGTCGCCGCGCGCGCGGACGTCGGCGAGGATCGCCTCGACGCTGGTCTCGATCGCGCGATCGGTCTCGGCCGAGTAGGCGAGCAGCGCCGTCAGCGCGGCGTCGAAGCCCGCATCGCGGCTGTCGAGGGCGCGCAGCGCGATCGTCATGAAAGCTCCGCCGCCGCGACCGCCGACGCGAGCGAATCGATCAATGCGCGGATCGGCTCCCGGTCGAGCTTCAGCGCGGCCTTGTTGACGACCAGGCGCGCCGAGATCTGCATGATTTCCTCGACCTCGATCAACGCGTTCGCCTTCAGCGTGTGGCCCGAGGCGACCAGGTCGACGATCGCATCGGCCAGGCCGGTGAGCGGCGCCAGCTCCATCGAGCCGTACAGCTTGATGATGTCGACGTGGACGCCCTTGTCGGCGAAGTGGTCGCGCGCGATGCGCGTGAACTTGGTGGCGACGCGGATGCGCGAGCCCTGGCGCGCGGCGCGCGCGTAGTCGAACTCGGGCGGCGCGGCGACGCTCATCCGGCAGCGCGCGACGCCGAGATCGAGCGGCCGGTACAGGCCCTCGCCGCCGTGCTCGATCAGCGTGTCGAGGCCGACCACGCCGAGGTCGGCGCCGCCGTGCTGCACGTAGGTCGGCACGTCGCTGGCGCGGACCAGGACGATGCGCAGGTCGGGCCGCGACGTGGCGACGATCAGGCGCCGGCTCGTTTCCGGGTTCTCGGCGAGCGCGATGCCGGCGGCGGCGAGCAGCGGCAGCGTCTCGTCGAGGATCCTCCCCTTGGACAACGCGAGGGTGATCACGCCGGCACCCGCTCCACGTCGGCGCCGAGCGTACGCAGCTTGGCCTCCATGCGGTCGTAGCCGCGGTCGAGGTGATAGATGCGATCGACCACGGTGACGCCCTCGGCGACGAGCGCAGCGATGACGAGCCCTGCCGACGCGCGCAGGTCGGTCGCCATCACGGTCGCGCCCGACAGCCGGTCGACACCCTGCACGACCGCGACGCGGCCGTCGACGTCGACCTTCGCGCCCAGACGGAGCAGCTCGTTGACGTGCATGAAGCGGTTCTCGAAGATCGTCTCGGTGATCGTCGCCGTGCCGTCGGCGATGCAGTCGAGCGCCATCAGCTGCGCCTGCATGTCGGTCGGGAACGCCGGGTATTCGCTGGTTCGTACGCTCACCGCGCGTGGCCGCGCGTCGGCACGAACGCGGATCCAGCCGTCGCCGGCGTCGATCGTCGCGCCGGCCTCGCGCAGCTTCTCGATCACCGCCTCGAGGTGCTCGCCGCGGGCGTGGCGCAGCACGACATCGCCGCCTGCGGCGGCCACCGCGCAAAGAAAGGTTCCGGCCTCGATCCGGTCTGAGACGATGCGGTGCGTGACGCCATTCAGCCGCTCGACCCCGACGACGCGGATCCGGCTCGTGCCGTGGCCCTCGATGCGCGCGCCCATGGCGATCAGCATCTCGGCGAGGTCGCCGACCTCGGGCTCCTGCGCCGCGTTCTCGAGAATGGTCTCGCCCTCGGCGAGCGTCGCCGCCATCAGCAGGTTCTCGGTGCCGGTGACGGTGACCATGTCGGTCGTGATGCGCGCGCCCTGCAGGCGCCTGGCGCGGGCGACGATGTAGCCGTGCTCGACGACGATGTCGGCCCCCATCGCCTGCAGGCCCTTGATGTGCTGGTCGACCGGCCGGGTGCCGATCGCGCAGCCGCCCGGCAGCGAGACGCGCGCTTCGCCGAAGCGCGCCAAGAGCGGGCCGAGGACGAGGATCGAGGCCCGCATCGTCTTGACGAGCTCGTACGGCGCCTCGCGTGAAGTGACGTCGCCGGCGGTGAGCGCCAGCGAAGGGGCGCCGCGCTCGGTCATCTCGAGGTCGACGCCGAGCGTCTTGAGCAGGCGCGCCATCGTCGTCACGTCGTTCAGGCTCGGCACGTTGTGCAGCTGCACGCGCTCGGCCGTGAGCAGCGCCGCGCACATCTCGGGCAGGGCGGCATTCTTGGCGCCGGATATGGCGATCTCGCCTGCGAGCCGGCGGCCGCCGCGGATGCGGAGTTGGTCCATGTGTGTGGCGACGCGGGCGTCGCTCAGGGTCTTGGGGTGGCCTAGGCCGGATGTCGGGTGCTGGCGTACTCGGCCGGCGTGAGCGTCTTCATCGACAGCGCGTGGATCTGCTCGCGCATGCGGTCGCCGAGGGCGCGGTAGACGCGCTGGTGTCGGGCGATCCGGTTCGTCCCCTCGAACTCGGCCGAGACGATGGTGGCGAAGAAATGGCGGCCATCGCCTTCGACCTCGACGTGCTCGCAGGCGAGGTGGTCGGCGATGAAGCGCTGGATCTCGTCCGGGGTGGGGTCGGCCATCGGCCGATGTTATCCCGGCCGACGTTCTTCAGGATTCCGCGGCGCGCCGATGGATCGCCTCCCGCAGCCGCTCGGCCGCCTCGGCGGCGAGCGGCTGGAGCGGCAGCGCCACGCGCCCCCACGCCGGGTCGGCGTAGCGGGCGGCGAGCGCCGCCTTGACCGCGGCAATCAGCGGGTACGCCGACACGATCGCGCGCAGATCGCCGGCCTTGCGAACCGCCGCGGCACCGAGCGGCGTGCCCTGCCCCGCCCAGGCCGACTGCGCGAACGGTGCCGTCAGGTTGACCGTGGCCGAGATGCAGCCGGCGAATCCGTCCGCGTCGGCGCTTCCGAGCGCGGCTTCCGAGCTCGGGAAGACGTCGAAGTCGGGGACGGCGGCGGCGACGGCGCGGGCATAGGCGAGATCGCCGGCGCTGTCCTTCAGGCCGACCAGCGTCGCCCCGAGCCGCTCGCGCAAGCGCGCGACCACCGCGACCGGCCACGGCACCTTCGTGTTCTGCGGGATGTGATACAGGTAGATCGCCAGGCGCGGGTGGTCGACGCGGCGCGCCAGCGCCTCGACGTAGGCGACCAGGCCATCGTCGGGCACCTGCGGATAGAAGAACGGCGGCAGCACGAGCTCGCCGGCAAAGCCGAGCTCGCAGGCGGCGCGCGTCAGGCGCACAGTGTCGTCGAGCGCCGGCAGGCCGGTGCCGACCATGAAACGATCGAGCGGCAGGCCGCTGTCGGCGACGGCGCGCATCACCTCGATCCGCTGCTCGATGCCGAACGACGTCGCTTCCCCGGTGGTGCCGAGCAGGTTGATCGCATTGCAACCCTCGTCGAGGAGCGCGCGGCAATGGTCGAGCAGGCGCGGCAGGTCGGGCCGCTGCTCGGCATCGATCGGCGTGGCGGTGGCGGCGATCACGCCGCGCGGGCGAGCGAAGGTCATCGGGATCCCCGGCCAGGAACGAGGAAGTCGAAGTCGCAGCCCTCGTCGGCCTGCAGCACCGAACGGTGAAAGAGCGCGGCATAGCCCCGCGTGGGCGCCGGTGCGGCGCCGCGTGCGCCGTTCGACTTGAAGTCCTGCTCGCGCCGCGCCAGCTCGGCGTCGTCGACGAGGAGATCGATGCGCCGGCCGGCGACGTCGAGGCGGATCGAATCGCCGTTGCGAACGAGTGCGAGCGGGCCGCCGAGCGCGGCTTCGGGCGTCATGTGGAGAACGATGGCGCCGAACGCGGTGCCGCTCATGCGCGCATCCGACAGGCGCACCATGTCCTTGACGCCCTGCGTCGCGAGCTTCTTCGGGATCGGCAGGTAGCCGGCTTCGGGCATGCCGGGCGCGCCGATCGGGCCGGCGTTGCGCAGCACGAGCACGTCGTCGGCGCCGACGTCGAGGTCGGGCGAATCGATCCGCGCCGCCATGTCCTCGACGGAGTCGAAGACGACGGCGCGGCCGGTGTGCTGGAGCAGCCCCGGCGTCGCCGCCGACTGCTTGATGATCGCGCCGCGCGGCGCGAGGTTGCCGCGCAGCACGGCCATGCTGCCGCTCGCGTTGATCGGAGCGGAGCGCGGCCGGATCACGTCCTGCGCATCGCGCGTGTCGAGCCTGGCGAGCCGCTCGCCGAGCGACGTGCCGCAGACGTCGCGCGCGTCGAGGTCGAGCAGGTCGGCAAGCTCGTGGACCAGCCGCGGCACGCCGCCGGCCCAGTGGAAGTGCTCCATGTAGTGGCGCCCCGACGGCTTGAGGTCGACCAGGACCGGCACCTCGCGGCCGAGCGCATCGACCTCGTCGAGATCGATGGCGATGCCGAGCCGACCGGCGGCGGCGGTGAGGTGGATCAGCCCATTGGTCGACCCGCCGATCGCCTGCAGGACGACGAGCGCGTTGCGAAACGCCGCTTTCGTCATCACCTCGCTCGGCTTCGGGCCGCCGCTCTCCGCCATCGCCACCGCCTGGCGGCCGCTCGCCTCGGCCGAGCGCAACCGGTCGGCGTGGGTCGCGGGGATGCTCGCCGAATGCGGCAACGCCAGGCCCATGATCTCGACGATGCACGCCATCGTGCTTGCGGTTCCCATCACCATGCAGGTGCCGGCGGTCGGCGCGAGCCGCCCGTTGACGGCATCGATCTCCTCGGCCGAGATGCGTCCGCCGCGGAAATCGCTCCACAGGCGCCGGCAGTCGGTGCACGCGCCGAGCGTCTCGCCGCGGTGATGGCCGACGAGCATCGGCCCGACCGGAACGAACACCGCCGGCACGTCGGCCGACGCGGCGGCCATCATCTGCGCCGGGATCGTCTTGTCGCAGCCGCCGATCAGGACCACCGAGTCCATCGGCTGCGCGCGCAGCATCTCCTCGGTGTCCATCGCCATCAGGTTGCGCAGGAACATGCTCGTCGGGTACGCGAACGATTCGTGGATGGAGATCGTCGGGAACTCCATCGGCAGCCCGCCCGCGAGCATGACGCCGCGCTTGATCGCGTCGACCAGCTGCGGCACGTTGCCGTGGCAGGCGTTGTAGTCGCTGAAGGTGTTGGCGATG
>JBDTPG010000164.1:0-6213 GCA_039932815.1 Caldimonas sp.
TGCCGGCGCGGGCGCCGAAGCGGCCGCCCGTTCGCCCGCGACCGGCGCCTGCGCCTTTGCCGTCGACCCCGCCGCATCTTCCACCTCGATCCTGATCAGCTCCGCGCCGACCGCCAGCATCTGACCGACCTCGCCGCCGAGCGCCAGCACCTTGCCCGCGACGGGAGACGGGATCTCGACCGAAGCCTTGTCGGTCATCACGTCGGCGAGCGCCTGGTCCTCGACGATCGCCGAGCCGATCGCGACGTGCCAGACGACGAGCTCGACTTCGGCGATGCCTTCGCCGAGGTCGGGAACGCGGATCACGTGCACGCCCATCTCAGTGCCGCTTCATGCTAGGACTCCATCACGCGCTTCAATGCGGCGGCGACGCGATCGGGGCCGGGGAAATACGCCCATTCGAGGGCGTGCGGATACGGCGTGTCCCAGCCGGTCACTCGCTCGATCGGCGCCTCGAGGTGATAGAAGCAATGCTCCTGGACCAGCGCGACCAGCTCGGCGCCGAAGCCGCTCGTGCGCGTCGCCTCGTGGACGACGACGCAGCGCCGCGTCTTCCTGACCGACTCGACGATCGCCGGCAGGTCGAGCGGCCACAGGCTCCTCAGGTCGACGATTTCGGCGTCGATGCCGCTCTCGCGCGCCGCCGCCTCGCACACGAACACCATCGTCCCGTAGGTCAGCACCGTCACGTCGGCGCCGGCACGGAACACCGACGCCGACTCGAGCGGCACCGTGTAGTGGCCCTCGGGCACTTCGCCCATCGGATGCGCCGACCACGGCACGACCGGCTTGCCGTGGTGGCCGTCGAACGGCCCGTTGTAGAGGCGCTTGGGCTCGAGGAAGATGACCGGGTCGTCGTTTTCGATCGAGGCGATCAACAGGCCCTTGGCGTCGTACGGATTGCTCGGCATCACGGTGCGGATGCCGCAGACGTGCGTGAACAGCGACTCCGGGCTCTGGCTGTGCGTCTGGCCGCCGTAGATGCCGCCGCCGCACGGCATGCGCACGGTGATCGGCGCGGTGAAGTCGCCGGCCGAGCGATAGCGCAGGCGCGCCGCCTCCGAGACGATCTGATCAGAGGCCGGATAGAAGTAGTCGGCGAACTGGACCTCGACCACCGGCCTGAGACCGTACGCCGCCATGCCGATCGCCGAGCCGACGATGCCGCCTTCGGAGATCGGCGCGTCGAACACGCGCGTCTTGCCGTACTTGGCCTGCAAGCCGTCGGTGCAGCGGAAGACGCCGCCGAAATAGCCGACGTCCTGCCCGTAGACGACGACGTTGTCGTCGCGCCCGAGCATCACGTCCATCGCCGAGCGCAGCGCCTGGATCATGGTCATGCTGGGCATGGTCAGCGTCCCTCGGCCTGGCGCATCTGGTCGCGCAGGTGCGGCGGCATGTCCTCGTAGACGTCCTCGAACATCGTCGCCAGCGGCGGCGTGTGGCCGTCGAGGAGTGAGCCGTATTGGGTCGCTTCCTTGAGCGCGGCGCTCACCTGCGCATCGAGCTCTTTCGCCGTGCGCTCGTGCTCCTCGTCCGACCACACGCCGAGGCCGATCAGGTGGTGCTTCAGGCGCGCGATCGGATCGCCGAGCGGGTAGTGCAGCGCGTCGTCGCCGGGACGGTATTTGGAAGGGTCGTCCGAGGTCGAGTGGGCGCCGGCGCGGTACGTCACCCATTCGATCAGCGTCGGGCCGAGGTTCGTTCGCGCCCGCTCCGCCGCCCACATGCTCGCCGCGTAGACGGCGAGGAAGTCGTTGCCGTCGACGCGCAGCGAGGCGATGCCGCAGCCGACGCCGCGCGCCGCGAACGTCGTCGATTCGCCGCCCGCGATCGACTGGAAGGTCGAGATCGCCCACTGGTTGTTGACGACGTTGAGGATCACCGGCGCGCTGTAGACGTGGGCGAAAGTGAGCGCGGTGTGGAAGTCGGACTCGGCGGTCGCGCCGTCGCCGATCCACGCCGAGGCGATCTTGGTGTCGCCCTTGATCGCCGACGCCATCGCCCAGCCCACCGCCTGGATGTACTGCGTCGCCAGGTTGCCCGAGATGGTGAAGAAGCCGGCGCGCTTGTACGAGTACATCACCGGCAGCTGGCGGCCCTTGAGCGGATCGCGCTGGTTGCTGAGCAGCTGGCACATCAGCTCGACCATCGAGACGTCGTCGCGCGCCAGCAGCAGGCCCTGCTGGCGATAGGTCGGAAAGTTCATGTCGCCGGGCGCGAGCGCGAGCGCGTGTGCCACCGCGACCGCCTCCTCGCCGAGGCATTGCATGTAGAACGAGATCTTCTTCTGGCGCTGGGCGATCAGCATGCGGGCGTCGAACGCACGCGTCTTCATCATTGCGCGCAGGCCGGCGCGCAGGCGCTCGGGTTCGATGCGCGGCGCCCATGGGCCGACGGCGCGGCCCTCGTCGTCGAGGACGCGCACCAGCGTATAGGCCAGGTCCCGGGTCGCGACCGGCGCGACGTCGATCGGCGGCCGCGCCACCGCGCCCGCGGGGGCGAGACGGAGGTACGAGAAGTCGGTGCCCTGCCCCGGCCGCCCGGTCGGCTCGGGGACGTGCAGTCGAAGGGGATCGCCGCTCACGGACACAGTGTGCCCGAGGGCGACCTGAGCGCGCCTCGGCGTTCACCCCGAGAGCGTCGCGCCGCGGCTCAGCCCGAAGCGATCCAGCCCTCGACGGGATCGACGTCCCCGGGCAGGCCGTAGTCGGGCCGGCGCGACGCCGCGGCCGCCTGCACGAGACAGAGCACGGCATCGAGGCGATCGCCGCTCGCGTCGGCGATCAGCGACGCGCGCAAGGCGGCGGCGCACGAAAGCGCGAAGCCGAAGCGATCGGCGCCTGCTTCGAGACCGGCGACGATCGCCTCGCGCATCGCGCGCCGGTCGTCTTCGTCGCTGTTCTTGTACGAGCGCCTCGCGACCAGCGCGTGCGCGAGCCGCCGTGGGTACGCCTCCAGCGCGACGCGATCCGGATCGCCGTCGGGATGCAGGCCGGGCAGCGTCACCCCGGCGTCGATCAGCCGGCCGACACCTTCGTAGTACATCAGGCCGACCGGCACATAGCGTGTCTGCATCGGGCTCGTCGACGTCACCTCGGCGGCGCCGTCGGTGCGGCGGTGCAGCAGGCGAGCGCCTGCCGGCTGCGCGTTGCCCCAGGCGTCGATGAAGGCGCGCCAGGCCATCCGCGTCGGACAGCGGCCGCGCACGCTCGCGATCACCTCGGCCGCGGTGCGGCCGAAGCCGTTGGCGTCGACGAACGCGCGCGGCAGACCGAACGGAAAGTCGAATCCGCCGAGCCACGGTCCCGGCGCGCGCAGCCAGGTCTCGAAGGCGGCGAGCGTCGTGATCTCGGCGACGTCGTCGAGCACGAGCCCAGTGCCGACGAGCGCGCCGGTGGCGACGGTGATGGGCTTTCGCCGCGACGGGTTGCAGCTGAAGTCGACGCCGGCCAAGCGCAGGGCGGCGGTCGGCTTCATCCGAGCGCGAGCCCGGCGACGCAGTTCGCGTCTACGAGCAGCACCAGGCCGGCGACGGCCGACCAGGAAGCGATTTCCATTCCGAAGAAGATCCGGCGAGGGCAGCGAAACACCTTAGCAGACGCGGCGCTCGCCACGTACAGTGATACCTTGCCACCTTGGGAAACGCCATGCGCACCTTGCGAACGCGTCTAACTGATCGGAGGCCGCCATGAACGACCCAGTGGCGAACCATCCGGCGGCGCATCGTTGCCCGGCCCCCCGCCGTCGCAAAGTGATCGCGAGCTTTTGTCTGACCGTCCTCGGTGTGGGCTCGAATGCTCGAGCCGGTGGGTCGATGCCAAAACGCGTCGGAGTGCTGTTCCAAGGAAGTCGCGGCCCCGATGCCGAGTCCTCCGAGGCGAACTTCGTGGAGGTCATGGCCGAGCAAGGCTCCAAAGTGGGACGCGACTTCGTGTTGGTTCGTGCCTACTGCGATAGCCGACTCGACCATGTCCGTGGAGCGGTGGACGAATTGATTCGTCAGCGGGTCGATGTCATCGTTCTGACCACGACCGACGACATGAACGTCGAGGCCGCGCGAGTCACCCGGGCGGTGCCGATGGTCTTCGCACAATCCTTCGCGCCGCTCGAGCTCGGGCTGGTCGATTCCTATGCGAAGCCCGGCCGTAATCTGACCGGAACCACGGTGTACGCCGGTCCCGGAATCCAGAACAAGCGCATCGAGTACCTTCGCGCAATCGCTCCCGCTGCAACCCGCCTGTTCTGGCTCTGGGGCACCGGCTCGGCTTCCATGCCGACCGTGCGCGGGCCGACCTACGAGGTCGGAAAAACGATCGAAAGCGATGCCGCGACTATGGGCATCACTGCCCGCGTTTACGTCATTCGCCATTCCTCGGAGATGCCAACGGCCTTGGCTGAGGCAGCGGCTTGGAATGCACACGCCTTGTCCGGCGGCGGGGAGCCGGTCTACGAAGCGCGCCGGGAGCTGATCAACTTTGCGGCCAGAGCCAGGCTCCCGTCCGTCTTTTCGGTTAATAACTATGTCCGTGACGGAGGGCTGCTGTCGTACGGCGTACCGGACGACGAGTCGTCGGCGCTATATGGTCGATTCGTCAGCCAGATCCAGCGCGTGCTTGGCGGCGTGCCCGTAGAGACCATTCCGGTAGAGCTGCCGCGACGCCACAATCTTCTCATCAACCTGAAAACAGCAAGGAGCCTCGGCTTGACCGTGCCTGCAACGATGCTCGCCCGCGCCGACGAGCTCATCGAAAAGTAGGCGCCAGATTAGCCGAGCGCCAGGGCCGCCACGCCGCCGGCGATGCACACCGCTCCGAGCAGGCGGGTCGCGCGATCGGCCTCGCCGAGCAGGCGCCCGCCGATCAGCGCCGCGAACAGCATCGAGACCTCGCGCGCCGGCGCGACGTGGCTGAGCGGTGCGAGCTGCACCGCGTACAGGACGAGCACGTAGCCGAGCGGCCCGAGCACCGCGATGACGAGCGCCGCGCGCCACTGCGCGCGCCAGAGCTCGGCGAAGCCGCCGCGGTCGCGCAGCGCCGCCGGCAGGAGGAAGGGAACGCGCAGCAGGTTGCCGACGTAGTCGACCAGGATCGGCGAGATCAGGAGCACCTTGACGGCGTAGCCGTCGATGAGCGTGTAGCCGCCGATCAGCGCGCCGGTGAGCCCGCCCCACACGAGCCCGGCGCGGACGCGCTCGCGCTGCAGCGGGTCGTGCGCCTTCGCCCACAGCGCCGGCCCGCCGGCGATGAAGAAGACGCCGATCGCGACGCCGGCGACGCCCGCCGCCGCGACCGTGCTGAGCCGCTCGCCGAGCCAGAGAATCGCGCCGAGCGATGCCAGCAACGGCCCGGTGCCGCGCGCGACCGGATAGACGACGGTGAGATCGGCGAGCCGGTAGCCGCGCAGCAGGGTCGTGAAGTAGACGACGTGGACGACCGCGCTCGCGAGCAGCACCGACCACTCGAGCGCGCCCCAGCGCGGCAGCGCCTGCCAGCCGAACCAGAGGCCGAGCGGCGCCCAGACGACGACGAGGAGGAGCGCGGCCATCAACGCGAAGCGCGCATCGCCGCCGGTCTTCTTGGCGACCACGTTCCAGAACGCGTGCAGGAGCGCGGCGGCGAGAACGAGGGCCAGGGCGGCGGGGGACATTCGCGGCAATTGTGGTCGGCGCGACGCCGTGGCCCTGTCGCCGGCGCGTCGCCGTGCCGATCGGCGCGCGGCCGGCTACATTGGCGCCATGACATCGGAACGCGCGCCGAACCCGGTCCTGGTCGAAGCCCTGCGCGGCGAGACGCGCGAATCGGCGCATCGCGGCGCGATCGCCGTGCTCGATGCCGACGGCAAGCGCCTGGTCGCGCTCGGCGACATCGAGCGGCCGGTGTTCCCGCGCTCGGCCGTCAAGCTGCTGCAGGCGATCCCGCTCGTCGAGAGCGGCGCCGCCGATCGCCTGGCGCTCGACGACGAGGAGCTGGCGATCGCCTGCGCTTCGCACAACGGCGAGCCCGAGCACGTCGCCGTCGTCGAACGCATGCTCGCCAAGGCCGGGCTCGACGTCGGTGCGCTCGAGTGCGGCACGCATTGGCCGCGCATTGGCGCGGTCGCCAACGCGCTCGCCGCATCGGGGGGCGAGCCGAACGCGCTCAACAACAACTGTTCGGGCAAGCACGCCGGGTTCCTCTGCCTCGCCTGCGTGCTGTGCGACGGCGTCAACCT
>JBDTPG010000165.1:0-6192 GCA_039932815.1 Caldimonas sp.
CGCCTCGGCGGCGCTCGGCGCGGCGCTCGGCCCGCGCTGGTTGCGCTGGCGCTAGCGCGTCGTCAGGCTTTCGCCACCGCCAGCCAGCGGTCGAGCTGCTCGCGGTCGGCGAGCAGGACGTCGCTCGCCGCGCGATGGACGACCTGGCCGCGGTCGAGGACGATCGCGTCGTGCGTGATCGGCAGGATCTGCTTCGGGTTCTGCTCGACGATGATCGCCGAGAGCCCCTCGTGCCCAACCAGTTGCTCGATCGAGCGCAGCAGCTCCTGGACGATGATCGGCGCCAGCCCTTCGAGCGGCTCGTCCAGGAGCAGCAGCTTCGGATTGAGGACCAGCGCGCGCGCCACCGCGAGCATCTGCTGCTCGCCGCCGGAGAGCTGGTTGCCGAGGTTGCCCTTTCTCTCCTCCAGGCGCGGGAACATCTCGTAAACGCGCCGAGGCGTCCACGGCCCGGGCCGGGCGACCGCGGTCAGGTTCTCGTCGACGCTGAGCGACTTGAAGATGTTCCTCTCCTGCGGAACCCAGCCGATGCCGGCGGCGGCGCGTTCGTGCGATGCGAGCGCGGTGACGTCCCGGCCGGCCAACGCGATCGTTCCGCCGTGCCGGCGCGTCACGCCGATCAGCGTGTTGAGGAGCGTCGTCTTGCCGGTGCCGTTCCTGCCCAGCAACGCCAGCGAGCGGCCGGCCTCGAGCGCGAAGTCGACACCCTGGACGACGACCGCCTCGCCGTAGCCGGCACTCAGGCCCGTGACGCGCAGGAGCTCAGGCATGCGAATCCTCGCCGAGGTAGACCGCCTTGACGCGCGGATCCTGCGACACCGCCTGCACGTCGCCTTCGGCGAAGACGGCGCCGTTGACGAGCACCGTCACCGTCTTCGCGAAGTTGAAGACGAGGTCCATGTCGTGCTCGATGAGCAGGATCGAGACGTCGGCCGGCAAGGCGTCGATCGTCTCGAAGATCTCCTGCCGTTCGCCTTCGGGAACGCCGGCGACCGGCTCGTCGAGGAGGAGCACGCGCGGCCGGCAGGCGAACGCCATCGCGATCTCGAGCAGGCGGCGCTTGCCGTAGGCGAGCGAATGGACCGGCTGGTCCATCACGTCGGCGAGGCGAAAGCGCGCCAGCAGCGTCTCGCATTCGGCGGCCACCGCCGCGTCACCGCCGAGCGGGCGCCACCAACGCGTGCTCGTGCCCTGGTGTACCGAGACGGCGAGCGCGAGCGACGACAGCGGCGTCAGCGCGTTGAAGAGCTGGTTGATCTGGAACGTGCGGACGACGCCGCGGCGCACGCGCTGGTGCGCGGCCAGTCGCGTGATGTCGTCGCCGTCGAGCAGGATCGACCCCGAGGTCGGCTCGAGCACGCCGGTGAGCAGGTTGATCAGCGTCGTCTTGCCGGCGCCGTTCGGGCCGATCAGCGCGTGGCGCGCGCCACGCTCGACATCGAGCGTGACGTTGTCGGTCGCGGCCAGGCCGCCGAAGCGCTTGACGAGCAACCGCGTCGCGAGGACCGTCGTCATGGCTTCGGGCCGAGGCCGAACCAGGTCCACGGCCGCACGAATCGCTCGCGGCCGACGAGCACGAGGACGACCAGGAACAGGCCGAGCCAGAAGTTCCAGTACTGAGGCGTCCAGGCGGCAATCAGATCGTGGAGAAGCTTGAAGACGATGGCGCCGAAGATGCCGCCGTAGAGATAGCCGGTGCCGCCGATGACGAGGACGAGCAGCACTTCGGCGCTGCGGTGAAAGTCGAACACGTCGAGCGAGGCGAAGCCGGTCGACTGGGCGAGCAGCGCGCCGGCGGCGCCCGCGACTCCGGCCGCGATCGTGTAGACGGCGACCAGGCGCAGCGGCACCGACAGGCCGATGCTCGCCGCGCGCAGCCGGTTGTCGCGCAGCGCCTGCAGCGAGATGCCGAACGGCGAATGGACGAGGCGGCGCGAGAAGAACAGGACGAGCGCCAGGACGACGAGCGTGTACGCGTACGCCGTCCGACCGGAAAGATCGAAGTCGAAGCCCTTCAGCGAGGTGAACGGCACCGTCAGCGGCCCCATGACGACGCCTTGCAGTCCGTCGGCGCCGCCGGTCAGCCAGTCGAGCTTGTTGGCGAGCTCGTAGAGGATGGAGGCGACGCCGAGCGTCACCATCAGCCGGGTCAGGTCGCTGCCGCGCAGGATCAGCACGCTCGACACCAGCCCGAGCAGCGCGCTCGCGCCGACGGCAACAGCGAGGCCGACGATCGGATCGGGCATCACGTCCTTCGCGAACAGCGCCGCCGTGTACGCGCCGAAACCGAAGAAAGCGGCGTGGCCGAGCGAGACGACGCCGGCGTAGCCGAGGATGAGATCGAGCGAGATCGCGAACAGGGCGACGATCGCGATCTCGTTGAGCAGCAGCGCCTGCGTCGGCAGCAGCAGCCACGAGAGCGGCAGCGCGGCGAAGAGCGCCAGCTCCCACCAGCGCCAGCGCGCGTAGCCGCGCAGCGACTGCGCCGCCGGTGCGAGCGCTGCGGCGCTGGCCGCCGCCGCAGCCGGCGCTGTCGCTTCGCTCATCGGGCCGCCGCCCGGGCAAACAGGCCCTGCGGCCGCCAGACCAGGATCGCGATCATCAGCGTGTAGACGATGAAGGCGCCGAGCTTGGGAACGTAGTACTTGCCGGCGACGTCGGCGATGCCGAGGAGGAGCGCGGCGAGCAGCGGGCCGGTGATGGTCGTCGTGCCGCCCACCGACACCACGATCAGGAAATAGATCATGAACTTGAGCGGGAAGGTCGGATCGAGCCCGAGCACCTCGGCGCCGAGGGCACCGCCGAGGCCGGCCAGGCCCGAGCCGACGGCGAAGGTGAGCAGGAAGATGCGGTTGACGTCGAGGCCGAGGCCGCCGGCGACGCGCGGATCGTCGACCGAGGCGCGCAGGCGGCTGCCGAAGCGCGTCCGCGACAGCACCCATTGCAGCGCGACCGTCAGCAGCGCGCAGACGACGACGATGAAGAGCCGGTACTTGCCGATGCCGACCGCCTCGATCGCGAAGCGCCCCTGCAGCCAGTCGGGCAGGTGGATGTTCTGCTGCATCGAGCCGACGACGTAGTCGACCGCGGTGACGGCCATGAAGACCAGGCCGATCGAGAACAGCACCTGGTCGAGGTGCGGGCGCGAATACATCGGCCGGTAGAGCGTGCGCTCGAGCAGCGCGCCGAGCAGCGCCGTGCCGACGAAGGCGATCGGCAGGCAGGCCAGGAACGGCACGCCGGCGCGGTTCATCAGCAGCACCGTGATGTAGCCGCCGGCCATCGCGAAGGCGCCGTGCGCGAGGTTGATGAAGTTCATCAACCCGAGCGTCACCGCCAGGCCGACGGCGAGGATGAACAGCAGCATGCCGTAGGCGATGCCGTCGAAGAGGAGGGTCAGCATGGGCGGAGGCGGCCGCGGCCTGGCGCCGATTCTCGATGATCGAGGCATGGCGATTGCCGCTTGCCGGCATGCCGGCAAGCCGTTCTCGATGCCGCGCTCGCGCTGGCTGCCGTCGCGGTCGCCCTCTCCGTGCGCCCCTGGCGCATCGTCGGTGCGCGCGCCCTGCCCTGGCCGTGGCTGGCGGCGTGGGCGATCACGCCGCTGCTCTGGGGCCTCGATCGCTACGCCGCCGTGTCGGTGCTGCCACCGATGTCGGGGGCCGCGCTCCTCGTCCTGCTGGCGGGCTGGCCGCTGGCGATCCTCGCCTTCGTCCCCGCCGCGGTGATCACGGTCATCGTCGGCGATGTCGGCTGGCACGACGGGCTGCATCGGCTGGTCTGGCTCGGCATCGTTCCGGCGACGTTCGTGCTGGCGCTCGGCGCGGCGGTCCGGCGCTGGCTGCCGCGCGACCTGTTCTCGTACATCCTGGGGCGTGGCTTCGCGGCGACGCTGGTCGCGATCGTCGTCGCCGGCGCGCTGGCACTCGCTCTCGACCCGAGCACCTCTGCGGCGAGCGCCGACGATCTCTTCGTCGGACGACTGCTGCTCGGTTTCGGCGAGGCGGTCCTGACCGGCATGGTGACCGCCAGCCTGGTCGCCTTCCGGCCTCACCTGCTCGCGACTTACGCCGACCGCGTCTACCTGCCGACCGCAAACGCCGCCCGCTAGACGCGCGGCGCCGGCGCCTCAGGTATTGCGGTGCAGGAAGCGCGGCGCGGTGAGCCAGCCGAACAGGCCGCCGAGGCGGACCGGCTCGGTCGCGCGCACCGGCTCGACGACCGGCGCCCGAGCGACGACGTCCCGGGCGGGCGCCTCGTCGGCAAGGACCGGAGAGACCTCGATCGGCGCCGGGTCGCTCGCCGGCATCGGCCTCGCCACGGCCGGATTGCCGCGCAGCGCCGGCTGGCGCACGGTTCGCAGGATCGGCTCCAGCCAGGCGACGATCGGCTTCCATTGCGCCGTGTCGACCTGCCCCTGGGCTTCGGCCAGGTCGAACACCGTCAGGCCCTGCTCGACGCAGCGCACATAGGACTGGGCTTCGCGCAGCACGCCGATGAAGGGCAGCTTCAGGCCGCGCGCCCAGCTCTCGAGCACCTCGGCGGCGCGCGTTCGCGCGTCGAGGCGCATGCCGATGGCGGCAACCTTGCAGCGGCCGCTGGCGACGCGCGGCAGCGCCATCATCTCGTTGAAGCAGTCGGCGGCCGACTCGCGGTCGAAGATCGAATTGCAGACCGGCATCAGGATGACGTCGGCGAAAGCGACGACGCGCGCGAGGTCGAAGCCACGCAAGCCGCCGGGCGTATCGAGGACGACGTGGCGAACGCCGGCCGGAGGCCGCAGGACGCGCTTCGGATCGACCGCCCAGCCGACGATCGGCGCGCTCTTGGGCAGGTGGCGCAGGCTGCGCGAGCGCAGCCACGACTGCGTCGATTGCTGGCGATCGACGTCGCCCAGCATCACCGGCACGCCGCAGTTCGCGAAGTGCGCGGCGAGGTGAGTCGCGAGGGTGCTCTTGCCGCTTCCCCCCTTGCGATTGACGACGGCGATGACGGACATGACGGGCCGGTTCGGGCCAATACTCCACGAAAGAAGCCGGGCCAGAATGTAACGGCACGGCACGAACGCGGGAAGGGCACAGTTGTTTTCTCGATTCGAGCAGGGAACCGGGGCCGCCAAAGCGCGGAAAAGGGCCGCCCCGACCGGCCAGACAGTCGTTTCGCCCGCGCCGTGACCGCCCGGGACGGCTTGTTCAGCGACGACGCCGGCGTGCGCCGCTGCGCCTGGTGCCGCTCGAGCGAGATCTACCGCAGCTACCACGACCACGAATGGGGCTTTCCGGTCGACGACGAGACGCGCCTGTTCGAGAAGCTTTGCCTCGAAGGCTTCCAGGCCGGCCTCAGCTGGCTGACCATCCTCAACAAGCGAGACGCCTTCCGGCGCGCCTTCGCCGGCTTCGACGCCGTGCGCGTCGCCCGCTTCCGCGGCCGCGAGGTCGAACGCCTGCTCGGCGATGCCGGCATCGTCCGCCACCGCGGCAAGATCGAATCGACGATCAACAACGCGCGCCGCCTGCTCGAGCTGCGCGCCGAGTTCGGCTCGCTCTCGGCCTACGTCTGGCGCTTCGAGCCGGCGCCGGACGCGCGGCCGAAGCGCGTCACGCCCGCCGCCTTGCGCGCGCTCGGCTTGCCGCCCGAGGCCCTGGCGCTGGCCAGGGACCTGAAGAAGCGCGGCTGGACTTTCGTCGGCCCGACCACCGTGTACGCCTTCATGCAGGCGATGGGGCTGGTCGACGACCATCTCGAGGGATGCGTCGCCCGCATCGCCGCCGAGGCGGAGCGGAGCGCGCGCAGCGCGCGCGGAACGAGCCTGTAATATTCCCGCGCCCGGCGCCCGCGCCGACAAGCCCTGGGACGCCATGACCTTCTTCGCACGCCCTGACCTTCGTCGCGTCGGCGCCCTCGCCCTCCTCGTCGCGGTCCTCGCCGCGTGCGGCAAGCAGGACAGCCCGGCCACCGCGGCAGGCGCCTCGGCGGCGGCGCGCGTCTACAGCGTCGGCACCGACGCCGCCTACGCGCCGTTCGAGTCGCAGAACGAGAGGGGCGAGATCGTCGGCTTCGACATCGACATCGTCCGTGCCGTCGCGCAGAAGGCGGGCATCGAGGTCCGATTCGTCAACACGCCGTGGGAAGGCATCTTCAACGCGCTGAAGCAAGGCGACCGCGACCTGCTCGTGTCGTCGATCACGATCA
>JBDTPG010000166.1:0-6190 GCA_039932815.1 Caldimonas sp.
CGCGCGAGCTGTCGATGCGGACGATCCGCTGCGGCGCATCGCGCATGCGCGCCAGGTAGCCGGCGCGGACGCGCTCGAAGAAGGCGAGGTCCTCGGCCTCGAAGCGATCGGCGGCGCGCGCCGCGGCGCGGCGCGTCGCGGCGAGCTCCGGCTCGACGTCGAACCAGAGTGTCAGGTCGGGCTGCAGGCCGTCCTGGATCCACGCTTCGAGCTCGCGCAGGAGGCGCGCGTCCTGGCCGCGGCCGGCGCCCTGGTACGCGAACGTCGCATCGCTGAAGCGATCGCACAGGACGATCTCGCCACGTTCGAGCGCCGGCGCGATGACGCGATCGATGTGGTCGCGCCTCGCCGCGAAGACGAGCAGCGTTTCCGCGACGCCGTCCATGGCCTCGTGCAGGAGCAGCTCGCGAAGCGTCTCCGCCAGCGGCGTTCCGCCGGGCTCGCGCGTGCAGACGACGCGCTCGCCGCGCCCGCGCAGCCGCTCCGCCAGCGGCGCGATGTGGGTCGACTTGCCGGCGCCGTCGATGCCTTCGAAGGTGATGAATCGACGCGTCACGGTGAGTTCTTGCGTTGGAAACGGTTCACGGCGCGATTGTGATCGGCGAGCGTCTCGCTGAATTCGCTGCTGCCGTCGCCCCGGGCGACGAAATAGAGCGCCCTGGTCGGCTCGGGCCGGACGGCGGCGAGCAGCGACGCCTTGCCCGGCACCGCGATCGGCGTCGGCGGCAGGCCGGTTCGCGTGTAGGTGTTGTAAGGCCCGTCGGTGACCAGGTCGCGCTTCCTGAGGTTGCCGTCGAACGTGGGGCCGAGGCCGTAGATGACGGTCGGATCGGTCTGCAGCGGCATGCCGAGGCGAAGCCGGTTGACGAACACGCCGGCGACGCGTCCGCGATCGGCGGCGGTGCCGGTTTCCTTCTCGACGATCGACGCCAGCGTCAACGCTTCCTCGGCGCTATGCAGCGGCGTCGCCGGATCGCGCTCCTGCCAAGCCTCGGCGAGTCGGCGATCCATCGCCCGATAGGCGCGCTTGAGCACGGCGAGGTCATTCGAACCCTTGCTGTAGAGGTAGGTGTCGGGATGGAAGCGCCCTTCGGGCGAGACCCCGGCGGCACCGAGCGCAGCCATCACCTCGGCATCGCTCAGCGCGGCGGTGGTCGGTTTCAGCGCTTCCGCGCGAGCGAGCTCGGCGCGGATCTGGCGAAACGTCCAGCCCTCGGTGAAGCGCACCGCCGCCAGCGTCTGGTCGCCGCGAACCATCTTGTCGAGCAGACGGATCGGCGTCGTTCCGGCACCGATTTCGTAGCTGCCCGCCCGGATCAGACGTGCCCGCCCGGACCAGCGGAACCATTCGTAGAGCAGCATCGGCGAGGTCTGCACGCCGGCGCGAACCCAGGCGTCGGCGATCTCGCGCGGCGTTCGGCCCGGCTCGATCGAGACCTCGGCGGTCTCTGCGGCGAGCAGCAGCGGACGAGTCAGCCACGACGCGCCGAGCGAGACGGCAACGACCACCGCGGCGAGCGCGACGAACAGAAGCAAGCGACCGAATTTCATGCCCGGCGGCAGAACCTGAACCCGTCAGACATCAAGACCCAGCGCCCGTCGTCACCATGGCGGCTGATGATAATGGCGCATGTCAGACGAGATCTCGATCGCCGGAGTCTGCCGCCTCGACGACCGTGGCGTGATCCGCGCTCTGGGCGCCGACGCCGCCACCTTCCTCCAGGGCCAGCTCACCAACGACGTCGCGAGTCTCGACGGCTCCGCGGCGCGCCTGGCGGGATTCTGCTCGGCCAAGGGCCGGCTGCAGGCCACCTTCGTCGTCTGGCGCCCTGCCGAGGACGAGTTCCTGCTCGCGTGCCCGAGCAGCATCCTCGCGCCGACGCTCAAGCGCTTGTCGATGTTCGTCCTGCGCGCCAAATGCAAGCTCAGCGACGCCAGCGACGAGATCGCGCTGTTCGGCGTCGCCGGTCCCGCCGCGGCGGCGATGCTCGGGGATGCCACCGTCGGCGAACGCCGTCCGCACGGCACGGCGTCGGCGATCCGCCTGGCCGACGCGGCCGGAATGCAGCGCGCCCTCCTCGCGGCGCCAGCGAACAGCGCGGCGGAAGACGCCGCGGCGCAGGCACTCACGCCGGCCACTTGGCGTTGGCTCGACGTCGAAAGCGGCATCGTCACCATCGAAGCGTCGACGGTCGATCGCTTCGTGCCGCAGATGATCAACTTCGAGCTCGTCGGCGGCGTCGATTTCAAGAAAGGTTGCTATCCCGGCCAGGAGGTCGTCGCGCGCAGCCAGTATCGCGGTACGACCAAGCGCAGAACGCTGCTGTTCGATTGCGACGTCGTTCCGGCAGAGGGACAGGACGTCTACCAAGCCGACGCAGGACACGAGCCTGCGGGAACCGTCGCCTATGCGGCGCCGCTTCCGGAGCGTCCGGGCGGCAGCGCCCTCGTCGAGGTGCGCCTCGCCGCGCTCGGCAGCGACCTGCGCCTGGGCGCTGCCGACGGGCCGCGCCTTCGCCAGCGGCCCCTCCCCTACGCCGTCCCGACCGAGATCAGCGCGGCGGCGTGAGCGGCGGCATGGCCGGGCGCGAGCTGTTCGTCTGGTACCGCGTGCGGCGCGAGCGCGCCGAGGAAGCGCGCGTCGCCGTTGTCGCCATGCAGCGCTCGCTTCTCAGCGCCTGGCCTGGCCTGCAGGCGCGCTTGCTCGTTCGCGACGACGGCGCCTCGGCGACCTGGATGGAAACGTATTCGCGCGCGCCTTCGAGCGGCGCGGGCCGGAGCGGAATCGATGCCGGGATCGAGGCGGCGATCGCCGCGGCGGCCGCGCCGCTCGACGACCTGATCGAAGGTCCGCGCCACGTCGAAGCGTTCGACGTCGTCGGCTGATCGCTCTGATCAGAGCACGCGCAGCATCTCGACGTGGGCGATGCCCGCCTCGTCGAACTCGGGGCCGCGACGGACGAATCCGGCACGCTCGTAGAACGGCGCTGCGCCGAGCTGCGCGTGCAGGACCGCCTCGCGATCGCCACGCGCCCGCGCCGCGTCGAGCAAGGCGTCAAGCACCGCTCGACCGACGCCGCCGTGGCGCGACGATGACGCCACCGCCATCCTGCCGATCTTGGCCACGCCCGGTACGTGCTCGAGCATCCTGCCGGTGCCGAGGGCTCGGCCGAGGCGGTTGAACGCGACCGCGTGGACGGCATCCGCATCCGCATCGTCCCACTCCATGTCGGCCGGAATCTTCTGCTCGCCGATGAAGACCTCGGCACGGATCGGCCGCGCCGCCGCTTCGAGCTCGCGCCACGAACCGACGCGCACGTCGACCATCGCCGCGCCCGCCTCGAAACTCTCGAACAGCGCGCGCAGCGGCGGTGGCACCGGCAGCGCCACCTTCGCGACCGGATCGGCGAAGACGTAGATCAGCTCGCCGCTGACGAGGAGCGCCTCGTGCCGGAACGCACCGGCGACGAAGGTCATCGACGAGTTGCCGATGCGCGCGCATCGCAGGCCGATGTCGAGCACGTCGTCGTACTGCGCCGAGCCGAGGTACTCGAGCGTCGCCTTGCGAACGAACATGTCGCCGCCGAGCGATTGCATCGTCGCCGCATACGGCATCGCCAGCGCACGCCAGTAGCCGGCGACGGCGGTGTCGAAGTAGGTCAGGTAGTGGCCGTTGAAGACGATCTGCTGCGCGTCGATCTCGGCCCAGCGCACGCGCAGGCGCTCGAAGAAACGGAATTCGGATCGTTGCATGGCGAGGGGGCCCGCCCTGGCGGCGAGGCTGGAACGGGTGCGCTGCAGTGTGCCAGACTGACGCATGGCACTCATCAACTACATCACCCAGGTCCAGCTCGATTTCGGCGCCCTCGCCCTCCTGTCGCAGGAGCTCGAACGCGCGGGAATCAAGAAGCCGTTGGTCGTCACCGACGCCGGCGTGCGCGCCGCCGGCCTGCTCGACCGCACCCTCGCCGCGCTCGGCGGCCGCGCCTACGCGGTCTTCGACGCGACGCCGTCGAACCCGACCGAGCGCGCGGTGCGCGCCGCCGCCGAGGTCTACAACGGTCAGGGCTGCGACGGCCTGGTCGCCGTCGGCGGCGGCTCGAGCATCGACCTCGCCAAGGGCGTCGCCATCGCCGCGACCCATCCCGGGCCGCTCACCACCTACGCGACGATCGAAGGCGGCAGCGCGCGCATCAGCGAACGCGTCGCGCCGCTGATCGCGATCCCGACGACGGCGGGCACCGGCAGCGAGGTCGCGCGCGGCGCGATCGTCATCGTCGACGACGGCAGGAAGCTCGGCTTCCACAGCTGGCACCTGGTTCCCAAGACCGCCATCTGCGATCCGGACCTGACGCTCGGCCTGCCACCGTTCCTGACCGCCGCGACCGGCATGGACGCCATCGCCCATTGCATGGAGACCTTCATGGCGCCGGCCGTCAACCCGCCGGCCGACGGTATCGCCCTCGACGGCCTCGAGCGCGCCTGGGCGAACATCGAACGGGCGACGCGCGACGGCAGCGATCGCGAGGCGCGCTTCAACATGATGAGCGCCAGCATGCAGGGCGCGATGGCGTTCCAGAAAGGCCTCGGCTGCGTCCACAGCCTGAGCCACAGCCTCGGCGGCGCCAACCCGAAGCTCCATCACGGCACCCTGAACGCGATGTTCCTGCCGGCGGTGGTCGAGTTCAACGCGAGCGCGCCGGGCATCGTCAAGGAGAGGCGCCTCGAACGGATGGCGCACGCGATGGGCATCGCCGTCGGCGCGGGCGGCGCGGCCGAGGCCGTCGCCGAGGCGATCCGCGCCATGAACCGGCGCCTGGGCCTGCCCTCGGGTCTCGCCGAGCTCGGCGTCGGCGACGCGATGTACGAGCGGATCATCGACGGCGCCATGGCCGACCACACCCACAAGACCAACCCGCGCCTGGCGACGCGCGACGACTACGCGCGGATGCTCGAGGAGTCGATGTAGATCGTCGTTTCGGTGGTCTTGGTCTCCGTCGTCGTCTCGACGTTGGCGACCGGGGCCGGATCGATGGTCGAGGTCGCCCCTTCTGCCGACGAATCGGTGTCGCCGGACGATGCCAGACCTTCGTCGAGTGACTGCGCTTGGCTCGTTGCGAATTCCTGCGGCCACGCGGCCAGATATTCGGCCCAGTGCGGTTCCTGGCTCGCCGCTACCGTCTCCCGGGCGATGCCGATCTCGCGCCGGTAGGCGGCCTCGTCGAGCCGGCCGCGCATCTTCTCGAACCGGCACCACAGCAGGTAGGTGTTCATCGCGTCGGTTTCGCAATAGCGGCGGATCTCGTCGCGCCGGCCTTCGAGGTAGGCGCCGTACACCTGCGAACCGTCCATGCCGAGCTTGCCGGGAAAGCCGCACAGCTTGGCCATGGCATCGAGCGGCGCGTTGGCGCGCGACTGGTACATCGCCAGCAGATCCATCAGGTCGATGTGGCGCAGGTGATAGCGGCTGATGTAGTTGTTGTAGCGGTGCTCGCGGTCGCCGTGCTCGTCCTGGCCCATGTCCCAGTAGCGCCCTGCGACGACGCCGTGGCGCAGGCCGCGCTGCTGCAGCACCGGCAGATCGAAGCCGCCGCCGTTCCAGCTGACGAGCTGCGGCCGGCGCTCGTCGACGCGGTCGAAGAACGACTGGATCACGCTCGCCTCCTCGCTGCGCCCGTCGCGCTCGAGGTCGACGAACGAACGCACCTGCAGGCTCCTGCCGGCACGAAACACGCACGAGATCACGAGCACGCGATGCAGGTACAAGGGCATGAAATCGCTCTTGTTGCGCGACGCGCGATCGGCGATCTCGGCGGCGTAGACCTCGGCGTCGCTCAGCGCCGGGTCCGCGCCGCGCAGGAGGCGCAGCCCGGCGACGTCGGGAACGGTCTCGATGTCGAAGGCGAGAATCGGAGCCATCGACGTCGCGCCGGTTCGCCTAGCGCGCCGGCAGCAGCCGCGCCGGATCGATCGGCTTGCCCTGGCGCCGGATCTCGAAGTGCAGCTGAACCCCGTCGGCGTCGGTGGATCCCATCTCGGCGATCTTCTGGCCGCGCCTGACGGTCTGGTCGTCCTTGACGAGCAGCGTCTGGTTGTGGGCGTACGCGGTCAGGTAGGTCGCGTTGTGCTTGAGGATGACGAGATTGCCGTAGCCGCGCAGGCCCGAGCCGGCGTAGACGACGCGGCCGTC
>JBDTPG010000167.1:0-6182 GCA_039932815.1 Caldimonas sp.
TCAGCGCGACCAGGTGTCGCGCAGCGTCGCGGTGCGGTTGAAGACCGGCTTCGCCGCGCCGTGGTCGACGAGGTCGGCGACGAAGTAGCCGTGGCGCTCGAACTGGAAGCGATCGCCGGCGCTCGCATCGGCGAGCGACGACTCGACGTAGCCCATGACGACCTGCTTGCTCGCCGGGTTGAGGCTGGGCTTGAAGTCCCTGCCGCCGGCATCGGGCTGCGCCTCGACGAACAGGCGGTCGTACAGCCGGATCTCGGCGGCGCGCGCGTCGTCGACGGCGAGCCAGGTCAGCGTGCCCTTGACCTTCACCGCGTCGGCGCCGGGCGTGCCGCTCTTGGTGTCGGCGACGAGCTTCGCGTGGACCGCGACGACCTTGCCGTCGGCGCTTTTCTCGCATCCCGTGCACTCGACGACGTAGCCGTACTTCAGGCGCACGCGGTTGCCCGGGAAGAGGCGGAAGAACCCCTTGGCCGGCACCTCGGCGAAGTCGTCGCGCTCGATCCACAGCGCCGGCCCGAGGCGCAGGTCGCGCGTGCCGAGCTCCGGGCGCTGCGGATGCACGGGCGCATGGCAGGGCTCGCGATGCGCGGCGTCGCCGAAAGTCTCGGCCCAGTTGATGAGGACGAGGCGGATCGGGTCGAGCACCGCCATCGCCCGCGGCGCCTTCGGGTCGAGGTCGTCGCGCAGGGCGATCTCGAGGCTCGCGTAGTCGGTCCAGCCGCCGGCCTTGCTCGTGCCGGCGCGGTCGCAGAGCAGGCGGATCGATTCCGGCGTGTAGCCGCGCCGCCTGAGGCCGGCGATCGTGGGCATGCGCGGGTCGTCCCAGCCGTCGACGATCTTCTCGTCGACGAGCTGCCTCAGCTTGCGCTTGCTGGTGACGACGTAGCTGACGTTGAGGCGTGCGAACTCGTACTGGTGCGGGCGCGGCTGCGCCAGCAGGCCGAGTGCGCAGAGCGTGTCGAGCAGCCAGTCGTAGAACGGCCGCTGGTCCTCGAACTCGAGCGTGCAGATCGAGTGCGTGACGTTCTCGAGCGCATCCTCGATCGGGTGCGCGTACGTGTACATCGGATAGATGCACCACGTGTCGCCGGTGTTGTGATGGGTCGCCCGCTTGATGCGGTAGAGCGCCGGGTCGCGCAGGTTGATGTTCGGGCTGGCCATGTCGATCTTTGCGCGCAGCACGGCGGCGCCGTCGGCGAGCTCGCCGTTCTTCATCTGGCGCAGGCGCGCGAGGTTCTCGTCGGGAGTCCGCGACC
This sequence comes from Caldimonas sp., assembly GCA_039932815.1. GTDB lineage: Bacteria > Pseudomonadota > Gammaproteobacteria > Burkholderiales > Burkholderiaceae_C > Schlegelella_A. Next base: position 1,257 of record JBDTPG010000167.1, read on the forward strand.
GGTACCGGCTTTCGCGTCCGGCGTGGCCGAAGTCGCCGCGGCTGGCGCGCATCTCCTCGGCGCTCTGCTCGTCGACGTAGGCGTGCCCGGCGATGACGAGGGCCTCCGCCGCGCGGTACATGAAATCGAAATAGTCGCTCGCGAAGTAGAGGTGGCTCACTGTCTGCGCGCCTGACGCGGGCATCCCGGGCGAGCCGGCCAGGGCAGGCTCGGGCGCGTGCCAATCGAAGCCGAGCCAGTGCACGGCATCGATGATCGCGTCGACGTACTCCTGCTCCTCCTTCTCCGGGTTGGTGTCGTCGAAGCGCAGGTGGCAGATGCCGCCGTAGTCGTTGGCGAGGCCGAAGTTGAGGGTGATGCTCTTGGCGTGGCCGATGTGCAGGTAGCCGTTCGGCTCGGGCGGGAAGCGGGTGCGGATGCGCGCCGGGTCGGCCGGCGCGCCGGCGTGATGGGCCGCGTCGCCCGGGCTGCCGGCGAAGCGCCGGGAGGCATAGGTGCCCTCGGCGAGATCGCGCTCGATGATCTGGCGGAGGAAGTTGCCGCCGGTCGCGGCGGCGTCCTTGGAGTGGCTCATGCGCGTCGGCAGGCGGAGGCGGCGATTCTAGGGCGGGCTTCGCGCCGCTCGGGGTGCGGCGATCGCCGCCGACCCGGCGCGCCACATCGTTCTCGGACGCTGACAGCTGGTCACCGAGCCAAGGCCGACCCGCCGCTAATATCGACCGCATCCGCGCCCGTCGGCGCGGCGGGGACGGCGGATGGCGGGGCTCGATCGATTGCTCGTGCACGGGCGGGTGACCATGGCGCTGGCGGCGCTGCTCGTGGGCGCTTGCGCCTCGTCGCCGCGCCCGGCACCGGCTCCGGTGATCGTCGTCACGCCCGCACCGCGACCCGCGCCGCCCGCCGCGAGCGCGCCGGCGCGTCCCGGTGCCGATCGTCCGCCGCCCCCGGTGGCGATCGCAACGCCGGTTCGTCCGCCGCCCCCGGTCACGATCACGCCGCTGCCGACGCCGACGGTTCCGGCCGCTGTCGCCGCCCGTTTCCCCGAGCCGCAGACGACGTTCGCGACGCCGGCATTCGAGCCGGGACGCACGACCTTCACCAGCAACGACGAGCTCGGCGCGATCGTCCACGGCCTGGCGCGCAGCGCGGCGATCGGCGAGAACAGCAGCGAGGTCGCGGTGATCCCGCTCGGCGCGTCGCAGGCCGGTGCGCCGATCGAGGCGCTCGCCTACACCCGGCCGGTGCCCCCCGGCTCGGTCGCGGGGACCGCGATCTCGGCGGCGAGCGCACCGCGCCGGCCGACCGTCGTCATCCTTGCCGCCCAGCATGGCGACGAGCCCGCCGGGACCGAAGCGCTCATCGTGCTCGCTCAGGAGCTCGCCGCCGGCCGGGTGGGCGGCGTGCTCGACCGCGTCGATGTCGTCCTGCTGCCGCGCGCCAACCCCGACGGCGCTGCCGCGTTCAGGCGCGAGGCGGCCGACGGCACCGACGTCAACCGCGACCACCTCCTGCTGCAGACGCCGGAAGCGCGTGCGATCGCCGAGCTGCTCGCGAGCTTCGCGCCGCTGGTCGTCCTCGACCTCCACGAGTACCCGGTCGGCGGCGCCTTCACCGCCAAGTTCGGCGGCGTGCAGCGCTTCGACGCCCTGCTCCAGTATGCGACGACGGGCAACCTCGCTCCGTTCGTCACCAAGGCGGCCGAGGAATGGTTTCGCCAGCCGCTTCTCGCCGGACTGCGCAATGCCGGCCTCAGCGTCGACTGGTATGCAACGGCGTCGGCCGACCCGGCCGACCGGACGCTGTCGATGGGCAGCGTCGCGCCGCAGGTCGGCCGCAATGCGAGCGGCTTGCGCAACGCGGTCAGCCTGCTGGTGGAGACGCGGGGCGGCGGCCTCGGTCGCGTCGACCTCAAGCGCCGCGTGCAGACCCAGCTCGTGGCGGCGACCACCGTCCTCGCGAGCGCCGCCAAGCACGCCGACGACCTGACCAAGCTGCGCCAGTTCGTCGATCGCGAGACCATCGCGTTCGCCTGCCAGGGGCAGATCGTCCTCGAGGCCGCACGGACGCCGAGCGAGTACGCCTACGCCGTGATCGACCCGGGCAGCGGCGAGATCCGGCGCCTGACCGTGAACTGGGAGTCCGCGCTGCAGCTGCGTACGCTGAAGAGCCGCGCGCGGCCGTGCGGCTACTGGCTCGCGCCGGAACAGGGCGAGGCGGTGCGGCGCCTGCGCCTGCTCGGCGTCGAGGTCCAGCAGATCGACGAGCTCGGCGAGCTGCGCGCCGAGGGCTACCGCGAGACCGGTCGCGAGGCCGTCGCGGGCGGCCCCGCCGCCAACGCGGGCGGAGCGACGCGACTCAAGGTCCAGCTGCAACCGGCGCTGCTCGACGTCGCCGCGGGGGGCTTCTACGTCTCTCTCGAGCAGCCGCTCGCCCACCTCGTCGTCGCCGCGCTCGAGCCCGAGACGCCGGCGAGCTTCGCCGCCAACGGCGTCATCACCGATCTCGCCGGCGAAGCGCGTATTCTTGTCCGGCCCCCGATCCGCATGACGCCGGTGCCCTAGGCCGCGCCGGCTCGCAGCGCCGGTGTAAGGATCGCCCCGGCGGGCCGACACGCCTAGCACGCCACAGGAGATCTTCTCGCATGGACATCGAAGCGACCGCGCCGCCTGCATTCGTCGAAGCCCGCGCTGCGCGCCGGATCTACCGGCACCGCCTGCCGGTGCGGCTGATGCACTGGATCAACGTCGTCTGCCTGACCGTGCTGCTGATGAGCGGGCTGAACATCTTCAACGCCCACCCGGCGCTCTACTGGGGGCGCGAGTCGACCTTCGCGCAGCCATGGGTCTCGTTCGGCGCGCGCAACACGCCGGCGGGGCCGGTCGGCTACACGCGCATCGCCGGCCACGAGTTCGACACCACCGGCGTGCTCGGCCTCTCGCACTCGCCCGACACCGGCGATCCGATGGCGCGCGCATTCCCGTGGTGGGCGACGATCCCCGGCGGTCAGTGGCTGGCGATGGCGCGCCACTGGCATTTCTTCTTCGCCTGGATCTTCGTCATCAACGGCGTGCTGTATCTCCTCTACTCGATCCTCAGCAGGCACCTGAAGAAGGACCTCGTGCCGACGCGCGAGGAGCTCCGGAACATCGGCCGTTCGATCGTCGACCACCTCAAGTTCAAGCATCCCACCGGCGACGCGGCGACGCGCTACAACGTGCTGCAGAGCCTGGCCTATCTCGTCGTCATCTTCGGCCTGCTGCCGCTGGTCGTCATCGCCGGCCTGGCGATGTCGCCGCGCCTCGATGCCGTCTTCACCGGCTGGGTCGACCTGCTCGGCGGCCGGCAGTCGGCGCGAACGCTCCACTTCCTCGCCGCCTTCGGCCTGCTCCTGTTCGTCGTCGTCCACGTGGCCGAGGTGTTCATCGCCGGGGTCTGGAACGAGATGCGATCGATGATCACCGGCTGGTACGCCGTCCCCGAGGATCACGCCAAGAAGGAGGTGCGGCCATGAAGAAGACCTTCACCCTGATGCGCGCGCGCCAGCGCGACCGCCGCCACCTCCTGCGCGGCGCGGTCGCCGCGGCGGGCTCGGCGATGCTCGCCGGCTGCGATCGGCTGTCGCGCAACGAATCGTTCGTCGAGACCTTGAAGAGCGCGCAGCACCTGAACCGTGCGGCGCAGAAGATCGTCGCGCCGCGGCGGGCGATGGCGCAGGAGTTCAGCGCCGCCGACGTGGCGCAGACCTTCCGCAGCAACGGCTCGCTCAATCCCGGCGACGCCGACTACGTCGCCCTGCGCGACGCCGGCTTCGCCGGCTACAAGCTCACGGTCGGCGGCCTCGTCGCCAGGCCCGCCGAGTTCACCCTCGACCAGCTCAAGGCGATGCCGTCGCGCACCCAGATCACGCGCCACGACTGCGTCGAGGGCTGGAGCTGCATCGGCAAGTGGAAGGGCGTGCAGCTCGGGCCGATCCTCGACCTGGTGGAGCCGAAGCCGGAAGCGAAGTTCGTCGTCTTCCGCTGCTTCGACTCGATGGACGGCCCGTCGCTCGACGGCCGCGACTCGCGCTACTACGAGAGCATCGACCTCGACGACGCCCACCACGTGCAGACGATCCTCGCCTACGAGCTCAACGACAAGCCGCTGCCGGTGAGCAACGGCGCGCCGCTGCGCTGCCGCGTCGAGCGCCAGCTCGGCTACAAGCAGGCCAAGTACGTGCGCGCGATCGAGCTGGTCGAGAGCTTCGCCGCGATCCGCGGCGGCAAGGGCGGCTACTGGGAAGACGAAGGCTACGAGTGGTACGGCGGCATCTGAAGCCGCTGCAGCGATAGCGCCGCGTCCTGACGGGTATCAGCGCCGGCGCGAGCCGCCTAGGATCGAGCCGAGGACGCCGCGGATGATCTCGCGGCCGACGCTCGAGCCGATCGAGCGCACCGCCGATCGTGCCGCCGACTCGGCCAGGCCCTCGTGCTTGCCGCCGCGCGGGCCGGTCGAGCCGAAGAGGACGTCCTTCAGGCCGCCGAGCATGCCGCCGTCGGTGCCGCCGGCGCTCGGCGACGGCGCGCCCCTGCCGGCGGTTCCCGCGGGAGGCGATCCGGGCGCGGCACCGGCGGCCGCGTCGGCGACGCGCGCGTTCAGCTTTTCGTACGCCGATTCGCGGTCGACCTTCTTCTCGTAGACGCCGGCGACGAGCGAGGTGGCGATCAGCGCCTTGCGCTCGTCCTCGCTGATCGGGCCGATGCGGCTGCCCGGCGGAATCACGAAGACGCGCTCGGTGACCGAGGGGCGCCCCTTTTCGTCGAGCAGGCTGACGAGCGCCTCGCCGACCGCCAGCTCGGTGATCGCGGTCTCGATGTCGAGCTTCGGGTTCGCGCGCATCGTGGTCGCCGCCGCCTTGACCGCCTTCTGGTCGCGCGGCGTGAACGC
>JBDTPG010000168.1:0-6161 GCA_039932815.1 Caldimonas sp.
TCTGCCGCCGCATCGGCCTGCGCCTGCACAAGGTCAACGTCGTCTGGCCGCTCGAAGCGACGATCACGCGCGACTTCGCCGAGGGCCTGCAGGAGATCCTCGTCGTCGAGGAGAAGCGCCAGGTCATCGAGTACCAGTTGAAGGAACAGCTCTACGGCTGGCGGCCCGACGTTCGCCCGCGCGTGCTCGGCAAGTTCGACGAGAGCGAAGCCGACATGGATTCGGACGGGCCCTCCGGTAGCCAGGGCGGCGAATGGAGCCAGGCCAACCCGAGCCAGCACTGGCTGCTGCGCGCGCAGGCCGACCTGACGCCGGCGATCATCGCCCGCGCGATCGCCAAGCGGCTCGGCAAGCTCGGCGTCGACGCCGACGTCGCCGCCGGCATGGCGATGCGGGTCGCCCTCATCGACGCCAAGGAGAAGAGCCTCGCCGTCGCGACGCTCGCTTCGACCGGCGCCGGACCGGCTGGAGCCGCCGGCGCGACCGGCGAGCGCGCGCCGTGGTTCTGCAGCGGCTGCCCGCACAACACCTCGACCAAGGTGCCCGAGGGCTCGCGCGCCGTCGCCGGCATCGGCTGCCACTACATGGCGGTCTGGATGGACCGCTCGACCGTCACCTTCAGCCAGATGGGCGGCGAAGGCGTGTCGTGGGTCGGCCAGGCGCCGTTCACGAGCGAGAACCACATCTTCGCCAACCTCGGCGACGGCACCTTCTATCACTCGGGCCTGCTCGCGGTGCGCCAGGCGATCGCGGCCAAGGTCAACATCACCTACAAGATCCTGTTCAACGACGCGGTCGCGATGACCGGCGGCCAGCCCGTCGACGGGACGATGCAGGTGCCCGAGATGACGCGCGAGCTCGACGCCGAGGGCGCGGCCAAGGTCGTCGTCGTCACCGACGAGCCGGAGAAGTACGACGAGCACGCCGTCGCGGCGCGGCTCGCGCCGGGCGTCACCGTGCATCACCGCGACGAGCTCGACGACATCCAGCGCCAGCTGCGCGACATCCCCGGCTGCACGGTCATCGTCTACGACCAGACCTGCGCCACCGAGAAGCGCCGGCGCAGGAAGCGCGGCACGATGGAAGACCCGGCCAAGCGCGTCGTCATCAACGAGCTGGTCTGCGAAGGCTGCGGCGACTGCTCGGTGCAGAGCAACTGCCTGTCGGTCGAGCCGGTCGAGACCGAGTTCGGGCGCAAGCGCCGCATCAACCAGAACTCGTGCAACAAGGACTACTCGTGCCTGAAGGGCTTCTGCCCGAGCTTCATCACGGTCGAAGGCGGCCAGCTGAAGAGCACCAAGAAGAACGCGACCGAGCGGCCACGCCTGGCCGCCGTCCTCGCCCCGCCCGAGCCGGCGCTGCCGCTCGCGGAAAAGCCCTGGGGCATCGTCGTCGCCGGCGTCGGCGGCACCGGCGTGATCACCATCGGCCAGCTGCTCGGCATGGCCGCGCACCTCGAGGGCAAGGGCATCGTCACCCAGGATTCCGCCGGCCTCGCGCAAAAGGGCGGCGCGACCTGGAGCCACGTGCAGATCGCCAACCGCGCCGAATCGATCTTCTCGACCAAGGTCGGCATCGCCGAGGCCGACCTGGTGATCGGCTGCGACCCGATCGTGACCGCGAACAAGGCCACTCTCGCGGTGATGCGCGAAGGCCGCACCTACGTCGCCGTCAACACCCACGCCACGCCGACCGCCGCGTTCGTCAGTAACCCGGACTGGCAATTTCCGGCCGGCAACTGCGAAGCGGCGATCGCTGCCGCCGCCGGCCCGGACCACGTCGGCGGCATCGACGCCGACACGCTGGCGGTACAGCTGCTCGGCGACTCGATCTACACCAACCCGCTGATGCTCGGCTTCGCCTGGCAGCAGGGCCGCGTGCCCCTTTCGCACGCGGCGCTGATGCGCGCGATCGAGCTGAACGGCGTCCAGGTCGACAACAACAAGACCGCGTTCGAGTGGGGCCGTCGCGCCGCCCACGATCCGCAGGGAATGAAGGCGCTGGTCCGCACCGGCCAGGTGATCGAGCTGGTCAAGCGATCGGTCAACGTTGACGACCTGATCGCCCGGCGCGTCGAGTTCCTGACCGAGTACCAGAACGCGGCCTACGCCGGCAAGTACAAGGCGTTCGTCGACAAGGTGCGCGCGGCCGAGGCCGAGGTCGCCTTCTCGCGCTCGCTGACCCGGCCCGAGGCGGCGCGGCCCAGCACGAAGCTGACCGAGGCGGTGGCGCGCTACCTCTTCAAGCTGATGGCCTACAAGGACGAGTACGAAGTCGCCCGGCTGCACGCCGACACCGGCTTCCTGGCCAAGGTCGCGGCCCAGTTCGAAGGCGAGATGGGCAAGGACTACCGCCTTGCGTATCACCTGGCGCCGCCGACGATCGCGGCCAAGAACGCCAAGGGCGAGCTGCAGAAGCAGCGCTTCGGCCCGTGGATGCTGTCGGCGTTCAAGGTCCTCGCCCGCCTCAAGGGGCTGCGCGGCACGCCGTTCGATCCGTTCGGACGCAACGAGGAACGTCGGGTCGAGCGCGAGCTGGTGCGCGAATACCGCGACTCGATCGAGGAGCTCCTGCGCGCGCTCGGCCCCGCCAACCTGGCGCTGGCGACCGAGATCGCGCGCATCCCGGAGATGATCCGGGGCTACGGCCACGTCAAGGCGCGCCACCTCGCCGCGGCGCGGCCGAAGTGGGACGCCCTCATGGCCGAGTGGCGCGCCGGCCCGCTCGCGCTCTCGGCGCAGGCGCTGGAGTCGCGCATGGCGCAGGGCCCCGACACCCAGCCGCTCGAGGACACGACGCTGCCGATGATGGCGCCGCCCGGATCGGCGCAGCGGTCGTCCTGACGACCCCCCGGCGGCGGCTGGCGGGCCGGCGCCCATCCGTCGGCGTTGCACCCTGGCCCCCCGCTGCTGCGATCCGTCGCAGCAGCGTGGCGGCAGGCCCGGCGTCGCCCCTACAGTGACGTCGTGAACTGCACCAGCCACCGCCCCTGCCCATGACCCCCTCCTCGCCCGCCGATCAGTCGCCGCCGCAGCGGCCCGTGCGGCCGCCGGAGACCGGCTGGCAGCGCTTCAAGGCCGAGACCATCCGCCTGTTCCACCTGTACGCCAACTGGCTGGTCTCGATCTCGTGGAAGCGCTTCTTCGTCCTCTCGTTGCTCCTGCTGATCGGTGCGCTCATCCTGCAGCATCTGCCGCCCTTCAGCTACACGATCGGCAGCGTCGCCGACGGCTCGCGCACCGCCACCGTGATGCCGCCGCGACCGCCGTCGCCGCCTTCGCCGCCTTCGACTTCGTCGCTGCCCTCGCTACCTTCGCCTCCCTCCGCGCCATCCGCGCCGCCGTCTCGCGGCATCAAGATCGAGACGAAGGATCCCAAGGGCGGCGACGTCGTCATCTCGATCGACCGCGACGGCGTCCGCATCTCGCCACACGTCCAGATCGACCGCAACGGCGTCCGGATCGGCCCGGGCGCGATCACCGGCGCGGCGTCGGCGGCGGCGAGCGGAGCCGCTTCGGGCGTCGCTGGAGCCGGCATCGAGATCAAGCTGCCGCCGGGGGCCGACAGCGAGAAGGTCCGCGAGGCCGTCGAGGAAGCGCGCGCCGCCGTCATCGAGGCGATCAAGGAAGCCGAGGAGAAGGCCGCCGAGGCGGCGCAGGACGCACAGGAGGCGGCCGCGGATCGCGCTTCAGCCGACGAGAAGGTGATCCGCAGCGTCAGGCGCATGCGCGACCGCCATCTCGGCGACTTCCTCACCGACCTCGCCTGGCTGATCATCATCGCCTCGACGATCCTGAAGATCACCTACAAGCGGACCATCCAGGCCGAGGTCAAGGCCGCCGTCGCGAGCGAGACCGCCGATTCGGAGCAGCTCAAGCGCCAGGTCGTCGAGGCGCGCATGGCGGCGATGCAGGCGCAGGTCGAGCCGCACTTCCTGTTCAACACGCTCGCCTCGATCGACCACCTGATCGAGACCGATCCGCCGCGCGCGAGCACGATGCAGAAGAACCTGATCGCGCTCCTGCGCGCCTCGATGCCGTCGATGCGCGAATCGAACCCGGCGCAGCACAACCTCGGCCGCGAGATGGCGGTGATCCGGCCCTACCTCGAGATCCTCAAGGTGCGGATGGAGGACCGCCTGCAGGCCAACATCAGCGTCAGCGAAGGGCTGCTCTCGGCCGAGTTTCCGCCGATGATGATCCAGTCGCTGGTCGAGAACGCGATCAAGCACGGGCTCGAGCCCAAGGCGGAAGGCGGCACGCTGACGGTCTCGGCCGAGATCGTCCACGGCCGACTCGCCGTGACCGTCGCCGACACCGGCCTCGGCTTCGGCCGCGCCGACACCGCCGGCACCGGCATCGGCCTGACCAACATCCGCGAGCGCCTGAAGCTGCTGTACGGCGACAAGGCGTCGATGGTCGTCGCCGACAATCAGCCGAGCGGCACGGTCGTGACCATCACCGTGCCCTATCAGTCGCTGCAGCGCGAAGGAGACCGCTCGTGATGAAGGCCTGGCATCGTGGCGTGGCGATCCTGCTCGTTTCGCTGTTCCTGGTCGTCTCCGTCGTGCTGGCGATGGCCTGGTACGCGCTGCCCCTCGAGGGCATCACCATCACGGCCGACGGCGAGACCTTCTCGCTCGTCGAGCTGATCCGCGGCCCGCGTGGCGTCGTCCTGTTCTTCGTCGCCGTCGCTGCGGTCGTCGTCGCGATCGTCGCCGCGCTGACTACGGCCGTCGTCGGTCTCGGCTTCGGCGCGCTCGGCCTTGCCTTCGGCCTGATCACGGCGCTCGCCTCGCTGGCGCTCGTCGCGGCGCCCTTCGTCCTGATCGGCTGGCTGCTCTGGCGCCTGTTCCACCAGCGCCCGTCAGCAGTGGCGACCGGCCCATGACGACCGCCGTCATCGCCGACGACGAGCGGCTGCTGCGCGAGCAGCTGCGCGCGCGCCTCGCCGAGGTCTGGCCCGGCCTCGAGATCGTCGCCGAGGCGAAGAACGGCACCGAGGCCGTCGCGCTGACCGAGAAGCATCGGCCCGACATCGTCTTTCTCGACATCCGCATGCCCGGCATGACCGGCATCGAGGCGGCACGCGCGATCGCCCAGCTGCCCGTCGACGACGACGACGCCGAGACGTCGGCCAGCGGCGAGGGGCCGCCCTGGCGCGGGCCCGAGATCGTCTTCATCACCGCCTACGACCAGTACGCGATCGAGGCCTTCGAGCAGGGCGTCGTCGACTACGTGCTAAAGCCGGCCGAGCGCGAGCGCCTGCAGGTCACGGTCGAGCGCGTCAGGAAGCGCCTCGCCGAGCGCGCCGGCGAAGCGCCCGACGCGAGCGGGATGCAGCAGCTGCTGCAGAGGCTCACCGCCAAGATCAGCCCGGGCGCGCATGCGCAGCTGCGCTGGATCCAGGCGACGGTCGGCGCGAGCATCCAGATGATCCCGGTCGAAGACGTCCTCTTCTTCATCTCCGACGAGAAGTACACGCGGGTGCAGACGGCGACGATCGAGGCGCTGATCCGAAAGCCGATCAAGGAGCTCGTCGAGGAGCTCGACGCCGACATGTTCTGGCAGATCCACCGCTCGACCCTCGTCAACACGCGCGCCATCGCCGGCGTGACCCGCGACCTGCGCGGCCGTCAGCTGGTCGCGGTGCGCGGCCATCCCGAGAAGCTCGAGGTGAGCCGGAGCTACGCGGGGCTGTTCAAGGGGATGTAGCCGGGCCACGCGCCGCGAGCGCGCGCTCGGCCGCCGCCGCGCGCAAGGCCAGCAGCCTGGCGCGCGGATCTTCGACCTTGCGCGCCTCGTCGAGCTTCATCTCGGCAATGAAGCGGCTCGGCAGCGCCGCCTGCAGCTGGCGGCCGCGCTTCCTGCGCCGCAGCGTGCTCACCGCGAGCGTTGCGCGGGCGCGGGTGATGCCGACGTACATCAGGCGGCGCTCTTCCTCGAGGCGCGCCGCACTGGCCTCCTCGTCGTCGCCGGCGAACGGCAGCAGCCCTTCGTTGACGCTGGCCAGGATGACGTGCGGCCACTCGAGCCCCTTGGCGGCGTGCAGCGTCGACAGCGTGACGACGTTCTGGTCGTCGCCGCGCTCGGCCAGGCTGATGATGACGGAGATCGTCTGCGCGACCGCGAGCACGCTTTGCGCCTGCTCCTCGTCGCCGG
>JBDTPG010000169.1:0-6133 GCA_039932815.1 Caldimonas sp.
AAGTTGAAGCGGTTGTCGATGACGAAGCCGCGCACGGTGAAGTAGTCGACGTAGCCCTCGGTGTCGTACGCCGTCGTCACCGAAGGATCGAAGCGCGTCAGGTCCGACAGGCGCCGCGCGCCGGCGTCGCGGATCTGCGCGGCATCGATCGTCGTCGCCTGCAGCGGCGCCGCTTCGAGCGGCGCGTCGCCCCAGCCGGCGACGCTCGCCGGCACGGGAGCCTTGCCGGTCACCGTCACCGGTGCTAGCGCAGTCTGCGAACGCGCCTCGAGGGCGGGCAGGAGGGCCAGGGCCGCTGCCAGGGCCAGCATCGAGCGACGCGTCGTCGGTGTCATGTAAGCCATCGTCTTTCGATGGCAAGGCTCTGGGCCGTTTCGGCTTGCTTCCCTGCGCGAGGATTACCTCAGTCAGGTTCAAAGGGTCTTTTCTCAGTCGAAGCGCGCAATGACCGCGCCCCAACACCCCTAGCGATGTGCGCCCGGCCTTCAAGCCGAGCGCGTGCGAATTTTAGGACATCACGGCGCGACGCCGAGCAGCTTGTGCAGCTTCGTGCTCGTCGTCGTGTACTGCAGCGGCTGCGCGCGCTCCGGGTGGACGAGCTCGCCGATCGCGAACGCGGCGAGCGTCGCTTCGTGGAAGCCGCACACGATGAGCTTCTGCTTGCCCGGGTAGGTGTTGGCATCGCCGACGGCGAAGATGCCCGGCGTCGAGGTCTCGAAGCTCGCCGTGTTGACGACGACCTGCTTCTTCTCGAGCGCCAGGCCCCAGTCGGCGATCGGGCCGAGCTTGGGGCTCCAGCCGAGCAGGACGAAGAGCGCGTCGAGCGGCACGTCGCGCGAATCGCCGTCGCTGCCGAGCACGGTGAGGGCGGCGAGCTTGCCGTCCTCCTCGACCGCGGCTTCCGGCAGGCCGGCGACGAACTCGACCCGGCCCGACGAGCGCAGCGCGTTGAGGCGCGCGCGCGTCGCTTCGTCGGCATCGAAGTCGTCGCGTCGATGGACGAGCGTGACGCTGCCGGCCGCGGCCGCGCCGTCCTCGCCCGCCGCGATCGCCGCCGCCACCGCCGCTTCGGTGCCGCCGACGATGACGACGCGCTGGCCGGCGTGCTCGTGCAAGGTCGCGCCGTGCTCGAAGAGCTGCGTGCCGCGAAAGCGGTCGAGGCCGGCGACCTTGAGCCGGCGCGGCTGGAACGAACCGACGCCGCCGGCGACGACGACGGCCTTGGCGATGAATCGCGTTCCGGTCGACGTCGCGACGTCGAAGCGGCCGTCGTCGCGCCGCGCCACCGCGTTCACTTGCTGGTCGAGATGAAAGCCGGCGCCGAACGGCTCGATCTGCTTCAGCAGCCGCTCGGCGAGCTCGCGGCCGGTGGCGACGGGCAGGCCGGGGATGTCGTAGATGGGCTTGTCGGCGTAGAGCTCGACGCACTGGCCGCCCGCGTTGGGCAGCGAGTCGACGACCTGCGCCCGCACTTCCTGCAGGCCGAGCTCGAACACCTGGAACAGGCCGACCGGGCCGGCGCCGACGACGACGGCGTCGGTCTCGATCGGGTCGAGCACGGGGAACGAGCGGGTCGCCACGGCCGGCGCCCTGCGGCTATCGAACCAGCTCGGGGAGCTTGCCGGTCTTGTCTTTCCAGTCGTCGGCGTCGGGTGGCGGGGTCTTGCGGCGCGTGATCGCCGGCCAGCCCTTCGCGAGCTCGGCGTTGAGCGGAATCATGTGCTGCTGGTTGCCGGGGACGTCTTCCTCGGGAACGATGGCGTTGACCGGGCACTCGGGGATGCAGACCGCGCAGTCGATGCACTCGTCGGGGTCGATGGTCAGGAAGTTCGGGCCTTCGCGGAAGCAATCGACCGGGCACACGTCGACGCAGTCGGTGTACTTGCAGCGGATGCACGATTCGAGAACGACGTGGGTCATGGAGGGCTCGGGTGGCACGCTGGCGGCGATGCGCGGCAGCGGCAAGGCGACGGTAACCGCGAATTTTACGGCGTCGGCGTCACCTCTTCGGCCAAGGGCCTGGGCGCGGTCGCCGTCGTCGCGGCAAGGTCCGCCTGCACCCGCCCGGCGCCGACGCCGACGGTGACGATGGTCGGCCGTCCGGAATGCAGCACGGTGGCGTCGCCGAGCGTCGCGACGCTGTGCTCGCTGGCGATCTGGTCGGGCCAGCCCGCGCGCGAGACCACGAGCGCCGGCGTCGCCGCCGGCCAGCCCGCAGCGACGAGGCGGCGCGACAGCGCGGCGAGCTGCTTGCCGGCCATGTAGAACGATTCGGTGTCCGCGTGGCGGCCGGCGACGAGGTGGCCGCTCCGGGTCATCGCCGTCGTCAGGGCGATGCTGCGGCCGGCGCCGCGGCGTGTCAGCGGTCGCTGCGTCGCCGCGGCGGCGGCGAGCGCGGCGGTGACGCCGGGAACGACCTCGCACTCGATGCCGGCGGCGGCGAGCGCCTCGAGCTCTTCCTCGAGACGGCCGAAGACGCTCGGGTCGCCGCCCTTCAGTCGCACGACGCGCACGCCGCTCTGCGCGTGCTTGACGAGCAGCGCGTTGATCGTGTCCTGCCCGGTGTTCTCGCGGCCGGAGCGCGGCGCGTGCGCAACGCCCGTGACGCCGCGCTTGCCGACATCGATCCAGCGCGCGTTCGGCGCGAGCTGGCGCAGCGCCGGGTCGGCGAGCGAGTCGAAGAGGACGATGTCGGCGTCCTGCAGCCGCTGCGCGCCGCGAACGGTGATGAGGTCGGCTTCGCCGGGGCCGGCGCCGACGAAGGTGACCCGGGCGCTGCCGTCGTGCGTCGCGACGCGCGTCACGCCGGGGCCTCCGCCTCGCGCCGGAAGCGCGGCAGCGGCTCCCGCACGTCACCCTGATAGTGGCCGTCGGGGAAGAACGAGAGTGCGCGCCCGGCGAGCTCGCGCGACTGATCGGCGCGCAGCGTCGCGGCATCGAAGCCGGTGCGCGCGAGCAGCGGCATCATGTCGACCAGCACGTCGCCGGTGGCGCGGATCTCGCCGTTGAAGCGATAGCGCGCGCGCAGCAGGCGCGCCTGGCTGTAGGCGCGGCCGTCGGTCCACTTCGGGAAGACGAGGGCGATGCTGTCGTAGGTGTCGAGATCAGCGGCGATCGACTCGACGTCGACATCGTTGGCGAGGACGAAGTCGACCGGCGTGCCGGCGTCGACGCAACGGATCGCGCTCATGCGTGCACCGCCGTCGCCCGCCGCACCGCATTGGCGGCGGCCTTGAACGGCTCGATGCCGACCCGTCTCACCGTGCCGATGAAACGCTCGGCGGCGTCGGTGCGCTCGGCGCGGTAGGCGTCTATCACGGCCTCGATCACGTCGGGCACTTCGTCGGCGGCGAACGACGGGCCGATCACCTTGCCGGTCGTCGAGGGGCCGCTCAGGGTCGAGCCGTCGGCGCCGCCGAGCGAGACCTGGTACCACTCCTGGCCGTCCTTGTCGACGCCGAGGATGCCGATGTGGCCGCTGTGGTGGTGGCCGCACGAGTTGATGCAGCCGCTGATGTGCAGGTCGATGTCGCCGATGTCGTGCAGCTCGTCGAGGTCGTCGAAGCGCTCGGTGATCGCCGCGGCGATCGGCAGCGAGCGCGCGTTGGCGAGCGCGCAGACGTCGCCGCCGGGGCAGGCGATCATGTCGGTGAGGTAGCCGATGTTGGGCGTCGCGAAGCCGGCTTCGCGCGCCGCCTGCCAGAGCGCCGGCAGCTCGCTCGCGCGCACCCACGGAAGGACGAGGTTCTGGTCGTGCGAAACGCGCAGCTCGCTGGCGCTGAAGCGGTCGGCGAGCTCGGCGGCGCGCTCCATCTGGTCGGCCGAGGCGTCTCCCGGTGGCTGGCCGGCGCGCTTCAGCGACAAGGTGACGGCGCGGTAGCCGGCGAGCTTGTGCGAGTGGACGTTGCGCTCGAGCCAGCGCGTGTAGGCGGCCGGCGTCGACGCGCCCGCAGCCGTGTGCTCGCAGGCTTCGGCGATCGGCGCCACGCCTTCGGGCAGCTCGAAGCATGCCGCGATGCGGTCGCGCTCGGCGTCGGTGAGGAGGTCCGCCGAGCCGTCGAGATCGCGCGAAACGATGTCGGCGAACTCGGCCTCGACCGCGTCGATGAACTTCTGCCCCTCGGCCTTGACGAGGATCTTGATCCGCGCCTTGTAAAGGTTGTCGCGCCGACCATAGCGGTTGTAGACGCGGACGATCGCCTCGATGAAGACGAGGATCTGCTGCCACGGCAGGAAATCGCGGACGACGGTGCCGATGATCGGCGTGCGGCCCATGCCGCCGCCGACGCGCACCTCGAAGCCGACCTCGCCCGCTGCGTTCCTGCGCAGCACCAGACCGATGTCGTGCCACGCCGTCGCGGCGCGGTCTTCGGCAGCGCCGCTGACGGCGATCTTGAACTTGCGCGGCAGGAAGGCGAACTCCGGGTGGAGCGTGCTCCACTGGCGCAGGATCTCGCAGTAGGGTCGCGGGTCGACGATCTCGTCGGCGGCGACGCCGGCGAAGCAGTCGCTCGTGATGTTACGGATGCAGTTGCCGCTGGTCTGGATCCCGTGCATGTCGACGTCGGCGAGCAGGTCCATGACGTCGGCGGAGTCGGGCAGGGCGATCCAGTTGAACTGGCAGTTCTGGCGCGTCGTGAAGTGGCCGAAGCCGCCGCCGCGGCCTTCGTACGGGCCGCCGTTGCGGCCGTCGAACTCGCGCGCGACACGGGCGAGGGCGCGCAGCTGTTTCGCGCTCAGCTCGCCGTAGGGGACCGCGATGCGCGCCATCGGCGCGTGGCGCTGCACGTACCAGCCGTTCTGCAGCCGCAGGGCGCGGAAGTCGTCGTCGGGCAGCTGCCCGGCGAGGTGGCGCTCGAGCTGGTCGCGGAACTGCGCCGCGCGCTGATGCACGAAATGAGTGTCGAATTCGTCGTATCGGTACATGCGAAGACCGTTGTCGTCGCGGCTTGGCGGCGCGGGCCCCAGAATCGAAACCCGATGGGCGCGCGCCAGCCGCCTGGCGACGGAACGGGCGACTCTATCGACGCCGACGCCCGGCGCGAACCATAGATTCGTCAGACCGGTATCTCGATGCGGAATAAGGAAAGTGGGCTCGAACAGGGCCGTCGCCGATGCCTGGCCCGGCTGGCCGGCCTCGGTGCGATCGGCTTCGCCGGCTGCGCCAGCGCGCCACCGCCCGCCGTCGTGGGCTCGGCGCCGCCGGCCCCACCGCTGCCCGCGGCGCCGCTTGTCGCTCCGGCACCGCCGACCGCACCGCCCCGCCGGCCGCGCATCGGCCTCGCGCTCGGCGGCGGTGCGGCACGCGGCTTCGCCCACATCGGCGTGATCCAGGCGCTCGAGGAGAACGGCTTCGCGCCCGACCTCGTCGTCGGCACTTCGGCCGGCAGCCTCGTGGCCGCGCTGTTCGCGTCGGGCCGAAGCGGCCGCGAGCTGGCGACGATCGCCGACGGCATGGACGAGACGGCGTTCGCCGACTGGTCGTATCCGGGCCGCGGCCTGATCCGGGGCGAGGCGCTCGCCAGGTTCGTGCGCGAGAAGACGAACCGTCGCGACATCGAGCAGATGAAGATCCCGCTCGGCATTGCCGCCACCGACCTCGACAGCGGCGAGGGCATCCTGTTCCGGCGCGGCGACACCGGCACGGCGGTACGCGCGTCGAGCGCCGTTCCCGCAGTGTTCCAGCCGGTGAAGATCGGCCAGCGCGAGTACGTCGACGGCGGCCTCTCGGCGCCGATCCCGGTCCATCACGCGCGCCAGATGGGGGCCGAGTTCGTGATCGCGGTCGACATCTCCGCGGTGCCCGAAGGCAACCCGACCGGCGACGCGGCGCGCATGCTGTTGCAGACCTTCGCGATCATGGGCAAGAGCCTCAAGGCCTACGAGCTGCGCGACGCCGATCTCGTCCTCCAGCCTTCGCTGGCGGGCGTGTCGGGTGCCGACTTCACGACCCGGCGCCAGTCGATCAAGGCCGGGCGCGACGTGGCGTTGGCTCACCTCGCCGAGCTGCGCGAGCGGCTCGCGGCCAAAAGCAGGCTTTGATGCTCGCGTCGAACAGGCGGGCCGCCAACCAGGCGCGTCGCCGAAGCCGCTCGATCAACTGAGCAGGCGCCAGCCGAGGCCGAGCACGGCC
>JBDTPG010000170.1:0-6112 GCA_039932815.1 Caldimonas sp.
AAGGGCGAGATTCTCGAGCTCAAGAACACCATCAACACGATGGTCGATCAGCTGCGATCGTTCGCGGCGGAAGTGACTCGCGTGGCGCGAGAGGTCGGAACGGAAGGAAAGCTCGGCGGCCAGGCCGACGTGCAGGGCGTCGCCGGAACCTGGAAGGACCTCACCGACTCGGTGAACCTGATGGCGTCGAACCTGACGGTCCAGCTGCGCGACGTCTCGAAGGTATCGGCGGCGATCGCCGGCGGCGACCTGACGCAGAAGATCACCGTCGACGTGCGCGGCGAGATCCTGCAGATCAAGGACGTCATCAACACGATGGTCGACCAGCTCTCGTCGTTCGCAGCGGAAGTGACGCGGGTGGCACGAGAGGTCGGCACCGAAGGTCGCCTGGGCGGGCAGGCACAGGTGCGCGGCGTCTCGGGAACGTGGAAGGATCTGACCGACAACGTCAACTTCATGGCCGGCAACCTGACCGGCCAGGTGCGCGGCATCGCCAAGGTCGTGACCGCGGTCGCGAACGGCGACCTGAAGCGAAAGCTCACCGTGGAAGCGAAGGGCGAGATCGCGGCGCTCGCCGAGACGATCAACGGCATGACCGACACGCTCGCGACCTTCGCCGATCAGGTGACGACGGTGGCGCGCGAGGTCGGCGTCGAGGGCAAGCTCGGCGGCCAGGCCAAGGTGCCGGGTGCGGCGGGAACGTGGAAGGGCCTGACGGAGAACGTCAACGAGCTCGCCGCCAACCTGACGACGCAGGTGCGCGCGATCGCCGAGGTCGCGACGGCGGTGACGCAGGGCGACCTGACGCGCTCGATCACGGTCGAGACGCAGGGCGAGGTCGCGTCCTTGAAGGACACGATCAACGAGATGATCAGAAACCTCAAGGACACGACCCAGAAGAACACCGAGCAGGACTGGCTGAAGACCAACCTCGCCAAGTTCAGCCGCATGCTGCAGGGCCAGAAGGACCTGGTCACCGTCGGCCAGCTGATTCTTTCCGAGCTGGCGCCGGTGGTCGGCGTGCAGCAGGCCGAGTTCTACGTGCTCAGCACCGTCGACGACACGCCGCAGCTGCGCCTCTTCGCGAGCTACGCGTCGGGCGGCCAGCCGACGCACGGCAAGGTCGTCAACCTCGGCGAGGGCCTGGTCGGGCAGTGCGCGATCGACAAGGAACGCATCCTTCTCACCAACGTGCCGTCGGCGGCGTTCCGCGTCGCCTCGGGCCTGTCGGAGAACGCGGCGATGGACGTGATGGTCCTGCCGGTCGTCTTCGAAGACGAAGTGCGCGGCGTCCTCGAGCTGGCGTCGCTGCAGCGCTTCAACCCGGTCCACGAGGCGTTCCTGGCCCAGCTGACGGAATCGATCGGCATCGTCATCAACACGATCGAGGCCAACTCGCGCACGGAAGACCTGCTGACGCAGTCGCAGTCGCTCGCCGAAGAGCTGCAGAACCGCCAGCAGGAGCTGCAGCAGACCAACGAGGAGCTGCAGGACAAGGCGCAGCTGCTCGCGCACCAGAACCAGGAGGTCGAGCGCAAGAACCAGGAAGTCGAGCAAGCGCGGCAAGCGCTCGAGGAGAAGGCCGAGCAGCTCGCGCTCACCTCGAAGTACAAGTCCGAGTTCCTCGCCAACATGTCGCACGAGCTGCGCACGCCGCTCAACAGCCTGCTGATCCTCTCCGACCAGCTGTGCAAGAACCCGGACGGCAACCTGAGCGGCAAGCAGGTCGAGTTCTCGAAGACGATCCACTCGTCGGGCAACGACCTGCTGATGCTGATCAACGACATCCTCGACCTGTCGAAGATCGAGTCGGGAACGGTCGCGGTCGACGTCAGCGAAGTGCGCATCGACGACCTGCACCGCTCGATCGAGCGGAGCTTCCGCCACTTCGCCGAGTCCAAGCACCTCGATTTCCGGATCGACATCGAGCAGCCGCTGCCGAAGTCGCTGGTCACCGACGTCAAGCGGCTGCAGCAGATCATCAAGAACCTGCTCTCGAACGCGTTCAAGTTCACCCACCAGGGCTCGGTATCGTTCGCGATCGCCAGCGCAGAGGGTGGCTGGTCGGCCGACAACGAGGAGCTGAGCCACGCCAGCCAGGTGATCGCGTTCTCGGTCTCCGACACCGGCATCGGCATCTCGCCCGACAAGCAGCAGATCATCTTCGAAGCCTTCCAGCAGGCCGACGGCTCGACCTCGCGCAAGTACGGCGGCACCGGCCTCGGCCTGGCGATCAGCCGCGAGCTGTCGCGCCTGCTCGGCGGCGAGATCAGGCTCGTCAGCAAGCCCGGTACCGGCAGCACCTTCACGCTCTACCTGCCGCAGAGCTACAACCCGGCGCGAAACGCGCGCCTGCAGCGCCTCGTTCCGGGCGACGCCGACGCCGCCCGGCGCAGCGGCGCGAGCGCAGAAGCCGGCGCCCTGGCCCGGCGCGGCGCCTTCACCGGAATGGCAGTGCATGCCGACGAGGCCGGAAACGCGGGCGTCGAGGAGGGCGAGATCTTCGCCAACGTCGCCGACGACGACCGCGACTCCATCGGCAGCGGCGACCGCGTCCTGCTGGTGGTCGAGAACGATCTCGCCTTCGCGAGAGTCCTGCTCGACGCGGCGCGCATCGCCGGCTTCAAGGGCCTGGTCAGCAACACCGGCGCGGGCGCGCTGACGATGGCGCGCGAATTCCACCCGGCCGTGATCACGCTCGACATTTCCCTGCCCGACATGCAGGGCTGGCGCATCCTCGACCGCCTCAAGACCGACGTCGCGACGCGCCACGTGCCGATCTGCGTGGTCTCGACCGACGACTCGCGCGAGCGCGCGTTGCAGGCAGGCGCGATCGCCTTCGTCGCCAAGCCGCTGCAATCGAAGGACGAGGTCGACGTCGCGGTCGCGCAGCTCTACGCCTATTGCGAGCGTCCGTTCCGCAATCTCGTCGTCGCCATGCCGGCGACGCCGCAGCGCGCGCAGCTGCTCGCCGCGATGGACGGCGACGTGCGGACGATCCTCGCCGAGGACGGCGCTGCGCTCCGCGCCTCGCTCCGCGATGCCGATTGCCTGGTCATCGACGAGTCGGTCACCGACTTCGGGCCCGAGGACGTGATCGAGGAGATCGAGCGGCGCGCCGGCATCTGCCAGCTGCCGATCGTCCTGCACGGCAACGGCAAGGCGAAGGGCCACGGCCCGTGGCACCTGCCGCACCGCGCCTTCGCGATCCGCGAGGCCGATTCTCTCGAGACGACGCTGGCGCAGGCTGCGTTCCTGCTCCATCGCAGCCCCGCGGTGATGTCGAACCGCGAGCGCGATGCGGTCGAGGCCGTCCATGGCGCACACCTCGCGCTGCATGGCAAGAAGGCGCTGCTCGTCGACGACGACATGCGCAACATCTTCGCGCTCGCCACTGTGCTCGACAACGAAGGCATGGTGATCGTCTCGGCCGACAACGGCCGCGAGGCGATCAGCCTGGTCGAATCCGACCCGAGCATCGACATCGTCCTGATGGACATCATGATGCCGGAGATGGACGGCATCGCGACGATGCAGGAGATCAGGAAGCTACCTCGGGGGCGCGAGCTGCCGATGGTCGCGGTCACTGCCAAGGCGATGAAGGGAGACCGGCAGAAGTGCATCGAAGCCGGTGCCTGGGATTACCTCTCCAAGCCTGTCGACCCGATGAACCTGCTCGCCGTCCTGAGGGGCTGGCTGTGCCGCTGAGCTCGGAGTTCGACGAGCTCGGCGGTGACGACGGCGAGCGCGCCAGCATCCTCATCGTCGACGACCTGCCGGAAAAGCTGCTCGTCTTCGAGACCGTGCTCGAGGATCTCGGCCACGAGTTGGTGTGCGCCCGCTCGGGAGCGCAGGCGCTGAAGGAAATCCTCAAGACCGAGTTCGCGGCGATCCTGCTCGACGTCAACATGCCCGACATCGATGGCTTCGAGACCGCCAAGCTGATCCGCCAGTACAAGCGGTCGGCGCGAACGCCGATCATCTTCGTCACCTCCTACGCGGACGAGATGCAGACCAACCTCGGCTATTCGCTGGGCGCGGTCGACTACATCCTCTCGCCGGTCAACCCCGACGTGCTGCGCTCGAAGGTGAAGGTCTTCGTCGACCTGCACCTGACGCAGCGGCGCCTGCGACGGCGCGCCGACGAGCGCGTCGCGCTCGCGGCCGCCGAGGCCGCGCGCAAGGTCGCCGAGGAGAACACGCGCCGCTCGCACTTCTTCTCGCACGCCAGCCGCGAGCTCGGCTCGTCGCTCGATTCCGAGGTCACCGGGAAGCGCCTGCTCGAGATGCTCATACCTCGCTTCGCCAGCGAGGCGACGCTCGTGCTCAGCGATCCGGTCGGCGACTTCGATCTCGTCCTCGACGGCCACGTCTCCGACAATGGCACGGCGCAGGTGCGCCGCCGCGCCGGGCCCCTCGAAGCGGCAGAGATCGACGCGCTCACGAGCGTCATCGAGGCCGGCGTGATCGCGCCCGCGTCGACCTCGCCATTCATGGTCCTGCCGCTGTCGAACGCGGATCGCATCGTCGGTGCGATCCGCCTTCGGCCGAGCGACGGGGCCGACCGCGCCGGCATCGTCGAGCTGGTCGATCGCTCGGCGATCGCGCTCGAGAACGCGCGCCTCTATCGAACCTTGCAGATCGAGATCGAGGAGCGGCGCGGCGTCGAGGCGCTGCTGCAGAACTCGAACCGGAGGAAGGACGAGTTCCTGGCCATGCTCTCGCACGAGCTGCGCAATCCGCTGGCGCCGATCCGCACCGCGCTCGAGGTGATCCGCCGCCTCGCTCCGGCCGAGCCCAAGCTCACCTGGGCCACCGACGTCACCGGCCGGCAGGTCGCCCACCTGACCCGGCTCGTCGAGGACCTGCTCGACGTCGCCCGCATCAACCAGGGCAAGATCGCGCTGCAGAGCGAGAAGCTCGACCTGCGCGCTGTCATCGCGCATGCGGTCGAGACCGCCAAGCCTTTTCTCGACAGCGGGCGCCACCACCTGCGCACGTCGATTCCCGAGACGCCGGTCGTGTTGCGCGGCGATTTCGCGCGCCTCTCCCAGGTCGTCGCCAACCTGCTCAACAACGCCGCCAAGTACACCGACGAGGGCGGGTCGATCGAGCTCGAGCTGTCGCTGCGCCAGGGTCAGGCCGTCGTCAGTGTGCGCGACAACGGCGTCGGCATCGATGCCGAGCTGCTGCCCAACATCTTCGAACTGTTCGAGCAGGGCAAGCGCTCGCTCGATCGCAGCCAGGGCGGCCTGGGCGTCGGCCTGACGCTCGTCCATCGGCTGGTCGACCTGCACCAGGGAACGGTGACGGCGGCGAGTGCGGGCTCGGGACGCGGCTCGGAGTTCCAGGTCGTTCTGCCGTGCCTCAGCGGGGTGGGCGAAGACAGCTCGCCGTCCCTCGCCCATCCTCCGCAACAGGCGCCGCGGGTCGGCTGCCGCATCCTCGTGGTCGACGACAACCACGACGCGGCCGAGGCGACCAAGGTGCTGCTCGAGCTCGCCGGCCACGAGGTCAAGATGGTCGGCGACGGCGGCGATGCGCTCGCCTCGGCGCCCGTGTTCGCCCCCGACGTCGTCCTGCTCGACATCGGATTGCCGCAGATGGACGGCTATGAAGTGGCGCGGCGGCTGCGACAGCTCGCCGAAACACGCGCGTCGTGCCTGATCGCGCTCACCGGCTACGGGCAGCCCGGTGACCGCGAACGTGCGCGCCTCGCCGGCTTCGACCATCACCTGACCAAGCCCGCCGATCCGGACGCGCTGCTCGCCCTGGTCGATTCCTGGGTCGAATCGGCCGGTATCACCCGAAATATTTTTTCGTCTCCACGCCGTTGATAACCTTGTGCATAACCCGGTTGAGATCTCCGCCAAGTCTCGGTTTCAGGGGCTTTCGCGGCGACGCCAACTTTTAGGGCAGGCCGGCCCCGGCGCGGAAATCCGCGGCCGACGGGCTGTGCGAACAGGCGCGGCTCCGCTAACGTGGGGCGCATGCCGCCGACACCTCACAGTCGCGGCCGCGTCCTGGCGGTCGACGACTCCTCCGTCATTCGCGAGCTGCTGATCGCCTCGCTGGAAGCCGCGGGCTACAGCGTCGAGGCCGTCGACAGCGG
>JBDTPG010000171.1:0-6072 GCA_039932815.1 Caldimonas sp.
GCATGACGAAGCGATCCAGGCCGATGGCGATGCCGCCGTGCGGCGGCGCGCCGTACTGGAGCGCGTCGAGCAGGAAGCCGAACTTGGCGCGCGCTTCCTCGGCGTCGATCTTGAGCGCGCGGAACACCTTGCTCTGCACCTCCTCGCGATGGATCCGCACCGAGCCGCCGCCCAGCTCGAGGCCGTTGAGGACGACGTCGTAGGCCTTGGCGATGCAGCGGCCGGGATCGGTCTCGAGCCAGTCCTCGTGGCCGTCCTTCGGGCTCGTGAACGGGTGGTGCATCGCGCTCCAGCGCTGCGCCGCCTCGTCGTACTCGAACATCGGGAAGTCGACCACCCAGAGCGGCTCCCACTCGCCCTGCACCAGGCCGCGCGACTTGCCGAACTCGCTGTGGCCGACCTTGACGCGCAAGGCGCCGAGCGCGTCGTTGACGACCGTTCCCTTGTCGGCGCCGAAGAAGATCAGGTCGCCGTCCTTCGCGCCGGTGCGGGCGAGGATTTCCGCCAGCGCGGCGTCGTGCAGGTTCTTGACGACCGGCGACTGCAGGCCCTCGCGGCCCTTGGCCGAGTCGTTGACCTTGATCCAGGCCAGGCCCTTGGCGCCGTAGATCTTGACGAACTCGGTGTAGCCGTCGATCTCGCCCCGGCTCATCTCGCCGCCGCCCGGCACGCGCAGCGCCGCGACGCGCCCGCCCTTGGCCTTGGCGGGCGTCGAGAAGACCTTGAAGTCGACGTCGGTCATGACGTCGGTGAGCTCGGTCAGCTCGAGCTTGACGCGCAGGTCGGGCTTGTCGGAGCCGAAGCGGCGCATCGCCTCCTCCCAGGTCATCACCGGGAACGGCGGCAGCTCGACGCCGATCGCGTGCTGGACCGTGCTCCTGACCATGGCCTCGAACATCGCCCGGATCTCCTCCTCGTCGAGGAACGAGGTCTCGACGTCGATCTGGGTGAACTCGGGCTGGCGGTCGGCGCGCAGGTCCTCGTCGCGGAAGCACTTGGTGATCTGGTAGTAGCGGTCGAAGCCGGCCACCATCAGCAGCTGCTTGAAGAGCTGCGGGCTCTGCGGCAGCGCGAAGAACATGCCGTCGTGGACGCGGCTCGGCACCAGGTAGTCGCGCGCGCCTTCGGGCGTGCTCTTGGTGAGCATCGGCGTCTCGATGTCGATGAAGCCGTGCGCATCGAGGAAGCGCCGGATCTCCATCGACATGCGGTAGCGCAGCATCAGGTTCCTCTGCATCTGCGGCCGGCGCAGGTCGAGGACGCGGTGCGTCAGGCGCGTCGTCTCGGAGAGGTTCTCCTCGTCGAGCTGGAACGGCGGCGTGACGCTGGGGTTCAGCACCTCGAGCTCGTGGCTCAGCACCTCGACCTTGCCGCTCGTCAGGTTGGCGTTCTCGGTGCCCGCCGGGCGCGCCCGCACGAGGCCGGTGACCTTCAGGCAGAACTCGTTGCGCACTTCCTCGGCGACGGCGAAGGTCGCGGCGCGATCGGGGTCGCAGACGATCTGGACCAGGCCTTCGCGGTCGCGCAGGTCGATGAAGATCACGCCGCCATGGTCGCGGCGGCGGTGCGCCCAGCCCATCAGCGTGATCGTCTGGCCGAGGAGCGCCTCGCTCACCAGGCCGCAATACGTCGTTCTCATCACATCACTCCATGCATTCTTGTCGGGGCGCCGCTGCCCTCGCGGGGCGGCGCTGCGGAGGCGCTTCGGCTGCGTGTTCGCAGCGAGGGCTGAGCGCAGGCCGGGCGCTCAGCCCGGCAGGTTTCGCACCGTCACCGTCGCCGGATCGAGACGCGTGGGCGGCGCCACGACGCCCATCGAGATCACGTACTTGAGCGCCTCGTCGACGCTCATCGACAAGGCGATGACGTCGCCGCGCGGCAGCATCAGGAAAAAGCCCGAGGTCGGGTTCGGCGTCGTCGGCACGTAGACGCTGAGGTAATCGCCGCGCAGGTGCAGCGCCGCCTCGCCGCCCGGCTTGCCGGTGACGAAGGCGATCGTCCAGCAGCCCGCGCGCGGGTACTGGACCAGCACCGCTTCGCGAAAAGCGTTGCCGCTGCTCGAGAACAGCGTGTCGGAGACCTGCTGCACCGAGTTGTAGATCGACTTGACGATCGGGATCCGGCTCAGCAGCCGATGTCCTTGGCGCAGCGACCACTGGCCGGCGACGTTGGTCGCGAAGACGCCGGTGAGGAGCAGGCCGATCACCATCACGACGACACCGAGGCCGGGAATCTTCTGCAGCATGGCGATGAACGCATGGGTGCCTTCGGGCAACACGACCTGCGTGCCCGCCAGCAGCCACACGAACATGCCGTTGAGCATGCCGAGCACCGCCTGCAGCACCCAGATCGTGACGGCGAGCGGCAGCCAGACCAGCAGGCCGGCGATCAGGTACTTCTTCACCCGCGCTGCGATCGGACGCGCCTGCGGCGCGTCACGTCCCGCCCTTGGTGGGAGTGGTCGGCGCCGGCGCGGCAGCGGGTGCCGCGGCCGGTGCGGGTGCGGCGGCGGGTTCGCTCTTCGAGGTCTCGCCCTTGGCCGTGTCATTGCCGTTCGCGGCGGTCGGCGCGCCCTCGGCGGGCTTGCCTTCCGGCTTGGTGGCGGCCTCGCCTTCGGCCGGCTTGGCCGACTTCTTGTCGCCCCGGAAGTCGGTGACGTACCAGCCCGAGCCCTTGAGCTGGAAGCCGGCCGCAGTCACCTGCTTGACGAACGTGGCCGCGCCGCACGCCGGGCACACGCTGAGCGGCGGATCGGAAATTTTTCTGAGCACGTCCTGCGCGTGGCCGCAGCTCGTGCAGCGATAGGCGTAGATCGGCATCGCCGGACCTCGGATCAAAGCAACCCGACAGTATAAATCTCGCGCCCTCCGGGCGCCGGGTGTCCGGCTAGTGCAGCTTGAGGTAGATCTGCGTCGCCGCCAGCCCGAGGATGAAGCCGAGCCCGGTGTAGACGATGCCGGTCAGGAGCCGGTTGGTCCGCTTCTGCTCGACCAGCAGCGCCTCGAGGAAGCGCTGCTCGGCGGGCTGCGGCTGGAGCGCGCCGTGGACCAGCCGCGGCAGCTGCGGCAGCAGGTGGACGAAGCGCGGCGCTTCCTTCTTCAGCCGCTCGACCAGGCCGCGCCAGCCGATCTGCTCTTCCATCCAGCGCTCGAGGAAAGGCTTGGCCGTGCTCCACAGGTCGAGCTCCGGGTCGAGGTCGCGCCCGAGGCCCTCGATGTTGAGCAGCGTCTTCTGCAGCAGCACGAGCTGCGGCTGGATCTCGACGTTGAAGCGGCGCGAGGTCTGGAACAGGCGCAGCAGCACCTGGCCGAGCGAGATGTCCTTCAGCGGCCGGTCGAACTGCGGCTCGCAGACGGCGCGGATCGCGCCCTCGAGCTCGTCGATGCGTGTCTCCGGCGGCACCCAGCCGCTCTCGACGTGCAGCTCGGCGACGCGCTTGTAGTCGCGATGGAAGAAGGCGATGAAGTTCTGCGCCAGGTAGTCCTTGTCGAACTCGGTCAGCGTGCCGACGATGCCGAAGTCGAGCGAGATGTAGCGGCCGAAGGTCTCGGGCGCGATCGAGACCTGGATGTTCCCCGGGTGCATGTCGGCGTGGAAGAAGCCGTCGCGAAAGACCTGCGTGAAGAAGATCGTGACGCCGTCGCGGGCGAGCTTGGGAATGTCGACGCCGGCGTCGCGCAGCCGCTGCACCTGGCTGATCGGCACGCCGTCCATGCGCTGCATGACGATCACGTCCTGGGTGCAGAGCTCCCAGACCATCTCGGGCACGAGGACGAGGCCGAGGCTCTCCATGTTGCGGCGCAGCTGCGCCGCGTTCGCCGCTTCGCGAACGAGATCGAGCTCGTCGTGCAGGTACTTGTCGAACTCGCCGACGACCTGGCGCGGCTTGAGCCGCTTGCCGTCGGCCGACCAGCGCTCGACGACGCGGGCGACCTGGCGCATCACCTCGACGTCGTCGTCGATCGCGGCGAGCATGCCCGGGCGCAGCACCTTGACCGCGACCTCGCGCCCGTCCTTCAGCACCGCGAAGTGCACCTGCGCGATCGACGCGCTCGCCACCGGCGCAGCCTCGAAGCTCGCGAAGATCGCACCGAGCGGCTGGCCGAACGCCTTCTCGACGATCGCGCGCGCGATCTCGGCCGGAAACGGCGGCACGCGGTCCTGCAAGCGCGCCAGCTCGTCGGCGATGTCCTTCGGCAGCAAGTCGCGCCGCGTCGACAGCACCTGGCCGAACTTGACGAAGATCGGGCCGAGCCGCTCGAGGCCGAGACGCAGCCGCACGCCGCGCGGCGCGTCCAGGCGCCGGCCGACCGTGATGACGCGAACGAGAAGCCGGACCCAGCGCTGGCGAAAGCTCGACAGCGCCAGCTCGTCGAGGCCGTACCTGAGAACCGTGACGCAGATGACGACGAGACGGGCGAGGTGCCTCATCGGCGCGAGACCGAAGCGACGACGCGCATCAGCGCGGCGGGGCGGCGGTCGGGTTTCGCGCCGCCAGGTCGCGCAGCGTCTTCGCCCCTTCGCGCACGGCGCCGGCGAACCAGCCGCCGACCTTGCCGAGCTGGCGCGCCGGCGCGTCGCCGATCAGGCGCGCGAGATCGTCCTGCAGGTCCCAGCGCAGGTTGTCGATCAGCCAGTCGATGTCGCTCGCGAAGCCGGCGTCGCCCGACACCGTGACCGCCGGCCGCTCGCCGGCGACGATCCGCGTCAGCGCCAGCGCCGGGTTGGCCGCATCGGCGGCGATGCGAAGATCGGCAGGCACCGTGGACGCCTCGGGCAGCCACTCGATCAGCCCGGCGGGCGACACGCGGAAGGCGAACGGGCCGACCGCGGGCAGGAGCGTCGGCCAGCCGGCAAGCTCGATCTGCAGCGTCCGCGCCGCGTGCGGGCGCAGGCGCTCGAGCGCCGCCGGCTCGGCGGCGATGACGTGATTGACGAGGAGAACGAGCCGCTCCATGACGGAGCGCTGAGCCAGCGCCTTGATCGCTTCAAGCATGCCGGGATTGTAGGCACGCACCCCTGCGCGGCGCCGCCTGCCGAGCGACTCGCGGGGCCATGGCGCGCCGGTTGCCGGACAATCGACACGTTCCCTTCCGCCCCGCCCATGATCCTTCTCACCGGCGCGACCGGCTACATCGCATCGCACACCTGGCTCGCCCTCACGGCGGCCGGCTACCGGGTCGCCGGCATCGACGACTTCTCGAACAGCTCGCCCGAGGTGCTGCACCGGCTCGCCGCGCTCGGCGCCGACGTCTCGCGCTTCGTTCGCGCCGACGTGCGCGACCGCGCCGCGCTCGACGCGCTCTTCGCGGCGGGAAAGATCGAAGCCGTCGTCCACTTCGCGGCGTCGAAGGCGGTCGGCGAAAGCGTCGCCGAGCCGCTCAAGTACTACGCCAACAACATCGGCGGTCTGCTCACCCTGGCCGAGGCGATGCAGGCGAACGGCTGCAAGACGATCGTCTTCAGCTCGAGCGCGACCGTGTACGGCCAGCCCGAGCGACTGCCGATCCGCGAGGACGCGCCGCTTTCGGTGACCAACCCTTACGGCTCGACCAAGCTGATGAGCGAGAACATCCTGAGCGACATCGAGCGCGCGGATCCATCCTGGCGGGTCGCGTTGCTGCGCTACTTCAATCCGGTCGGCGCCCATGAGAGCGGCACGATCGGCGAGGACCCGCGCGGCACGCCCAACAACCTGATGCCCTACGTCGCCCAGGTCGCGGTCGGCAAGCGGCCGACGCTGCAGGTCTTCGGCGCCGACTACGACACGCCCGACGGCACCGGCGTTCGCGACTACCTGCACGTCATGGACCTCGCGGAGGGCCACGTCGCCGCGCTGCGCCATCTCCTCGGCGGGGCGCGATCGCTGGTCGTCAATCTCGGCACCGGCCGAGGCTGCAGCGTGCTCGAGCTGGTCCACGCGTTCGAGCGGGCGAGCGGGAAACGCGTGCCCTACCAGGTGGTCGATCGCCGGGCCGGCGACGTCGCCGCCTGCTACGCGGATCCGACCCTGGCGGCGCAGACGATCGGCTGGAAGGCGACGCGCGACCTCGACGCGATGTGCGCCGACAC
>JBDTPG010000172.1:0-6020 GCA_039932815.1 Caldimonas sp.
AGTAGCTCATCCGCTCCCACGTCTCCGTGAGGAACAGCACCGACAGGCCCTTGGGATGTCCGAGCCACGAGCCCTCGGGCCGGGCTGGCTTCGCTTCAGCGAGGGCAACGGCGCCGGCCGCGTTGCTCATCCCTCGCTGTACCAGTGCGGCAGCGACGCCATGTCGTTCTGCCAGCCCGACAAGGGCGCGACCAGGCGCCGGTTCATGGCGCGGGCGGTCATCCGGGCGACGAACGGCAGCACGTAGCCGTCGCCAACGACGAGGTCGTTCATCCTGATGAACAGGTCAGCGCGCTTGACGGCGTCGAGCTCGGTCTCGGCGGCGCGAAACAGCGCGTCGAACTCGGCGTTCTGCCAGCGCACCAGGTTCTGCCCCAGCCACTTGTTCGCCTTCGAGGCGACTTCCCACGACACGAAGCACTGCATGAGCCCTTCCGGGTCGGGGCTGTCGTTGGTCCAGTTGTAGGTCTGGATGTCGGCGTAGAACTTGCCGTAGGTGTCGGGATTGCCGGCGTCGGAGGAAAAGAAGACGCTCGACACCACGCCTTTCAGGTCGACCTGGATTCCCGCCTTCTGCGCGGCCTGCTTCACCACCGCCTGCAGCTTCTGGGCGATCGAGCCGATCGAGGCCTGGAACAGGAGCGACAGCTTCTTGCCGCCCTTTTCGCGCACGCCGTCGGCGCCGGGTTTCCAGCCGGCCGCGTCGAGCAGCGCCGCCGCCTTGGCGACGTTGTATTCGGCCGCGGTATGGGTGCTTCGATAGCGCGCCGGGACGTTGATGTAGTTCGTGGTCGCGGCGCCGAGGCGGCCGTAGATGTGGGTCTCGATCGTCTGGCGATCGATGAGGTGGCCGATCGCGCGCCGCACGCGCGCATCGCTGAAGATCGGATGACGCGTCTTCGGGCTTGCGCGTTCGCCGTCGACCTCCGCGCCGGGGTCCGTGAAGTTAAGGTAGATCGCCGAGGTCGCGCTCGCGTTCAGCAGCTGCACTCTTCCCTTGCCGCCTGCTTCCATCCGCCTCAGCACGTCGTCCTCGACGATGAGCGAGCCGGCGTAGTCGTATTCACCGGTCTGTAGGACGGCACGCGCCGCCGAAGCGGCATCGCCCCCGCCCTTCAGCTCGACGCGGTCGAAATTCGGGCGGTTCGCCTGGTGGTAGCGCGGGTTGAGCGCGGCGTGCAGCAGGTCGCCCGGCTTGAATTCGACGAAGGTGTAGGCGCCGGTGCCGACCGGCCGGTTGTTGTTCGGCGCCTCGCGCGACCTGGCGCCGGTGAAGGATCCGAACAGGTGCCGGGGCACCAGCAGCACCTGGGAATACTGGCCGGGCCAGAACGGCGACGGCGCAGCGAAGACGACGCGCAGGGTGTGCGTGTCGATCTTTTCCATCTTCATGTTGCGGTAGCTGCCGGCCGTGACCGTCGCGGCCGTCGGCTCGATCGCGTACTGCCAGTTGAAGATGACGTCGTCGGCGGTGAACGGCTGGCCGTCGGCCCAGGTGACACCGCGCTTCAGCTTCCAGACGACGCTGCGGCCATCCGCGGCCAGCCCGCCGTTGTCTCGGCTCGGAATCTCGGCCGCCAGCACGGGCTCGAGGTTGCCGTCCGCGTCCCACTGTGCGAGCGGCTCGTAGAAGATGCGCGAGCCGAAGGCGTCCTTCGCGCCGGTCGCGAAGTGAGGATTGAGCAGCGTCGGCGCCTGCCACTCCAGGATCTTCAAGGTGCCGCCGCCGCCGCGCCGCGTCGGCTTGAAGGGCGGTGCGCTTTGCGCGGAGGCGATGCCGGCCTGCAGCATCATCATGCCGGCCAACGGCACCGTCAGGCCGAGGCCGAGCATGCGCTCGACGAAGCGGCGCCGCGGCAGCGCACCGCTGCGCACCTGCTCGAGCAGCAGCCTCAGTTCGCCTTCCGTCATCGCGTGTTCCCCGTTGGAGCGAGCCAGGCCGCGTACCGAGTGGAGCGCGGTTCCGACCAGGGGTCAATACGCGGACATCTCAGTGGTGTGCTCAGAAGCCGAGCCGTCGAACGACCTCCGCGGCGATCGCCGGGCTCGCGGTCAACCCCGGCGACTCGATCCCGAACAGGTTCATCAGGCCGGCGATGCCGTGCACTTGCGGACCTTGCAGCACGAAGTCGCTCGCCGGCGCGCCCGGACCCTGCAGCTTCGGTCGAACGCCGCTGTAGGCGGGTGCGAGCGCGCCGTCCTTCAACGCGGGCCAGTAGCGCCGGATCGCGGCGTAGAAGAGCGTGCTGCGCGCGGGGTCGACGGCGTAGTCGATGGCGTCGGCCGACCCGACGTCGAGCCACTCGACGTCGGGGCCGAAGCGCGCCTGGCCGGCGAGGTCGAGGGTCAGGTGAACGCCGAGCCCACCCGGTTCCGGCACGGGGTAGATCAGCCGCGTGAACGGCGAGCGGCCGGCGAGGGCGTAGTAGTTGCCCTTGGCGAACCAGGTGCGCGGCAGGTGGGCCGGCGCGAGCCCGGCGATGCGGCGCGCGAGCGCTGGCGCGTGCAGCCCCGCGGCGTTGACCAGCACGCTCGCGCCGATCTCGAGGGGCGCCTCGCCGCCGACACGAACGACGAAGCCCTCGTCGCCTACGTCGGCGCCCTCGAACGGCGCGCGGACGACAAGCGCGCCGCCGGCGTTCTCGAGATCGCCGAGGTAGGCGAGCATCAGCGCGTGGCTGTCGATGACGCCGGTCGACGTCGACAGCAGCGCCGCTTCGCCGTGCAGCGCCGGTTCGAGCTCGCGCGCTTCGGCGCCGCTCAGCCAACGCAGCCCCTCGACGCCGTTGCCGACGGCGCGGCGCTCGATCGCCCGCAGCAGATCGACCTGTGCCGGCGTCGCCGCGACGACGAGCTTGCCGCAGCGCCGATGGCCGACGCCGCGCGATTCGCAATACGGATAGAGCAGGCGCCGGCCGGCGACGCAGAGCTGCGCCTTCAGCGAGCCGGGCGCGTCGTAGAGGCCGGCGTGGATGACTTCGCTGTTGCGCGAGCTGATGCCGTTGCCGATGCCGGCCGTGGCTTCGAGGACGATCGTCTCGCGGCCGCCGAGCGCGAGCTCGCGCGCGACCGCGAGGCCGACGGCACCGGCCCCGACGACGACGGCATCGACGCGATCCACACGCGCCCCGTCTTGCTCGCTCTACTCGCGGAACGCCGCTCGCTTCAGTCGCGGTATCCCGGCAGCTGGCGATCGAGGACGCGCATCATCGCCTCGAAGAAGAGGCGCTCGCGCTCGCCGCGCGGATGGCTGTCGTCGGGGTTGGGCGCCTTGACGCGTTCGGCGACCTCGTCGGAGAGCACCTGCAGCGGCCGGCCGGTGCCGAGGGCGAGGATCTGGTTGCGGCAGACGCGCTCGATCCGGTACAGGCGCCGGTAGGCCTGCGCGACGGTGGCGCCGGCGACGAGGACGCCGTGGTTCTTCATGAAGACGATCGGCTTGGTCCCCATCAGCGCCGCCAGGCGCTCCCCTTCGCCGAGCGTCGCGGCGACGCCGGTGTAGTCGTCGTCGTAGGCGATCTCGCCGTGGAAGAAGGCCGACGTCTGCGTCGCCGGCAGCAGCCGGTTGTCGACCAGCATGTTGAGCGCGGTCGCCCACGTCTGGTGGGTGTGCAGGACAACGCGCGCGCCGGTGATGCGGTGGATCGGCACGTGGATGCACTGCGCCGAGAGCTCGAGCGTCCCCTTGCCTTCGACGACGCGGCCGGACTCGTCGAAGACGATCAGGTTGCTCGCGCTCGCTTCCGACCAGTGCAGGCCGAACGGCAGGATGAGGTAGTGCCCGTCGCGGCCGGGCACGGTCATCGTGAAGTGGTTGTCGATGCCTTCCTCGAGCTCGTGCAGCACGGCGAGCCGGTGCGCCGCGGCGAGGTGGATGCGGGCCTCGGCGACGACGTTCGCTTCGGCGATGCGCGGCGAGATCAAGGGGCTGACGGACATCTTTGTCTCCGAGGGTGCGGCGAGACGAGCTTACGCGCTCTCCGGCGAGGTGCGGCGCGGCGATCTCTTATGCTCCGCAACCCCAGAGCCTCCCGTCATGATCGTCCACCTCGTCGACGGCACCTACGAGCTGTTCCGCCATTTCTACGGCCTGCGCCGTTTCACGAAGGGAAAGGACCGGCCGCTGGGCGCCGTCGTCGGCGTGCTGCAGTCGGTGCTCGAGATCATCGAGCACGGCGAATCGCACGTCGGCGTCGCCACCGACCACGTCATCGAGTCGTTCCGCAACGACCTGTGGCCGGGCTACAAGACCGGCGCCGGCATCGAGACGGCGCTGTGGGCCCAGTTCCATCCGCTCGAGGAGGCGCTGGCGGCGATGGGCGTCGCCGTCTGGCCGATGGTCGAGCTCGAGGCCGACGACGCGCTTGCTTCTGCCGCGTCCCTCGCCGATGCCGACCCGGCGGTCGAGAAGGTCTGCATCTGGACGCCCGACAAGGACCTCGCGCAATGCGTTCGCGGCGACCGCGTCGTCCAGGTCGACCGGCGCGGCAAGGCGATCCGCGACGCCGCCGGCGTGCGCGCCAAGTTCGGCGTCGAGCCGGCGCTGATTCCCGACTACCTCGCGCTCGTCGGCGACGCTGCCGACGGCTACCCGGGGATCGAGGGCATCGGCGCGGTCGGCGCGGCGCGCCTGCTGAACCGCCACGGTGCGCTCGAGGCATTTCCGCCCGGAATCCTCGGCGACCGGATGCCGCTCGCGCTGCTCTTCAAGCAGCTGGCGACGCTGCGCACCGACGCGCCTCTCTTTCGTCACGTCGACGCGCTGCGCTGGCGCGGCCCGACGGACGCGTTCGCCGCCTGGACCGAGCGCGCGAGCGCGCCTCGCCTGCTCGAACGTGCCGAGAAGGCGAAGGCGGCCTCGGGCTGACGGCGCCGGCGGGGGAGAGGGCACCTGTCCATCCTGCATGCCGGCGAGTGATCCAAACCGCCCTCGCCGACGTACGAGAGGCCAGGAGCGCCGCTCCCCGTTGCAAGGAAGCGCATGTCGAACCGCACCGCCGCCGCCGTCCACTGGGTCGAGCAGGGCCGCGTCCCCGACCGGGTCGTCCGCCTCGGCATCCAGCGCCTGCTGAAGGCGCGCCTCGCCGAGCTGCACGACGGCGACGCCGCGGCGACGGCGGCGCTGACCGAAGCGTTCATCGCCGCCATGCGCGAGGCGCCGATCGCGCCGCTGCCCGAGAAGGCGAACGAGCAGCACTACGAGTTGCCGGCGGCGTTCTTCGCCGCCGTGCTCGGGCCGCACCGCAAGTACAGCAGCTGCTGGTGGCCCGACGACGCCGCGACGCTCGAGCAGGCCGAGGCGGCGGCTCTGCAGGCGACGTGCGAACGCGCCGGCCTCGCGGACGGCCAGCGCATCCTCGAGCTCGGCTGCGGCTGGGGCTCGCTGACGCTCTGGATGGCCGAGCGCTATCCGGCTGCCCGCATCACCGCTTTGTCCAACTCGCATTCGCAACGCGAGCACATCGAGGCCGAGGCGCGACGGCGCGGCCTCGCCAACGTGGCGGTCGTCACGCGCGACATGAACGGCTTCGACACCGCCGATCGCTTCGATCGCGTCGTCTCGGTCGAGATGTTCGAGCACCTGCGCAACTGGCCGCGCGCGTTCGCGAGCGTGGCGCGCTGGCTGGCGCCGCACGGCCGGTTCTTCATGCACGTGTTCGCCCACCGCGGCGCGCCGTATCCCTTCGTCGAGCGCGACGCCAGCGACTGGATGAGCCGGCACTTCTTCTCCGGCGGCCAGATGCCGAGCGACGACCTCGCGCTGCGCTTCCAGGACGAGCTGCGCCTGCTCGAGCGCTGGCGCTGGGACGGCACGCACTACCAGCGCACGGCCGAGGCATGGCTGCGCAACATGGACCGCCAGCACGGCGCGCTGATGCCGCTGTTCGCGACGATCTACGGCGCCGACGCCGCGGTCTGGTGGATGCGCTGGCGCCTCTTCTTCATGTCGGTCGCCGAGCTGTTCGGCCATGCCGGCGGCCAGCAGTGGTGGGTCAGCCACTACCTGTTCGAAAGACGCG
>JBDTPG010000173.1:0-5939 GCA_039932815.1 Caldimonas sp.
CTCGCGACGCACCGGCGCGCGATCGAGGCGGGCTGCAAGGCGAGCGGCGCGAGCGTCCATTTCGTCACCGCCGACCTCGACCACGGGCCGATCATCGGCCAGGCGGTCGTTCCCGTCCTCGCCGGCGACGACGAAGCGACCCTGGCGGCGCGCGTCCTCGTCCAGGAGCATCGTCTCTACCCGCGCGCCATCGCCTGGCTGGTCGACGATCGCCTGGAGCGCCGCGACGGCGTCGTCCGCCATCGCGACGGCGCGTCGCAGCTGCTGCTGCCCGACGAGGCCGCGCCCTAGAAGAAGCTCGCCGCGGCGTTGATCGAGAACGCCAGGATCGTCGTGTTGAAGATGAACGACAGCACCGACTGCGCCAGAACCAGGCGCCGCATCGCCCGCGTCGTCACGCCGACGTCGGACGTCTGCGCCGTGACGGCGATGGTGAACGAGAAGTACAGGAAGTCGGTGTGGTCGGGCTCGAAGCCCTTCGGCGACTCGGGAAACGAAAGCCCGCGATCGGGCTCGGGACCGTAATACGCACTCGCATAGGTCAGCGCGAACAGCGTCGGCAGCAGCAGCCACGAACCGAGCACGCTGACGAAGGCGAAGACGAGGTGCGGCAGCATGTGCTGGGGGCCCGCGGCCTTGGCGGCGAGGAGCTCGAAGACGAGCACGACCAGACTCATCATCGCCGCCGTCACGACGATCGCCAGGGCGATCGCCGCATTCTCGGCCTGCGCGAGCGCGAGCCGCTTGATGTGCCCCGAGTCCGCGCCCGCCAGCGCGACCGCGACCCAGACGAGGTAGAGCCAGACGAGCA
This sequence comes from Caldimonas sp., assembly GCA_039932815.1. Lineage (GTDB taxonomy): Bacteria > Pseudomonadota > Gammaproteobacteria > Burkholderiales > Burkholderiaceae_C > Schlegelella_A. The sequence goes on from JBDTPG010000173.1 coordinate 812, forward strand.
CGTTCCAGCCGACCAGCGCGCGAGCCAGCCCCGAGTCGATGCCGGGCCAGAAGAAGCCGACCGACGCACCCGCGATCAGGCAGAGGAGAAGCCGCCGGTGCGCGAGCAGGCGCGCGGTCGGACCGGCGAGCGCGGTCGGTGCGCCGCGGGTCATGACGCTTCGCGCCGGTGAGGGAGGGCCATGGCTGCGACGCAGGGTCATGTCGTGAGGAGGGCAAGGATAATCTGTGCATGCATCCGACCGCACTGCTCGAGGCGCAGACCGAGCTCGTGCACCGCGTGCTCCGCTTCGAGCATCCGGCCGACCGTGTCGTCGCCGATTTCTTTCGCGAGCAGCGTGCCCTCGGCACGCGCGAGCGCCACCTGCTCGCCGACGGCGTGTTCGCTTTGCTTAGGAAGCTGCCGCTCTGGCGCCACCTGGCGAGCGCGGCCAACGGCGGGCGCGGCGAGATCGAGCGGCGCTTCGCCCTGCTCGCGTGGCAGGGCAACGCCGGCGTGCTGAACGCCGCCCTCGACGAGCGCGAGCGCGAGTGGCTCGCGCGTTGCCGTGCCTTCGATCTCGCGGCGCTGCCGGAGCGGTTGCGTCACAACCTGCCCGAGTGGCTCGCGCTGCCGCTGCAGGAGCGTCTCGGCGACGAGTTCTGGGCCTGGGTCGAAGCGGTCGACGCGCCGGCTTCGCTCGACCTGCGCGTCAACGCGCTGAAGGCCGACCGCGACGAGGTGCTGGAGCGTTTGCGCTCGACCGGTTTCGATGCCGCGGCGACACCGTATTCGCCGCTGGGCATCCGCGTCGCCGGCAAGCCGGCGCTGCAGAAGACCGAGCTCTTCGAGCAAGGCCTCGTCGAAGTGCAGGACGAAGGCAGCCAGTTGCTCGCCCTGCTCGCGGGCGCGCGCCGCGGCGAGATGGTCGTCGACTTCTGCGCCGGCGCCGGCGGCAAGACGCTTGCCCTCGGCGCCCAGATGCGCAATACCGGGCGGCTCTACGCCTTCGACGTCTCGGGCCATCGCCTCGCGGCACTCAAGCCGCGGCTTTCGCGCAGCGGCCTTGCCAACGTGCACCCGGCGCAGATCGCGCACGAGCGCGACGACCGCGTCAAGCGTCTGGCCGGCAAGATCGATCGCGTCCTCGTCGACGCGCCGTGCAGCGGCTCGGGGACGCTGCGCCGAAATCCCGACCTCAAATGGCGCCAGAGCGCCGAGTCGGTCGCGGCGCTCGTGCCGATGCAGTCGGCAATTTTGACCGCCGCGGCGCGCCTCGTGAAGCCCGGCGGCCGCCTCGTCTACGCAACCTGCAGCGTGCTCGGCAGCGAGGGCGAAGCCGTGGCGAGCCAGTTCGACGCCGCTGCAGGCGCCGACTTCGCGCGCGTGCCTGTGGCCGCCGCGCTCGAGCGGGCGCACGTCGCAGACGCTCGGTCCCTCGCCAGCGGCGATGACCTTCGTCTCTGGACGCATCGCCATGCAACCGATGGTTTCTTCGCCGCCCTTTGGGAGCGCCGTTGAACCGTCGCGCCACGACCCCATATTCCGGTTTCGGCGTGATATCTGTCTTTTATCAAGGGTATCGGGCCGGGTGGGTCGAATAGAATCGACTTCCTCTGGTGAGAGTGGACAAAGGCGACGGATGGACTTGCTGAACTCGGTTTTCAATGCCCTGGTGCAATGGCTGGGCCACGGCTTTTCCGGCTTCAGCGGCTGGGAGATCGTCGCCTACACGCTGATCACGACCCACATCACGATCGCCGCGGTGACCGTGTTCCTGCACCGGGCCCAGGCGCACCGCGCCCTCGACCTGCACGGCATCCCCTCGCACTTCTTCCGTTTCTGGCTCTGGCTGGGCTCGGGCATGGTCACCAAGGAGTGGGTCGCGATCCACCGCAAGCACCACGCCAAGTGCGAGACCGAAGACGACCCGCACAGCCCGCAGACGCGCGGCATCAAGACCGTCCTGCTGCAGGGCAGCGAGCTCTATCGCAGCGAAGCCAAGAACCAGGAAACGCTCGCCAAGTACGGCCACGGCACGCCGGACGACTGGCTGGAGAGGAACCTCTATTCGCGCTTCAGCTGGCAGGGCGTCGGCTTGATGCTGATCGCCGACCTGTTCCTGTTCGGCGCGATCGGCGCGACCGTCTGGGCGGTGCAGATGCTCTGGATCCCGATCACGGCGGCCGGCATCGTCAACGGCATCGGCCACTTCTGGGGCTACCGCAATTTCGAGGCGCCGGACGCCAGCCGCAACGTCCTGCCTTGGGGCATCGTCATCGGCGGAGAAGAGTTGCACAACAACCACCACACCTACCCGACCTCGGCCAAGCTGTCCGTCAAGCGCTACGAGTTCGACATCGGCTGGATGTACATCCGCTGCCTCGAGATGCTCGGCCTGGCGACGGTCAGGAAGACTGCGCCCCAGCTCAAGCTCGGCGCGATCAAGCCGGTCGCCGATGGCAAGACGCTCGAGGCGATCATCGCCAACCGCTACGAGGTGATGGCCAATTACGCGCGCAGCCTGCGCAGCGCGAGCAGCGCCGAGATCGCTCGCCTGAAGGGCGAGGGCGAGGCCGCCGGCCGACTGGCGCAACTTCGTCTGGCGCGGCGCTGGCTGCACCGCGACGACGACAAGATCCCGGCAGCCGCCCGAGTCCATGTCGCCGGCGCACTGGCATCGAGCCCTTACCTCGCCAAGCTGGTCGCGATGCGCGAGGAGCTGCGCCAGCTCTGGACCCGCACCAACGTCTCCGCCGAGCAGCTTGTCGCCGACCTGCAGGCGTGGCTGCGCAAGGCCGAAGAGAGCGGCATCGCCGCGCTCCAGGAGTTCGCTCTTCGCCTGCGGGCCGCGCACGCGTAGGCGGTGCGGAGCCCCAACAAAAAGGGTCGCCGCGGCGACCCTTTTGCATTGGCTGAAACAGAAGGGGTCGCGTAGCGATCCCGCTGTCCGTCCTACTTCAACTTCGTTTCCTTGTAGGTCACGTGCTTGCGTGCCTTCGGATCGAACTTCATCAGCTCGAGCTTTTCCGGCGTCGTCTTCTTGTTCTTGTCGGTCGTGTAGAAGTGACCGGTGCCGGCGCTCGATTCGAGCTTGATCTTCTCGCGTCCACCTTTTGCCATGGTCGCAACTCCTTAGATTTCGCCGCGCGCGCGCAGGTCGGCGACGACTTGCTCGATGCCGACCTTGTCGATCAAGCGAAGCGCGGCGTTGGTGATGCGCAGGCGCACCCAGCGGTTCTCGCCTTCGACCCAGAACCGGCGGTAATGCAGGTTGGGCAGGAAGCGGCGCTTCGTTTTGTTGTTCGCGTGGGAAACGTTGTTCCCGACCATCGGGCGCTTGCCCGTTACCTGACAGACGCGTGCCATGACGCTTCTCCGTGACTAGCTTGTTGGGGGGTCTGCGCACATCACCGTTGACGGCCCGACGCGGCAAAGCCCGCCATTATAGCGGCGTCCGCGGCCGTGTCCTGGCTCAGGCCTGCTCGAGGAAGCGCTGGGCGTCCAGAGCGGCCATGCAGCCCGTGCCGGCGCTCGTGACCGCCTGCCGGTAGACGTGGTCCTGGACGTCGCCGGCGGCGAACACGCCAGGCACGCTGGTCATCGTCGCCAGGCCGTCGAGGCCGCTCTTGGTCAGGATGTAGCCGTCGCGCATTTCGAGCTGCCCCTTGAAGATGTCGGTGTTCGGCTGGTGGCCGATGGCGATGAAGCAGCCGGTGACGGGGATCTCGGAAGTCGAGTCGTCCTTCGTGCTTCGGATGCGCACCCCGTTGACGCCCTTTTCGTCGCCGAGCACCTCGTCGAGCGTCGACCACAGGTGCAGCTGCATCTTGCCGTCGGCGACCTTGGCCATCATCTTGTCGACCAGGATCGCCTCGGCCCGGAACTTGTCGCGGCGATGGATCACGTGCACCTTCGAGGCGATGTTCGAAAGATAGAGCGCCTCCTCGACGGCGGTGTTGCCGCCGCCGACGACGCAGACCTCCTGGCCCCGATAGAAGAAGCCGTCGCAGGTGGCGCATCCGCTGACGCCGCGGCCCATGAAGGTCTGCTCGGAGGGAATGCCGAGGTACTTGGCCGAGGCGCCCGTGGCGATGATCAGCGCGTCGCAGGTGTAGTGCGCGGAGTCTCCGCGCAGCACGAAGGGCCGCTGGCCGAGCTCGACCTCGTTGATGTGGTCGAACACGATCTTGGTGTCGAATCGCTCCGCGTGCTTGAGGAAGCGCGTCATCAGGTCCGGGCCCATGACGCCGTCGACGTCGGCGGGCCAGTTGTCGACGTCGGTCGTCGTCATCAGCTGGCCGCCCTGGGCGATGCCGGTGACGAGCATCGGCTTCAGGTTGGCGCGGGCAGCGTAGATCGCCGCCGTGTAGCCGGCCGGACCGGAGCCGAGGATCAGGACACCGGCGTGATGAGATGGCAAGGGCATGGCGACGTGGAGTGGGGGTCGGTGTGGCAGCGGCGCCGCAAGTCTGACATGGGGTTCGATCCGGGTGGCATCAACGCTCGTAATGGTGACAATAGCCCGGTCCCGCGCGGCGTGCGTTTTTTTGCACGGCGGCGCGGGCACTGCGCCCGCAACCAGAAAGGCTTCTCAGATGGCGATGCTCTCGAATCTCGATCTCATCCGGCGCGTCCCGCTCTTTTCGTTGCTGACGAACGAGCAGGCGCAAGGCATCGCCGACAGCGTCGTCAAGAGGCGCTTCAGGCGCGGCGAGATCGTCGTCGAGCACAATAAGAAGTCCAACGCCCTCTTCATCCTGCTCACGGGGCGGGCGCGCGTGCTCACCGCCGATGCGCGCGGCCGCGAGGTCATCCTCGCCGTCCTGCAGTCGGGAGACTACGTCGGCGAGATGAGCCTGATCGACAACGAGCCGCATTCGGCGACCGTTCGCGCCGAGGTCCAGACCGACATGCTGATCCTCGGCCGCGCCGAGTTCGCGCGTTGCCTGCCCGAGAACTCGAGCCTGTCGTACGCGATCATGCGCGGCCTGGTCCAGCGCCTGCGCAGCGCCGACCGCCAGATCGAGTCGCTGGCCCTGCTCGACGTCTACGGCCGCGTCGCCCGCACCCTGCTCGACATGTCCGAGATGGACGGCGAGATCAAGGTCATCCGCAACAAGGTCTCGCGCCAGGACCTGGCCAAGGT
>JBDTPG010000174.1:0-5911 GCA_039932815.1 Caldimonas sp.
TGCGCGCACTGACGAATCCCTTCCACGCATGGTCGTAGTTCTGCGGCAGGTAGAGACCGGCGCCGGTGGCGATCTGCGCCGGCGAATCGTCGATCAGCGTCGCCGGCGTGATCAGCCGCTTCTCGAACGCGAGCGCATAGACGAAGGGCTTCAGCGTCGAGCCGGGCTGGCGCCGGGCGAGGACGCCGTCGACTTCGGCGGCGCCGGAGAGATCGCCGCTCGAGCCGACCCACGCCAGCACTTCGCCGCTGGCGTTGTCGAGGACGACGACGGCGCCATCCTCGACGTTGCGCCCCGCGAGCTCGGCGAGCTGGCGGCGCAGCTGCAGCGCCGCGAAGCGCTGCAGCTGCGCATCGATGGGGCTCGCCTGTCGCGCGGCGCCGGTGCGATCGAGCGCCCGCCGCGCGAAGTGCGGCGCGAGCTGCTCGCCGAGCGGCATGACGCCGTGCCGCAGCAGCGCCGCTTCGGCCAGGCCCTTGACGCCGACGCACTCGAGGCGCTGCAGCTTCAGCACGCCGCACGCCCGTTCGGCGACGTCGGCGGGCTTCGCGTTCGGGCTGCGCACGAGCGCCGAGGCGATCGCCGCCTCCTGCGCGTCGAGGCCGCTCGGTTGCTTGGCGAAGAGCGTCTGCGCCAGCGCCTCGATGCCGACGATCTCGCCGCGGTACGGCACCGAGTTGAGATAGGCCTCGAGGATCTCGCTCTTCTTCCACGCCTTCTCGAGGCGCGCCGCCGTCACCGCCTGGCCGAGCTTCTGGCCGACGGTGCGGCCGCCGCTCGGCCGCGCCAGGCCGTCGTCGAGGAGGCCGGCGAGCTGCATCGTCAGCGTCGACGCGCCGCGCGTTCGCGTGTTCCAGAGATTGCCCCACGCGCTCGTCGCCGCCGCCTGCCAGTCGACGCCGCCGTGCTCCCAGAAGCGCTTGTCCTCGCTCAGGACGATCGCGGTGAGCAGGGCGGGCGACATCTCGGCGAGCGGCGTCCATCCCAGGCGCCGCACGGTCTTGTCGACGCGAACGGTCTGGAGCGGCGCGCCGTGGCGATCGAGGAGCGTGAGATCGGACGGGCGATGGGCACCCTTCACCTCGGCGAACGTCGGCAAGGCGTGGGCGGCGGCGCAGGCCGCGGCGCAGGCGAGCGCAATCCCGGCGTGCACGACGCCGGATCGGCGCGACGCCCGCGCGCGCATCACGGCGCGACCTCGATGCCGGGATTCGGCGTCTCGCCGAAGCTCTCCGGCGCGTACATCGCCTCGACGCGCGACGGCGGCAGCGCGAACCGGCCCGGGTTGTTGAGCCGCACGGTGTACTCGAGGACGTGCTTGCCGCGCGGCATGAACTCGTAGTAGCCGCGGAACGCCTCGAAGCCGCGCTCCTCGAAGACCGGCCAGGCGTTGCCTTCGCGCTTCTCGGTGCGCGTCGCGATCTGCGAATCGCGGCCGAGGCCGCTGCCGAGGATGGTCGCACCGCCCGGCACCGGGTCGCTGACGACGACCCAGGTCATGTCGCTCTGCGCGTCGATCTCGAGGCGGACCTTGACGACGTCGCCGCGCGACCACTTGCCCTTGTCCTTCTGCTCGACGGCGCTGACGCTGCGTGTGATGCCGTAGCCGGCGCGCAGCGGCGCCTTGAGCGGGATCGCGGCCAGGCTTTGCACGGTGAGCCACGGCTTGCCGGTTCCTTCCTGGACCACGTCGAGCGTCGCCGCGCTCGCCGGCCAGGCGAGCCTGCCGGCGGCGCCGCTCGCCTGGCGCGCCCAGTCGGCCACCGTGATCGGCGCGGTCGCCGCGGCGTTGGGCCCGGACTTCACCTCGCCGGACAAGACGAGCGCCGCCGACGTCCGCCCCGCGACCGGCGTCGATTCGAATCGCGCCGAGAACCTGTCGAGCGCCAGCGAGCCCCAGAGATTGGCGGTCGTCGTCAGCCAGGCGCCGCCGCGCTGGCGCGACAGGCTGCCGACGACCATGCGCGGCAGCTCGTCCTTCCACGCCGGGTCGTCGACGACGGCGAGGATCAGGCGTGCCGCGTTGGCGTCGGCGCTGTCCATCAGCCACCACCAGAAGTCGCTGTCCTCGGTGCTGAACTTGAGCGTCGTTCCCGCGTAGGTCAGGCGGGCACGCAGGATCTGCTGCACTTCGTCGAGGCGGCGCGTGCGATCGGGAATTCCGTCGACGCGGCGCAGGATGTTGAGCCAGTCGATCAGCGCCGCCGTCGGCCACGTGTTCGGCACGACGTTGATCGAGCCGAGCATCTTCGGCTGCGCCTTGCCGTAGCGCGACAGGGCCTCGATCGCGGCGAGCTTTCGCACGTCGAGGTCGGCGCGCGGCGACCAGAGCTTTCTTTCGATGCGGCCTTCGACGAACGCGGTCAGGCCGCCGAGCATCGCGTCGCGCGCCGCCGGCGGCAGGGCGAAGCCGGCCTCGTGGGTCGCGGCGAGCACGTAGGCGGTAAGGCGATCGCTGCCGCGTGGCGCCTCGTCGGCGCGCGGCGGGAAGTAGCTCGCCAGGCCATCGCTGTCGAGGTAGGTCGGCAATGCGTTGGCGACGCCGGCCCACAGCGTTGCGTCCTTCAGGCCGACCGATTTCGACGTCTTCTGCTCGAGGCAGATGAAGGGATAGGTCTCGAAGTAGCGGCGGATTCCGGGCAGCGCGCCGGTGAGCTTCGGCTGCACGGCGACGTTGAGGCCGCCGCGCTTGACGCCCGTTTCTGGCAAGGCGTCGGCGGGCGGCGCGACCGGCAGCGAGAACCGACCGTCGAGCTGGGCGATCGTCGCCTGCAATACGCGCACCGGCACCGCGGCGGCGACGAGCTGCGTGACCTTGATGCGGTCCTTCGCGCCGGCCTCTTCCGCCGCCGCTTCCCAGGCGATGCTGAACGCATCGGCGGGAACGTCGATCGGCCAGACCACCTCGAGCGCCTTGCCGGCGCCGACGACGACGTCCTGCGCCGCCAGGCCGGCGATCGGCTGGCGCGCGATCTCGCCCGCGGCGGCGCCGGGCACGTTGGCCGTTCCCTGCAGCGTGGCGTGCACCTTCATCTCGCGCGTCGTCGTGTTGCGCAGGGTCAGCATGGCCGCAAAGCGGTCGCCCTCGCGCACCAGCGGCGGCAGGCCGGCGAGCACCTGCAGGTCCTGGGTGACGCGGATGCTGGTGCTGCCGGTGCCGAACTTCTGCACGTCGGCATCGGCGACCGCGACGAGCCGGAAGCTCGTCAGCGAGTCGTTGAGCGGCACCTCGATCGTCGCCTCGCCGTTGGCATCGAGAACGACGCCCGGCTTCCAGACCAGGAGCGTGTCGAACAGCTCGCGCGTCGCGCCGCGGCCGCCGCCGCCGCCCGCAGCGACCGCCTTGCGCCCGTAGTGGCGCCTGCCAATGATCTCGCTCTGCGCCGTGCTCGTCTCGACGCCCCAGGCGCGCTCGCGCATCATGGCGTCGAGCAGCTGCCATGAGGCGTTGGGGCGGAGCGCGAGCAGGCCTTCGTCGACCGCGGCGAACGCGACCTCGGCGCCGGCGAGCGGCTTGCCGCCCTGCGTGACGCGCACCTTGGCGATCGCCTTCTCGCGGATCAGGTACTGCGCCTTGTCGGCCGTGACGCTGACCTGCAGCTCGTGCGCGGCGAGGCCGACCTTGAGCGAAGCGACGCCGAGCTTGAACGCCGGCTTGGCGAGATCGATCATCGCCGTCGGCGCCCGATAGTCCTTGCCCTCGAAGCGAAAGCTCTGCCACCACGAGAGCGGCTCCTTCCAGCCCCAGGTGAAGAACGAGTACCACGGCGTCTCGCGGATCCGGCCGCGCAGGACGAGGACGCTGACGTACACGTTCGGTCCCCAGCTCGGCTCGATCTTCAGCTCGACCGTCGGGTCGTCGCCGCGCAAGGTCACGACCTGCGTCGCGATCACGCCTTCGCGCTCGACCGCGACCAGCGCCGTCGCCTGGCGAAACGGCATGCGCACCTGCAGGCGTGCCGTCTCGCCGGGCTCGTAGCGCTTCTTCTCGGGCAGAACGTCGATGCGATCGTCGTTGTCCTGGCTGAACCAGAGCTCGCCCTGGCGTGTGATCCAGACGCTCGCCGCCGCCTCGGCCGGCCGGCCCTGGGCATCGGCTCCGCGCGCGATCAGCTCGACCTGGCCGGCGCTGTCGAGGCTTGTCTCGCAGACGAGCAAGCCGCGATCGTCGGTGCTGCCCGAGCAGAGGCTGCCGAGATCCTTGACGTCGGTGCGGTTGTCGTAAGCGTAGAAGCCGCCGACGAGGCGCTTCCTCGTCGTCACGACCTGGCTGACGCGGCCGCGCACCTCGACGCGCTGGCCCTTGATCGGCTTGCCCAGCGTGTCGAGCGCGACGACGCTGAACTTCGCGCTGCCACGGTTGCTCGCCCAGCTGCCCGCCTTGACGCCGAGGACGAGCGCGCTCGGCCAGAGGTCGATCCGCGTGGCCGCCGTCTGGGTCTCGCCGTTCGGATCGTTGAAGCTCACCTCGGCATCGATCTGCTGCGGCCGGGTCGCCTTCGGCAGATCGTTCAGGGCGAAGGTCGCGACGCCGTTGCGGTCGGTCGTCAGCGCCACCTTGTCGGCGATCAGCTTGCCGTCGCGGCCGCTCGCGTCGCGCTCGCTCTCGTCGCTCTCGGACGCTTCCTCGTGCCGCCTGGGATCGCGCACCGGCTCGAAGCTGAACTCGTCGTAGCCGTCGAAGGACGGCGAGCGCGTCTTCAGCAGCGCCGACGCGCGCAGCGGCGCCGACGCCATCGCGCCGCCCGAAAAATAGCTCATCTGCACGTCGACGGCGATGCCCGACGCGGCGACCTGCGGCGCCTTCGGACCGCTCACGCGCGCGTCGACGAGCGGGAGACGGAACTCCTCGACGCGGAAGTTGCCGCTCGTCCAGGTTCGCTCGCGGCGGCCGTCCTCGGTGTCGCCCGCGCTCACGCCGCCCGCGGCCGGCTCGCGCTCGAGCACCACCTCGTAGACGCCGAGCTTGGCGGCGGGCGGAATGTTCCAGGTCGTGAGCGCGCTCCGGCCGGCGCCGTTCCACGTCAACGGCACGACGATCTCCTGGCCGCTGCCCTGGTGGACGATCTTGACGCGCGTCGGCAGCCGTTCCGGGCGAACCGGGGCCAGGCCGCGCGAGGTCTCGATGCGGACGAAGTGCTTCATCGACACGGTCTCGCCGGCGCGAAAGAGCGTCCGGTCGAAGACGGTGGACGCGCGCAGCTCGGGCTCGGCGCCGCGGCCTGTCGACAGGTTGAAGCGCCACGGCTCGATGCCTTTCTGCCAGCTGCTGAAGACGAAGGCGACGTCGCTCGCGCCGCCCTTGGCGTCGGCCCGGCGCGCGCTGACGAAATAGCCGCTGTCGGCGGCGCAATGCTCGGGGTTCGGCTCGAGCGCGCGGGCGACGACGGCGAGGCCCTTGGCGTCGCTGCGGCCGCTCCAGAGGACCTTGCCGATGCAGTCGTTGACGGCGACGTCGGCGCCTTCGACCGGCTGGCCGCGATCGAGCGTCGTCACCCAGACGACGCTGTTCTCGCGGCCGAGCTTGAAGTGCACGCCGAGGTTGGTGACGAGCACGCCGGTGCGAACGAACATCGGCGCGCGCTTGTCGAGCAGCGATTGGCCGAGGCGCAGCGACTCGATCTCGACGACGTGATAGCCCGGCTCGGCGAGCGGGATGCCGACGACCTCGAACGGCCGCGGGTCGCCACCCGCGAGCTGCGGCAGCTCGAGCCGCGCCGCGCCCTGCTCCCTGGCGAGCAGCGAGACCTCGCGCGTGCCGACGTCCCGCTCGACCCGCCGCTTGACGAGGCGGCCCTTGGCGTTCGTTTCCTCCTCGTACCGGTACCAATCCCGCTCCGGGAAGCCGAGCTCCCGGGCCGTCATCTGCGTCTCGTGGTACTTCTGCAGGCGCGCGTACCAGGCGAGGATG
>JBDTPG010000175.1:0-5877 GCA_039932815.1 Caldimonas sp.
CGTCGCCGGGCCGCCGAAAGTCTTCGTAGCGCCCGAACCTGACCGCCGTCCCACCCGGCTCGAGGTTCCTCGTGCCGGGCATCACCAGCACGGCGTCGTCGTACGGCGTGACCCACACGTCGTCGCCGTCCTGGGCGACCGGCGTTCCGGCCTTCTCGATCACCGACAGTCCGACGACGGGAACGACGAAGCGGAACGCGGCGCTCTTCGCCACCACCGCCTCGGTGACGCGCACCAGCCGCTGCATCGACGGCAGCGGCAGACGCGCGTGGGCCCGCACCCAGGCCGCGTCGGCGATGCCGGTGAGGCCGAGGAAGCGCACGACCGCATCGATCGCCACGTCGGCGGCACCACGTTCCCAGTGTTGGCCGCACTCGATCAGCAAGGCACGCTTCGGGCTCGCCGGATCGCCGAAGCCGCCGCGGTCGACCATGCGCAGGCCGGCCGCGTGACCGGTGTCGACGATCAGGTCGGCCGGCACGCCGAGCTCGCGCGCGTAGGCGACGTTCTTCTCGACCGTGCCGCACACCATCAGCGGCCGGCACGGCTCGCTCATGCTGTGCAGGTCGAGCAGGCGATCGGCGGCGTCGACGAACGGCCGCAGCTGGCGGGCACGGCGCAGCTCGACCGTGTCGCCCGCGCCGGACAGCGTCGCATCGGCCCAGACGCGGTTGTAGTCCTCGTCGACGAAGCGCGACGGGAACGGATCGGCGGGATCGAATCGCGCGTACGCCGCGACGTTCGCGAACGCCAGCGTCAGGCGGCCGCGCCGCGGCCGAAAGCCGCTCTCGAGCAGCCAGTCGAGGGCGATGGCGCCGCAGAACTCGTTGCCGTGCGTCAGCGCCTGGATCATCACGGCCGGCCCTTCCCGGCCCGAGTCGAACGAGTGCACCCAGTCGACCCCGGTGCCGCCGTCCTGCCAGCGTTCGATCGCAGGCGGCTGGAGCTCGATCGGCGGCAGGTCGTCGTTCATGAGGCGATCTCGGCAAGCGCTGGGACGGGCGGGCATGGGCCCGGGCACGCCCATTCTCCGGGCTCCGGACCTCGCCGCGCGTCGGACACCGGCCCTTCGCCGGAGCCTTTGAAAAAGGCCCTAGGCCGAGCGCAGCCTGATCCCCTGCGCGTCGAGCGTTCGCGCGCGCCCTTGCTCCTTCGCGCTGTAGAGCGTCGCGTCGGCGCGCTTGACCATCGCCGCCAGCGTGTCGTCGGCCGAGGTGCGCATGGCGATGCCGGCGCTGTAGGCGAGCGGGAAACCGAGCTCGCGCTCGGCGACCTCGGTCAGGTAGGTGCGCATGCGGACGTCGAACGCGCTCGCCGCGGCGTTGTCGGCGTGCGTCATCAGGACGCAGAACTCCTCGCCGCCGTAGCGGCCGACCAGATCGCCGGGCCGCACCGCCGACTGCAGCGCGCGGGCGATGAAGGCGAGCGCGCGGTCGCCGGCGTCGTGGCCCTGGGTGTCGTTGATCAGCTTGAAGTGATCGAGGTCGATCATCAGCACCGCGACCTGATGGCCGTAGCGAACGCTCACCGCCATCTCGGTCGCGGCCAGGCTCGTCCAGGCGCGCCGGTTGAGGACGCCGGTGAGGCTGTCGACGGTCGCGAATCGCTCGAGCTCGCGCGCCGCCTCGTCGCGATGGGCGAGCAGCACCGCCATCAGCGAGAGCACGGTCGTCGCGTTGGCGATGATGGCGAAGGCGTAGTTCACCGGGTGCGGCGCGAGGAAGGTCGGATAGCTCGCGCTGAAAAAGGCGCCGAGCACGCCGCGCCACGCCGTGACGGTCATCTGCGCGAGCAGGCACACGACGAGCAGCCAGCGCCAGTTGCCCACCGCCACCCTGGGCTTGCGCCACACCGAGGCGAGGAGGAACGCCATCTGCAGCGTCAGCAGGCCGTTCGCCCAGCCGACCCGGAACGGATAGCTCGCAAAGCCGACCGCATAGCCGACCGGCATGACGACGGCGATCAGCACCGGGAAGCGGATCTGCGGCTTGCGACCGCACCAGAGGTCGAATGCAGCGGTATTCAACGCCAGGCCGCCGCCGAGGCCGGCCATCGCCAGCGTCGACAGCGCGCGGTCGGCGATCGAGCCGCTCGCGACCAGCCCCGAGCCGAGCAGAAGGGCCCAGCCCACGGCCTGCACGACGACGCCGGCCTGGGCGCAGCGCGCCGGCGCGTCGACGCGCCCCATGACCGCCGGCAGGGCGATGGCCATCGTCACCATGCACACGGTCATGGCGAACAGAAGCGAAGCGATGTCGAGAGGCATGAGGGCAGCGCGGCCGAGCAACCCTCAGGCAGCGCCGGCGGATTCTCCGGTCGCGCGGCGGCGCGAACGACCGTCGGGACGACCGCGCGCGAAGCGGGCGAGCAATCGCGAGCAAAGCGTCACGAAGTGCATGACCGGCGGCCGAGCAGCGAGTCAGATCACTGCGGATTGACCGGGCCGACGAACGTCCCAGAATCGAGCCATGCCCGCTCTCGCACCGTCCACTCCCGCGCTGACCGGCCTGCGCGTGATCCCCGTCGCCGGCCGCGACAGCATGCTGCTCAACCTGAGCGGCGCGCACGGCCCGTTCTTCACGCGCAACCTGCTGATCCTCACCGACAGCGCCGGGCGCACCGGCGTCGGCGAGGTGCCCGGCGGCGAGAAGATCCGGCGCACACTCGAAGACGCGCGCGAGCTCGTCATCGGCCAGCCGATCGGCGCCCATCAGCGCCTCCTGCAGCAGGTGCAGAAGCAATTCGCCGACCGCGACAGCGGCGGCCGCGGCCTGCAGACCTTCGACCTGCGCACGACCATTCACGCCGTCACCGCGATCGAGTCGGCGCTGCTCGACCTGCTCGGCCAGCACCTCGAGGTTCCGGTCGCGGCGCTGCTTGGCGAGGGCCAGCAGCGCGACGCGGTCGAGATGCTCGGCTACCTGTTCTACGTGGGCGACCGGACCCGGACCGACCTGCCCTACGCCAGCGATCCCGACGCCGACGACGCGTGGCTGCGCCTGCGCCACGAGAAGGCACTGACGCCGGAAGCGGTGGTCCGGCTCGCCGAGGCCGCGCACGCGCGCTACGGCTTCAACGACTTCAAGCTGAAGGGCGGCGCGCTGCGCGCCGAGGAAGAGATCGAGGCGATCGTCGCGCTGCACGAGCGCTTCCCCGAGGCCCGCGTCACCCTCGATCCGAACGGCGGCTGGCTGTTGAAGGATGCGATCCGCCTGATGCGCGACATGCGCGGCGTCGTCGCCTATGCCGAAGACCCGTGCGGCGCGGAAGAAGGCTTTTCAGGCCGCGAGGTGATGGCTGAGTTCCGGCGCGCCACCGGCCTGCCGACGGCGACCAACATGATCGCCACCGACTGGCGCCAGCTGAGCCACGCGCTGGCGCTGCAATCGGTCGACATCCCGCTCGCCGACCCGCACTTCTGGACCATGGCCGGCTCGGTGCGCGTCGCCCAGACCTGTCGCGACTGGGGCCTGACCTGGGGCTCGCATTCGAACAATCACTTCGACGTCTCGCTGGCGATGTTCACCCACGTCGGCGCGGCGGCGCCCGGGCGCGTGACGGCGATCGACACCCACTGGATCTGGCAGGACGGCCAGCGCCTGACGCGCGAGCCGTTGCGCATCGAGGGCGGCCTGGTGCAGGTGCCGAAGACTCCCGGCCTCGGCGTCGAGCTCGACATGGCCGAGGTCGACAAGGCGCACCGGCTCTACCTCGAGCACGGCCTCGGCGCGCGCGACGACAGCGCGGCGATGCAATACCTGATGCCGGGCTGGACCTTCGACCCGAAGCGCCCGGCGCTCGATCGCTGACACGCATCCACCGAGGAACACCATGCGAGAGAACAAGCTTCGTCGACTCTGGAAATCCGGCGCCGCCGCCGTCAACGGCTGGCTCGCCATTCCGAACGGCTTCGCGACCGAGACCATGGCGCACCAGGGCTGGGACTCGCTCACCATCGACCTGCAGCACGGCGTCGTCGACTACCAGGCGATGGTGACCATGCTGCAGGCGATCTCGACCACCGAGACGGTGCCGGTCGTGCGCGTGCCGTGGCTCGAGCCGGGCATCCTCATGAAGACGCTCGACGCCGGCGCCTACGCCGTCATCTGCCCGATGGTCAACAGCCGCGTCGACGCCCAGAACCTGGTCGCCTGGACGAACTACGCGCCGCAAGGCGTGCGCAGCTTCGGCCCGGTGCGCGCGACGCTTTACGGCGGCGCCGACTACGCGCAGCACGCCAACGCGACGATCGTCAGGCTGGCGATGATCGAGACCGCGAAGGCGCTCGACAACCTCGACGACATCCTCTCGGTCGAGGGCCTCGACGCGGTCTACATCGGCCCGTCGGACCTCTCGCTCTCGCTCGGCTGCGCCGTGGCGATGGACGATCTCGAGCCGAAGGCGGCGCAGGCGGTCGACCACATCCTGGCGCGCGCCAAGGCGCACGGCGTCGTCGCCGGCATCCACAACGCCAGCGCCGAATCGGCGCTCAAGCGCATCGCCAAGGGATTCCAGTTCGTCACCGTGAGCTCCGACGCACGCCTCATGGCCGCCGGCGCGCAGCAGGTGATGGCCCAGATGCGATCGGCGCAGGCGCCCGGCAAGTTCGACTCGTACTGAGCTTTCGACCCGACCCGTTCAACCGCAGGACATCACATGAAGATCGGATTCATCGGCCTCGGCATCATGGGCGCGCCGATGGCGCTCCACCTCGTCGACGCCGGCCACCAGCTGTTCGTCAAGTCGGGCCGCAAGATTCCCGAGAGCATCGCCGCGTCGTCGGCGATCCCGTGTGCCGACGCGGCCGAAGTCGCGCGCCAGGCCGAGGTCGTCTTCATCATGGTGCCCGACACGCCCGACGTCGAGTCGGTGCTGTTCGGTTCAGGCGGCGTCGCGAGCGCGCTGCAGGCGGGCGGCGCGCGCAAGGTGATCGTCGACATGAGCTCGATCTCGCCGATGGCGACCAAGGCGTTCGCGCAGAAGATCAACGCCGCCGGCGCCGACTACATCGACGCGCCGGTGTCGGGTGGCGAGGTCGGCGCCAAGGCGGCGTCGCTCACCATCATGTGCGGCGGCGACGAGGCGGTGTTCGAGCGGATCAGGCCGCTGCTCGAGAAGATGGGCAAGAACATCACCCTCGTCGGCGCCAACGGCGACGGCCAGACGACCAAGGTCGCCAACCAGATCATCGTCGCCCTCAACATCGCCGCGGTCGGCGAGGCGCTGCTGTTCGCAAGCAAGGCCGGCGCCGATCCGGCCAAGGTGCGCCAGGCGCTGATGGGCGGCTTCGCGTCGAGCCGCATCCTCGAGGTGCACGGCGAGCGGATGATCAAGCGCACCTTCAATCCGGGCTTTCGGATCCGCCTGCACCAGAAGGACCTCGGCCTCGCGCTGCAGGGCGCGCGCGAGCTCGGCGTGTCGTTGCCGCAGACCGCGGGCGCGGCGCAGCTGATGCAGGCGTGCGCGGCGAACGGCATGGCCGACCTCGACCACTCGGCGCTCGTCAAGGCGCTCGAGCTGATGGCCGATCACCCGGTCGCGCCGGGCTGACCTGTCGGCTCCGGCGCGACGGCGTCGCCGACCCGGATCGTCGCGCCGTCGATGACGCGCGCGGTGATGCCGCCGAGGCCGCGCATCGCGCTGTAGCCGCCGGTGCCGAGGATCTCCTCCATGCGCGAGCACGGATGCGCCTCGCCGGAGCATTCGAGCAGCGCCGCGCCGATGCGAAAGCACCTGCCTTTGAGCGCGAGCAGATTGATGCCGCGGACGACGACGTTGCGGCGCACGTCGCTCGGGGCGACGGCGTCGCGGCCGAGGTGGCTGGCGATCGTGGCGAGGCTCTCCGCCTCGATCAGCGTCAGCTGGCGCGCGCCGCCG
>JBDTPG010000176.1:0-5868 GCA_039932815.1 Caldimonas sp.
ACGTCGCGCGAGCGCACGCGCAGCTGCTCGCGCTCGCGCCGTTGCGCTTCGTCTGCGGGCGCCGGCCACTCCTCGAGCGCGTCCAGCCACTCGACGATCGCCGCGCGCTGGTCCTCGCAGGTGTCCTCGAGCACATTCAGGGCGTTGCGCGAATCGAGCAGCAGGCGCCAGCCGGTCCGCGGGCCGCGCACGCCGAACAGCTGCTCCTGAAGCTCGCCGAGCTGCTTGGTGAGGAGGCGGCGCAGCTCGAGGTAGCTGTCGACCATGAAGTTGACCATGCGCAGCATCAGGTCGGGCGGGCTGGTCGGCATGCGCGCGCTGGCCCGGCCCTCGGCGGTCGACGAGGTCTGGTTCTGCAGCCGGTTGGCGAAGAACTCGCGCACCTGGCAGTCGGTCGGGTGGACCGTCAGCAGGACGCGGTCGAAGACGACGAAGCCGACCGGGCTGGTGTCGATCATGGCGATCGCGGCCTGGCGCCCCTTCGACGGCGGGCCATCGTCGTCGATCGCCGTCACCGCGCCCGCGGCCAGCCGCCGGAAGACCAGGATGTCGTAGGCCGACGTGTAGTCGTAAGTCGAGGGCGATTGCTTGTTGAGCAGGTCGAGCACGTGCAGCTCGAACAGCTGGGCGCCGCTCCACGCCTGCAGCTTGGCCTGGACGTCGGACAGCGCAGCCTCCAGAGCCGTGCGCGTGGTCGCGATCCACAGGTAGCCGAGTGGCGGCACCGTCTCGGGCAGCGTCTCGAGCTCGGTGAACTGGTCACCGACGATGTGGAACGAACGCACCGGCAGCGGCATCGCCGGAGTGCTCTACGCCGGCCGCTTCAGCAGGCGCGCTGCGTCGAGGGCGAAGTAGGTGAGAACGCCGTCGGCGCCGGCGCGCTTGAAGGCGCCGAGCACTTCCATCATCGTCGCGTCGTGGTCGAGCCAGCCGTTCTGCGCCGCGGCCTTGAGCATCGCGTACTCGCCGCTCACCTGGTAGGCGAAGGTCGGCATGCGGAATTCGTCCTTCACGCGGCGGACGATGTCGAGGTAGGGCAGGCCGGGCTTGACCATCACCATGTCGGCGCCCTCGGCGATGTCGAGCGCGACCTCCCGCAAGGCCTCGTCGCTGTTGGCCGGGTCCATCTGGTAGACCTTCTTGTTGCTCTTGCCGAGGTTCGCGGCCGAGCCGACGGCGTCGCGGAACGGCCCGTAGAAGGCGCTCGCGTACTTGGCGCTGTACGCCATGATCCGGGTGTGGATGTGGCCGGCGCCCTCGAGGGCGCCGCGGATCGCGCCGATCCGGCCGTCCATCATGTCGCTCGGCGCAACGATGTCGACGCCGGCCTCGGCCTGCACCAGAGCTTGCCTGGCGAGCACCGCGACGGTCGTGTCGTTGACGATGTAGCCGGTGGCGTCGAGCAACCCGTCCTGGCCGTGGCTCGTGAACGGATCGAGGGCGACGTCGGTCATGACGCCGAGCCCGGGGAAGCGCTTCTTCAGCTCGCGCACGACGCGCGGCACGAGGCCCTTGGCGTTGAGCGCCTCGCGCCCGTCGTCGCTCTTCAGCGACGGCTCGAGCACCGGGAACAGCGCCATCACCGGGATGCCGAGCGCCACGCACTCCTCGGCGATCGGATAGAGACGGTCGAGCGTGACCCGCTGCACGCCCGGCATCGAGGCGACGTCCTGGACGACGTCGTGGCCGTCGAGGACGAACACCGGCAGGATCAGGTCGCTCGGGTGCACGCGCGACTCGCGCACCAGCTCGCGGCTCCAGGCATCGCGGCGCAGACGCCGCGGACGGCTCGCAGGGAAGGGCGGCGGCGTCAGCACGGCGCGATTCTAGGGGCGCCCATTCGCGGCCATCGAGGCGGCCGCCGATAATCGACCGATGGGTTCATCGCTCCTCTGGGTCAAGGCTTTCCACATCGTCTTCGTGAGCAGCTGGTTCGCCGGCCTGTTCTACCTGCCGCGTCTGTTCGTGAACCTGGCCAGCGTCCCCGCCGACAGCCACGCCGAGCGCGAGCGGCTGCTGATGATGGCGAGGAAGCTCTATCGCTTCATCGGCCTCTTGATGGTCGTCGCGATCGCCTTGGGTCTGCTGCTGTGGCTCGGCTACGGCGACGGCAAGGGCACGTTCTGGCTGCACGCCAAGATCGCGCTCGTGCTGGTCGCCGTCGGCTATCACCACGCGTGCCGCTCCCTGCTGCGCAAGTTCGAGGAATTCGCCAACGTGCGCAGCGAGCGATGGTTCCGCGTCTTCAACGAGATGGCCATCCTCCTGTTCACCGCGATCGTGGTGCTCGCCGTCGTCAAGCCCTCGTTCGGCTGAGGCGGCGGCGGTCGCCCTGATCGCGCGGTCACCATGCCCCGCCATCGCAGTTCCGCCGTCCCGCTCTCGTGGCTGTACGGCGCGCTGATCGTCTACGCGAGCCTGTATCCCTTCGTCGGCTGGCGCGTCCCCGGGGTCGGCGCGCTCGACTTCCTGACGCTCGGCTGGCCGCGCTACTGGACGACGTTCGACCTCGTCGCCAACCTGCTCGGCTACCTGCCGTTCGGCTTTCTTCTCTTCGTCGGCTTCGTCCGCGGCGGCAGCAGCGCCGCCCGCGCGGCGCTCCTGGCATGCGCCGGCGGGACCGTGCTCTCGTTGGCGATGGAGGTGCTGCAGAACTACCTGCCGCACCGCGTCTCGTCGAATGTCGACCTCGCCCTCAACGCGCTCGGCAGCGCGCTCGGCGTCGCCATCGGCCTGGCGCTGCACTGGCGCGGCGGCATCGACCAGTGGCAGAAGCTGCGCGACCGCTGGTTCGTCGCGCGCAGCGCCGGCGGCCTGGCGCTGCTCATCCTCTGGCCGATCGGCCTGCTCTTTCCGACTGCGGTGCCGTTCGGCCTCGGCCACGTGCTCGGCCGTATTCAGCCGTTGATTGTCGACTTGCTCGCCGACACGCCGGCGGCGGCCTGGACCGAAGGCTGGACGGTGCAGGTCGCGCCCGCCGCCGCAGCGACGAAGGCGGCGCTGTCGTCGACCGCCGAGCTCTCGATCATCGTCCTCGGCCTGCTCGCGCCGTGCCTGATCGCGTTCACGATCGCCATGCCCGGTTGGCGGCGCGCCGCGCTCGTCGTCGGCGCCGCCCTCATCGGCGCGGCGACGACGACGCTGTCGACCGCCCTCAACTTCGGGCCGTCGCACGCCTTCTCGTGGACGACCCAGCACGCGCTGCAGGCGCTCGGCATCGGCACCGGTGCGGCCATGCTGCTGAGCCTGGTGCCGCGCCGGGTCGCGGCCGGATTCGGCCTGATCGCGCTCACCGCGCTCGTCATGCTGGTCGCGCAGGCGCCCGCCGATCCCTATTTCGCGCAGAGCCTGCAAGGCTGGGAGCAGGGCCGCTTCATCCGCTTCCACGGCGCGGCGCAATGGGTCGGCTGGCTGTGGCCGTACGCCGCCTTGAGCTATCTGCTCGCCCGGCTGGCGGCGCGCGAGTCTCGGGCCTAGACCCGCCAAGCATCGTTGACCGACCTTCGGCGTCAGAGCCCCAGCAGCTGCAGGGCGAGGCGATGCGTCCGCGACGACGGCTCGGCGAGCTCGTGCAGCACGTTCATGTGATGGCGCGCCGGCACCTCCTCGCAGACCGGCACCGCGCCCGAGCCCCATCCGGCGGCGATCGCCGCGCTCTGGCGCCGGAACTCCTCGCTCTCGTCGGCGCCGACGACTGCGACCAGGCGGCCGCGCGGCGCCGGCATCAGCGCGGGGCTGAGCCGGCGCGCCGATGCGGCGTCGAGGTTCAGGTCGGGGGCCAGGAAAGGCGCGTGGCGCAACGGCTCGAGCTCGAAGACGCCGGAGATCGCGAGCGCGCTCTTCACGAGGTCGGCGGGCAGGTCGGGCGCCACCGCCGGCCAGTCGCACGCCAGCATCATCGCCGCGAGGTGACCGCCCGCCGAATGGCCGGCGACGACGATGCGCGCGGGATCGCCGCCGTGCCCGGCGGCGTGGCGCCAGACCCAGGCGAGCGCCTGCACCATCTGCAGGACGATGTGCTCGACGGTCACGGCCGGGCACAGCGCGTAATTCGGCAGCACCACCATCGCGCCGGCGGCGACGAAGGGCGGTGCGACGAACGACTGGTCGCGCTTGTCGAGGGCGCGCCAGTAGCCGCCGTGGAGGTAGACCAGCACCGGCGCGCCCGACGCTTTCGGCGTGAAGATGTCGAGCCGCTCGCTCGGCGTGCTGCCGTAGGCGAGGTCGAGCTCGCAGGCGAGGCTCGCGCGCGCATGGTGCGATCGTTCGTCCCACTCGCGCAGGATCGCCAGGTGCTCGGGGATGCGCGCGCGGCTGTTGTACTGCGCGTCGAGCCACTCCGGCGACGGCCCGGTGTTCGAGGAAGCGCCGGCGGCGGCTTTCATGTCGTCGCGGGCCTCGTTCGCGCCCGCGCAGCGCGGAGCGGCGCCGCGACCGCGGGGCGCGGGCGTGGGCGTGGGCGCGCCGCCGCCGCCTCTGCGTCGCGCTGCGCTGCGTCGATCAGCGCGTCGGCCATCCACAGTGCGATCCGTTCGACCTCGCGGTCGGGCAGGCCCCAGATGTCCTTCAGCACCATGTAGGGCTCGATGCCGTAGACGACCGAGAGCGCACGATGCAGGCGGTCGCGAACCGCCGCCGGCAGCGTTCGCGCGAGCGGCGCGAGCGCGTGCTCGAGGATGCGGACGCGATGGCCGCGCCGGTACGGTTCCTCCTCGAGCAGGCCGGCGCGCTCGAGCGCCCATTGCTCGAGCGCGAGCTGCGCCGCGGCGCGCATCTGCGGCTCGAACTCGGAGAAGCGCGGGAAGGTCTGCACGAAGAGGTCGCGGACGCGCGCCCGGCCGTCGGCCTCGTTCGACGCAAACGCACGGACCGGGCCGAGCGAGCAATCGACGACGGCCGTGACGAGCGCGCTGCGGCTCGGGAAATAGCGATAGGTGGTGGCGCGCGAGACCTTGGCGCGCGTCGCGACCTCGGCGATCGTCGGCACGTGGCCGTCCTGCTGGATCAAGGTCATCGCCGTGTCGAGCAGCAAGCGGAACGTCGCCGCCTTGACGCCGCGCTCGGGAACGGGTGGCGGCTGGCTGAGCTTATGCTTGAGGCGCACCATGAGGGTTTATCCGGAGCGAAGGGAGCGCCTCCGCGCTTGTGAGTGCATCGGGCCGGCCTCTATGATGCGTCGATCACGATTTGAGACGCAAGTCCCAAACTGAACCAATGATCTCGCGGGGCTCGGGACTTACCCGCGGCGACCGCCTGACGCAACCGAGACAAGATCAATGCGGATCGCCAGCTGGACCTGGGGTGGCCGGCCTCACGTCGGCACGATCTCGCCGACCGGCGAGGAGGCGACGCCTCTGGCGGTGGCCGACCCGGCGCGCGGCGCCCAGGGCCTGATCGAGCAGGTCGCACGCGGCGAGCCGATGCCGTTGCCGTCAGGCGCGCGCCTGCCGGTCGCGGCGATCGAGCTGCGCGCACCGCTGCCGCGACCGCTGCGAAGCCTGTTCTGCGTGGGCCGCAACTACCACGCGCATGCCGCCGAGCTGGCGAACAGCGTCTTTCGCGCCAGCCTGCCGGTCGAGCACGCGTGGCCGATCGTCTTCAGCAAGGTGCCGGAGTGCGTGATCGGTCCCGGCGACACGGTTCGCCTGCCCGGCGCGGCGATCTCCAGCCAGATCGACTACGAGAGCGAGCTCGCGGTCGTGATCGGTCGCGGCGGGCGCGACATCTCGCGCGGCCGGGCCATGGACCACGTCTTCGGCTACACGATCGTCAACGACGTGACGGCGCGCGACGTCCAGGTTCGCCACCAGCAATGGGACCTCGGCAAGAGCTTCGACACCTTCTGCCCGATGGGCCCGTGGATCACCA
>JBDTPG010000177.1:0-5868 GCA_039932815.1 Caldimonas sp.
GCGCGTAGCCGTCCATCTCGCTGTTGTCTTCGGGCGGGACGTCGATCTGCGAGCGCACGTCGGCGGCGAGAACGCGGCCGAGCGCGTCGAAGGTCAGAAGAGTCTCGGCGCGGTCAGCGGCGGGCGCGGCGACGCGGGCGAGGATCCGCTAGATCGCATCGTCGAGGGCGAGCAGCGGCGGCCGGGGCGGCGAAGGCTTGTCGTTCATCGCCGGTCATTTTCAGCGATGAACGCCTTCAGCCGCGCGACGTCTGCCGGCATCGTCGTGAAGCGCCGGGGCAAGGCTTCGAGCCCGGCGAGGCGGGCCGGCCGCGGCGCATCGCTGCCGATCGCCGCGCGAATCGTGTCGTTGAACTTCGCCGCCTGCGCGGTCTCGAGAACGACCACCGGCGTCGCCGCCTCGGCATGGTCGCGCGCGACTTTGAGCGCGTCGGCGGTGTGCGGGTCGATGACCTCGCCGAAGCGCCGGTGGACGTCGGCGATCGTCGCCAGTCGATCGGCCGAGGTGCTGCGTCCGCTGACGAAGCCGAAGGCGCCGATGCGGGCACGCTCGCCCGCATCGAGCGTGAAGACGCGGCGCGTCTCGACCTCGGCGAAGAGCGCCCGCGTTCGCGCCGCGTCGCGACCGAGCGCGTCGAAGACGAAGCGCTCGAAGTTCGACGCCTTCGAGATGTCCATCGACGGGCTCGACGTCTCGTGCGTCTCGGCGGCGCTGCGCACGCGGTAGACGCCGGTGCGGAAAAACTCGTCGAGGACGTCGTTCTCGTTGGTCGCGAGCAGGAGGCGGCGGATCGGCAGCCCCATGCTGCGCGCGACGTGGCCGGCGCAGATGTTGCCGAAGTTGCCGGTCGGCACGGCGAAGTCGACCGCCTCGCCGTCGCGCTTCGTCGCCTGGAACCAGCCCGCAAAGTAGTAGACCACCTGCGCCAGCAGGCGCGCCCAGTTGATCGAGTTGACCGTGCCGATCGAATGCTCGCGCTTGAAGCCGAGGTCGGCCGAGACGGCCTTGACGAGATCCTGGCAGTCGTCGAAGACGCCCTCGATCGCGATGTTGTGGATGTTGGCGTCCTGCAGGCTGAACATCTGCGCCTGCTGGAACGGGCTCATCCGGCCGAGCGGCGAGAGCATGAAGACCTCGATGCCGCGCTTGCCCTTGAGCGCGTGCTCTGCCGCGCTGCCGGTGTCGCCGGAAGTCGCGCCGAGCACGGCGAGCCGGCCGCCGCGCCGCGCCAGCTCGTACTCGAAGGCATGGCCGAGGAACTGCATCGCGACGTCCTTGAACGCCAGCGTCGGCCCGTTCGAGAGGCCGAGGACGAACACGCCGGGCTCGAGCGGACGCAGCGGCGCGATGCGCGGATCGCCGCCGAACACCTCTGCGCGGTAGCTCTTCGCGATGAGCGCGCGCAGGTCGGCCGGCGGGATGTCGTCGATGAAGAGCGACATCACGGCGAAGGCGAGCTCGGGGTACGACATGCCGCGCCAGTCGGCGAGCGTCGCGGCGTCGATTCGCGGATAGCGCTCGGGCACGTACAGCCCGCCATCGGGCGCGAGACCCTCGAGCAGGATCGCCGCGAAGCCGCGCCCCGCCGCTTCGCCGCGCGTGCTCACGTATTTCACGCCAGGTCTTCCTTGCGGATGCGGACGATCCTGGCGAGCACCGTCGGCAGCGCCTGCATCTTCGCGATCGCCCCCGTCATCCGCCCTTCGACGGTGTCGTGGGTGAGGATGATGACGTCGGTGCGCGCCTCGCCCGCGCCGGCCGCACCCGGGCGCTGCAGCAAGGCATCGATCGAGATGCCGTGCTCGGCGAGGATGCCGGTGATGCGCGCCAGAACGCCGGTCTCGTCGGCGACCTGCAGGCGCAGATAGAAGGCGGTGACGACGTCGTCGATCGGCAGCACGCCGAGGTCCTGCATCGCCGCCGGCTGGAACGCCAGGTGCGGGACGCGATGGTCGGGGTCGGCGGTCGCGAGCCGGGCGATGTCGACCAGGTCGGCGATCACCGCCGACGCGGTCGGCTCGGCGCCCGCGCCCTTGCCGTAGTAGAGCGTCGTGCCGACGGCGTCGCCTTGCACCATCACCGCGTTCATCGCGCCTTCGACGTTGGCGATCAGCCTCCGTGCCGGCACCAGCGTCGGATGGACGCGGAGCTCGATCCCGGCGGCGTTGCCGCCGGGTTCGCCCGTCATGAGAACGCCGGCCGACCGGCCGGCGTGGCGCCGCTTCGTGATCGCGAGCAGCTTGATCCGATAGCCGAGCTGCTCGGCGTAGGCGATGTCGGCCGCCTGCAGGTCGACGATCCCCTCGACGTAGGCCTTGGCGAACTGCACCGGCACGCCGAAGGCGATCGCGCTCAGGATCGTCGCTTTGTGGGCGGCGTCGACGCCGGTGATGTCGAAGGTCGGGTCGGCCTCGGCGTAGCCGAGCCGCTGCGCGTCGGCGAGCGCGCTCGCGAAGTCGATCCGCTTCTCGCGCATCTCCGACAGGATGAAGTTGGTCGTGCCGTTGATGATTCCGGCGATCCACTCGATGCGGTTGGCGGTGAGGCCTTCGCGCAGCGCCTTGATGATCGGGATGCCGCCGGCGACCGCGGCCTCGAAGGCGACGACGACGCCGTTCTCGCGCGCCGCCGCGAAGATCTCGGTGCCGTGCACGGCCAGCAGCGCCTTGTTGGCAGTGACGACGTGCTTGCCGGCGCCGATCGCCTCGAGCACGAGCGTGCGCGCGATCCCCGTGCCGCCGATCAGCTCGATCACGGCGTCGATCTCGGGCCGCGCGATCAGCGCGCGCGCGTCGTTGCCGACCTCGGCGGCGTCGCCGGCGACCCGGCGCGCCCGCGCCAGATCGAGGTCGACGACGTGCGCGATGCGGATCTCGCGGCCGGCGCGGCGCCGGATCTCCTCCTGGTTGCGCTGCAGGACCGCGAAGGTGCCGCCGCCGACGACGCCGGCGCCGAGCAGCCCGACCTGGAACGGTTTCATGCGAACGACGGCTGCGCGCCCGCCTTCGCCGCGTGCCGCGCCCGGTAGTGCTCGAGGAAGGTGGCGATGCGGCCCATCGCCTCGACGAGGTCGTCGGAGTTCGGCAGGAAGACGACGCGGAAATGGTCGGGCGCGGGCCAGTTGAACCCGGTGCCCTGGACGATCAGGACCTTCTGCTCGGCGAGCAGCTCGTAGGCGAACTGCTGGTCGTCCTCGATCGGGTAGAGCTTCGGATCGAGCTTCGGGAACATGTACAGCGCCGCCTTCGGCTTGACGCAGGTGACGCCGGGGATCGCCGTCAGCAGCTGGTGCGCGAGGTCGCGCTGGCGCGCCAGCCGCCCGCCCGGCGCGACGAGGTCGTCGATGCTCTGGTAGCCGCCCAGCGCGGTCTGGATCGCGAGCTGGCCGGGCGTGTTCGAGCACAGCCGCATCGACGCCAGCATGCCGAGCCCCTCGATGTAGTCGGCGGCGTGGCGCTTCTCTCCCGAGACGACCATCCAGCCGGCGCGGTAGCCGCACGAGCGGTAGTTCTTCGACAGGCCGTTGAAGGTGAGGAAGAGAACGTCCTCGGCGAGCGAGGCGATCGAGGTGTGGGTGTTGCCGTCGTAGAGCGTCTTGTCGTAGATCTCGTCGGCGAAGACGATCAGGCCGTGGCGGCGCGCCAGCTCGACGATCTTCACGAGCAACTCGTCGGAATAGAGCGCGCCGGTCGGGTTGTTCGGGTTGATGACGACGATCGCGCGTGTCCTCGCCGTGACCTTGGCGGCCATGTCGTCGAGGTCGGGAAGCCAGTCGTTGGCCTCGTCGCACAGGTAGTGGACCGGCGTTCCGCCCGAGAGCGCCACCGACGCCGTCCAGAGCGGATAGTCGGGCGCCGGGATCAGCACCTCGTCGCCGTCGTTGAGCAAGGCGTTCATGCTCATCGTGATCAGCTCGGAGGCGCCGTTGCCGAGGAAGACGTCGTCGACGGTCACGCCCTTGACGTGCTTCTGCTGGGTGTAGTGGACGATCGCCTTGCGCGGTGCGAACAGGCCCTTGGAGTCGGTGTATCCCGCCGCGTTGGGCAGGTTCCTGATCATGTCCTGGACGATCTCGTCCGGCGGCTCGAGCCCGAACGCGGCGATGTTGCCGATGTTGAGCTTGATGATGTGCTGGCCCTCTTCCTCCATCTGGCGCGCCTTCTCGAGGACGGGGCCGCGGATGTCGTAGCAGACGTTGGCCAGCTTGCTCGACTTGTGAAGTGGTTGCACGAGGACGGCTCCGGCGATTCGAGGGCCCGAAGGCAACCTGATATTTGACCACAGGGGTCGCTGCGACCGGCCCTCGGCGCGGCTCTCGCAGCGTCGCCGACGCCGGCTCCGATAATCACGTCATGAAAATGCGCGCCGACCGGATCGAGGGCCAGAACGCGATCGCCCGCCACGGCCCCGACGGCATCGCCGTCAACGGCATCGAGCACGTGCAGAGCGTCGTCGTCCCGTGGCGCGGCGATGTCGTGCCGTGGCGAGTCGACTCCTTCGACTCGCTCTCGGCCGACGCTTTTGCGCGCATCGCCGCGCTCGGGCCGGAGCTCGTCATCTTCGGCAGCGGCGCGCGCCTTCGCTTTCCCGCGCCTGCCCTGCTTCGGCCGCTGATCGACGCCGGCATCGGCGTCGAGACGATGGACACCGCGGCCGCGTGCCGCACCTACAACGTGCTCCTCGCCGAGGGCCGCTCGGTCGTCGCCGCGCTGCTTTTCGGCGCCGCCGGTCCCGCCGTTCGCTGAGCACGGGAGGCTTCGACCCCGTAGGGGCAAGCCCTATAATCACGGGTTAAGCCCCGAGACGGGGGCACCTGGTTACGGCCCGCCGCCTGGGCTTAGCGACAAGAGCTTCATGACGCCTGCAATCAATAAACCGGTCCCGGAATTTGAAGCGCTCGCAACAGGAGGGGTGAAGTTCACACCGCAGGCCTACGCCGGCAAGATCGTCGTCCTGTATTTCTACCCCAAGGACAACACCCCCGGCTGCACCACCGAGGCGATGCAGTTCCGCGATCACTACAAGGAATTCGTCAAGGCCGGCGCCGTGCTGTTCGGCGTCTCGCGCGACAACATGGCCTCGCACGATCGCTTCAAGCAGAACCTCGAGCTGCCGTTCGAGCTGATCGCCGACACCGAAGAAAAGCTCTGCCACATGTTCGGCGTGGTCAAGAACAAGATCATGTACGGCAAGAAGGTGAAGGGCATCGAGCGCAGCACCTTCCTGATCGACGGCACCGGCATGCTTCGCGCCGAGTGGCGCGGCTTGACGGTCGCCGGCCACGTCGAGGAAGTGCTGAAGGCCGTCAAGGCCATCAAGAAAGCCGGCTGATCGTCCGCGGCCGCCGGCCGCGCCGGCATCGGGCCGGCGCCGCATCGGCTGCCTCCCGCAGCATGCCGTTTGCCATCCCAAAGGGGTCGCCCCCGACACCGAGCTCCAGATGCCCCTGCCCAAGCCTCCGGCCAAGCGCGCCGACTTCCTGAGCCGCGCCGACTTCGAATCCCAGGCAGCGCATCGCCCGGCACGGCGCGGCGGTCGCGCCCAGCCCGGTGGCGAGCCGGTGGCGCCGGCGCTGCTCGAGCTGTCGAACGAAGGCGCGCTGCCGGCGGCGGCGCCGGTCGCCGCGAAGGCGCCCGCCGCGCCGCCGCTCGCGACCCAGGCCGTCGCCGCTCGCCCGGAGCGCCAGAGGAAGCCCCGCGGCACCGGGCCGGCCACCCTGTTCGTGCTCGACACCAACGTGCTGATGCACGACCCGACGTCGCTGTTCCGCTTCGACGAACACGACATCTATCTGCCGATGATCACGCTCGAAGAGCTCGACGGCCACAAGCGCGGCATGACCGAGGTCGCGCGCAATGCGAGGCAGG
>JBDTPG010000178.1:0-5793 GCA_039932815.1 Caldimonas sp.
ACCTGCGCCTGCAGTTGCCGCTCGACCTGATCCGGCGCGCCGGCGCTGCCGTGCGTCGCCGTCGACGTGACCTGATAGACGCGAACCGACGTGCCGCCTTCGTCGAACGGGCCGCTGACGCTGCAGGCGACGACGACCGCGAATCCCGTCGCCGATCCGGCCAGGGCCGGCAGTGTCGTGCTCGGCGCGCAGGCGCCGTTGCGCAGCGCGGCGTAGACGCCCCACTCGATGCCGGCGCGCGCCGCGAAGTAGGCGCGCGAGCCGAACAGGTCGCGCGCCTGGCCGACGTGCTGCGTCGACGACAGCGCGACCATCATCGCGCCGAGCAGGGCCAGGACGACGAGGATGAAGATCGCCGAGACGAGCGCGAAGCCGCGCGTCGCCGATCGTGCGGTGAACGGCGCCGTCATGGCGAACCGTCGACGTGCACCTGGTGCACGAGGGTCAGGCGCTCGCCGCTGGCGACGAGAGTGAGGTTGAGGGTGACGACGCCGATGCGCGATGCCGGGCCGGCGCCGAAGCCGAACGAGCAGCTCTCGACCTTGTCGGCGAGCAGGCCGGCATCGCGACCGGCGAGCGCGGCGAGCGGTGCCGCGCCCGCGTCGACCGGCTGCGCCGCCTGGATCGGATAGCCGGAATAGCGGCGCAGCTGCCCGGTGCCGCCGGCGCCGGGCAGGCAGGCGTAGGTGACCGCGCCGGGCACGATCTGGAAGCGGTTGCCTGGCGAGCGGAACGGGAACTGCGTGCCGCCGGTCGCGTAGCCGAGCGAGGCGAGTGCATTGCCGCTCGTCACGAGCGCGCGCCGCGATTCGCCGCTGTAGGCGTCGGCGCCGGGCAGGCCGAGGTTGTAGACGACCAGCTGGCTGCCGGCGGCGACGTCGATCGGCGCGCCGAGCACGTCGAAGGTCGTGTCGGCCGGATCGTCGAAGTCGAGGAAATCGCCGCTGCCGTCGGCAGCGGGAGCAGCGCGGTAGCGGCCGCTGGCGGCGACCGGCAGGAACTCGAGCATCGTGCCGCCGGGATCGACGCGAACGCTGTTCGGCAAGGCCCGCGCGAGCTCGCGCGAGATGCGCCGCAGGGCGAGATCGGCGGTGTCGCTGAGCTCGGCGCGGCGCACCTGGTCGACGTAGGCATCGATCGGCTGGCGGATGAAGACGCCGACCATCGCCGCGACGACGCCGGTGATGGCCATGACGAGGACGATCTCGAGCAGCGTGAAGCCGCGGCAGTGCGACGCTCGCAGCGGAAGGCGCGAGGCGGTCATCCGGTTGCCGCCGGCGAGTGGCGCAGGCGGTAGCCCGTCAGCGTGATGGTCTCGCCGCGGCCGCTCACGAGCACGTCGACGCGCAGCGCGTCGCCGTCGCTCGCCAGGCCGAGGGCGGCGCCGGCGCGAGTCACCGTCACGGTGGCCGAGTACGCGCCCAGCCCGGCGATCGGCACGGCGCCGTTGTCGAGGCTGTAGATGCCGCCGTTCATCGCGTAGCCGGCGTAGTCGGCGACGTTGTCGAACGGGTCCGTGGCGGAGAAGCGGCTCTCGCTCGCCGGCCGCGGCCCGAGCGGGCCGCCGCCGCTGTCTTCGGACGCCGCCGCGCCGCCAGTGCAGGCGGCCGTCGATGCCGGGGGCGCCGCCGGGTCGTTGGCGGCGTCCTGGGGATCGCAGTAGGTGAGGGGCTGCGCCAGCACCTCGTTGAGGAGCGACTCGGCGATCGCGATCGCCTGCTTCCTCACCAGCGGGTCGGCACTGCCGCGCACGGCGCGGTCGTAGACGACGAGCACGCCGGCCAGCGCCGCGCCGACGATGGCGATGAAGAGAATGATCTCGACCAGGCCGACGCCGCCGCTCCGCGTGCGAGGCGTGAGGGAAACGGCGGGTCGGCGCGACATGAGAATGGCCTCGCCGGCGCTAGTGGACGAGGCCGGTCTCGGGCTCGATCGTCACCGGCACGGAATGGCCGATGACGGCGATGGTCATCGCCGCGGCGAGCGGCGCGGCGGGTGCCGCGAGCGGCCGGCCGAGCGCATCGAAGACGAGGCTCGCGTTCGCCGCGACGCTGGCGCCCCCGGGCAGCGCGTTGGCCGGATCGGCGTATCCCAGGTTGTTGGCCGGGTGCAGCAGGGCGGCACCGCCATTGCAAGGCTGGTCGCTGCCCGGTGCCGCGGCAATCGTCGCCGTGACGGTGGAGCCGGCGATGTCGACGCAGACGTTGCGGCGCAGCGCGATCGCCGACTTCTGCGCGTAGCGCAGGCCGCTGGCGAGGAAGTCGCGGCCGCCGCGCGCGGCGAATTCGTTCTTGTCGAAGAGGCGCGGCACGGCGACGGCGGAGAGCACGCCGACGATGACCATGACGATCACCAGCTCGGCGATCGTGAAGCCGCGTTGTGCGTTCATGCGGGTCGCGGCGTGAGGCCGCTCGGTGCTCGCGCTCCGCTCAGCGGGCGCACATCACGGTGGCCGCCGCTGCGGTCACGCCGGTGCCCTTCGGCGTCAGCGTGCAGCTCACGTTGGTCAGGGCGCCCGAGCAGTTGCCCGCGCCGCCGACCAGGAACTGATCGTCGGTCGTGGGCGCCACCGCGGTGAGCACGACGCTCGTGCCGGTCAGCAGCGGCTGCAGGATCGCGGCGGTGCAGACGTTGGCCTGGTTGATGACCACCGCGCTGGCGTTGCCCGCCGAGCGTGCCGCGAAGTTGATCGACGAGCCCGAGGCGATGGCGCCGGCGACGCCCTTGGCCGACGCGTTGTGCGCGTCGATCGAGAGGTCGATGAACTTCGGCACCGCGACCGCGGCGAGGACGCCGAGGATGATGATGACGACGACGAGCTCGATCAGGGTGAAACCGCGTTGCTTGTTCATGATGTTTCCTCGAAGGTGAGGGCCAGGTGACAGGGTGCTGCTCAGCAGCCGGTGGTGACCGCGGCCGAGAAGGTCGCGGCCGCGCCGGCGGCGGCCGGCTCGCTGTAGGTGAAGCTGCAGTTCGCCGGCACGGCGGCGTCGATGCGCTGGAACGTCGTGACCCCGGCGGCCACGGCGACGGCGTAGCCGTCGGCGGCGAGGTTCGCGGCGGTCGGCACGAAGGCGCCGCCGATGCCCGCGGCCGAGACGATGCCGGCGGTGCCGATCGCGGTCGAGGCCGGAAAGGCGTGGTGGGTTCGGACGATGCCGGCTTCGGTGCAGGCGGTGCCTGCGCCGGCGAGGCTGTTGTCGGCGAAGACGCCGGGCGAGGCCGGGCAGGCGACGGTGTCGGCAACGCCGCGTCGCGCCAGCACCGCCGAATGAACGAGGGTCGCGGCGCTGGCGACGGCGCCGCGTGCGCCCTGCAGGTGGCCGATGCGCGCGTCGCGCTGGAGATCGACGAAGCGCGGCAGCGCGATCGCGGCGAGCACCGCCACGATCGTCAGCACGACGACCAGCTCGATCAGGGTGAAACCTCGTTGTACCCGCCGCATGTACGTCTCCGCGCGAAACCGCCTCCGGCGCAAAGCCGGTCGGACAGGTTGGGACTGTGATCGCCGCCGGCCGCGCCGATAGCTCGAACAGCGGCCCCAACACCGGCCACATCGCCTGGCGTGCAGCCCCCGAAGCGCCGAGCACGCCACTCCCGGGGTCTATCGGCCGCGCTGCCGCGAACTTGAGCGCCCGGCCATGCCGGATCAACGCTTGATCGAGACCCGGCCGAGATCCCAGATCGGCAGGAACACGCCGAGGGCGAGGACGAGGACGACGATGCCCAGGAAGACGATCAGGATCGGCTCGATCTGCGACGACAGCGTCTTCAGCTCGTACTCGACGTCCTGCTGGTAGAAGTCGGCGACTTCGGCGAGCATCTCGTCGAGCGAGCCCGACTCCTCGCCGACGGCGATCATCTGCAGCACCACCGGCGTGAAGATGTGGCTCGCCGCGGCCGTGCGCAGCAGCGTGTCGCCGCGCTCGACGCCTTCCTTCATCTTCTCGACGGCGCGCGCGACGTAGCTGTTCTCCACGGTCGAGGCGACGACGACCATCGCCTCGACCACCGGCACGCCGCTCTTCAGCGCCAGCGCGAAGCTGCGGGCGAAGCGCGAGAGCGTCGCCTTGGTCATGATCTTGCCGGCGATCGGCAGGCGCAGGAGGGTGCGGTCCCACGCGTAGCGGCCGGGGCCGGTGCGCAGCCAGGCGCGAAAGGCGAACCAGGCGAACGCCGCTCCCGCGATCAGCCACGGCCAGCCGACGACCATGAAGTGCGAGAAGCCGACCAGGATCCGCGTCATCAGCGGCAGCTCGGCGCCGAAGCCTTCGAACACTTTCTGGAACGCGGGAATGACGAACAGGTTGATGACGACGATCGCCACCGCCATGACGGCGACGACGAAGCTCGGATAGCGCAGCGCCGTGCGCACCTGGTCGCGCATCAGCCTCTCGAACGAAAGGTGATGGAAGAGGCGCATGAACACCTCGTCGAGGCGGCCGGTCAGCTCGCCGATGCGCACCATCGCGATGTAGAACGCCGAGAAGACGCCGTGCTGGCGCGCCATCGACAGCGACAGCGCGTTGCCGCCCTCGAGGCTTTCGCGCGTCTGCCGGATCACGCCGGCCATGGCCGGCCCGGCCGAGTCCTGCAGCCCGCCGAGGGCACGCGTGATCGGGATGCCGGCCTTGAGCAGCGAGTGCAGCTGGCGGCTGAAGAGGAGCACGTCGGTGCTGCCGAGCTTCGGGCCGCGACCCCAGATCGCGCCGGCCGACGCGGTCGCGGGCACGGCCGCGCTCGCCGCCTCGATCCGGACCGGCGTGCTGCCGCCGCTGCTGAGCACGTCGGCGATCGCCGCGGCGCTCGCGCCTTCGAGCACGCCCTGGCGCAGGACGCCGCCCGAATCGCGAGCGCTGTAGCTGAAGACCGCCATCAGGCGTCGAGCTGCACCGAGATGCGCATCGCCTCCTCGATCGTCGTCAGTCCCTGGCCGATCAGGGCGAGGGCGTGCGCGAGCATGGTCGCGCCGTTCATCTGGGCGTGGGCGAGGCGGACGAACTCGACCGGCGAGCCGCCGTTGGCGGCCTGCACCAGCGGCCGGGTCATCTCGAGCATCTCGTAGACGGCGCTGCGGCCGGCGTAGCCGGTGCCGTTGCAGCGCGAGCAGCCGAGGCCGCGGCGATAGTTCGGTGCCGCGCCCGGCGCCTTGGCGGCGGCAGTGTGCAGCAACCACGCGCTTTCCTGCGCGCTTGGCTCGTGAGGGGCGCTGCACTCCTCGCAGACCATGCGCACCAGGCGCTGGGCGATGACGAGGTGGAGCGACATCGCGACCATGTACGCCGGCACGCCCATGTCGAGCAGGCGGATCGGCGTGTTCGCCGCCTCGTTGGTGTGCAGCGTCGACAGCACGAGGTGGCCGGTGAGGGCGGCGCGCAGGCCGATCTCGGCGGTGGTGCGGTCGCGCATCTCGCCGACCAGGATCACGTCCGGGTCCTGGCGCAGGGCGGAGCGCAGCACGCGCTCGAAGCCGAGCTCGATCTTCTCGTGCACCTGCACCTGGTTGATGCCGGGCAGGCGGTACTCGACCGGGTCCTCGACGGTGATGATCTTGCGATCGGGGGCGTTGATCTCGGCGAGCGCGGCGTAGAGGGTGGTCGTCTTGCCGCTGCCGGTCGGCCCGGTGACGAGGATCATGCCGCCGATGCGCCCGAGCGCGTGGCGGACCTTGGCGAGCATCGGCGCCGGCATGCCGAGGCGGTCGAGGCGGAGCAGGCCGGTGCTCTGGCTGAGCAGGCGCATCACCACCGACTCGCCGTACTGGGTCGGCATCGTCGAGATGCGGACGTCGAG